>JAIXVE010000212.1 GCA_027483175.1 Verrucomicrobiaceae bacterium | reverse complement strand
TAGACTTTGGTGAGGACGCGTGGGTCGAGGATGACGGCGATGCCTTTATCGCGTTTGGTGCGGATGAGGCGGCCGATGCCCTGGCGGAGTTTGAGGACGGCTTCTGGGACGCTGTATTCAGTGAAGGGGTTGCCGCCGCGGTCTTCGATGTGTTCGATGCGTGCGGCGGTGAGTGGGTGGTCTGGGACGGCGAAGGGGAGGCGTGTGATGATGACGTTGCTGAGGCTTTCGCCGGGGACGTCGACGCCTGTCCAGAAGCTTTCGGTGCCGAAGAGGACGCTGGAGATGTCTTCTTTGAAGTCGGAGAGGAGCTGGTGGCGTGGGCGTCCCTTGCCTTGAACGAGGAGGGACCAGCCTTTTTCGGAGAACCATCGTTCCATGCGGCCGGCGATGGCTTCCATGAGACGGTAGCTGGTGAAGAGGACGAAGGCGCGGCCGTCGGAGAGCGTGAGGAAGTGGCGGATCCACTCTTCGAGGGCGGCCTCGTAGCCAGGGGAATTGGGGTCTGGCATCTGGCGGACGAGGTGGAGAGTCATCTGGTTCTGCCAGTCGAAGGGACTGCCGAGTTCGACGGCGCGGACCTTTTCAGCGCCGCAGCGGCGGCGGAAGTAGCGGAGGCCTGGTTCGCCGGTGCCGAAGGTGGCGCTGGTGAGGATGCAGGTTTTGCCGCCGGAGAAGAAGAGATTGCGGAGGAGAGGGGCGACGTCGACGGGGGCGGCGTGGAGACTGAGATTGCGGTCGTCGATGCCATTGCGTTCGACCCAGTAGACTGAGCCGTCGCGGGCCTGGGAGAGGAATTCTTCGAGGCCGGCGCGGACCTCGATGAGACGGCGGCCCATTTCGGTGAGTTCGGAGACGGAGTTGTCCGGGGCTTCCTTGTCGTCGGTGAGGGTGCGGATGGCGGAGATGACGTCGATGAGGGCGGCGTTGAGAGTGTTGTCGACGAGGCCGGGGCGGCGGACGCGGAATTCGCGGCCTGCGGGGGAGAATTTGGCGGCGTCGCGGACGGAGGAGAAGAAGCCGTCGACCTGTTCGAGGAGGGTGGCGGTGGCGCGGACCCCGTCGGCGGAGGCGGCGAGTGCGAAGAGCCCTTTCTGGGAGCGAGGGTTGTAGAGACGCTGGAGGTCGAATTTGAGACCGTTCTGGGAGAGGTGGAGACCGAGCTGGCGGGCGGCGGTATTTTCCAGCGTGTGGGCCTCGTCCATGACGACGAAGTCGTTGGGGAAGAGGAAGCCCTGGCCTTCGGCTCCCATGTCGTCCTGACTGGAGAGGAGCGTGAAGAAGAGCGTGTGGTTGAGGACGATGAGGTCTGCGGAGGCGGCGGCGCGTCTGGCGTTCTGGTAGGCGCAGTGGCTTTCTGGGCCGCAGGTGCGCGGGGTGCAGGCGTGGGGTTCGCTGCAGACCTGAGCCCAGACGTTAGGAGACGGGGAGAAGTCGAGGTCCGAGAGCGTGGCGTCCTTGTGATCCTGGTGCCATTTCCAGAGGGCGCGGAGTTCGTCGTGTTCGGCGGTGGTGAAGAGGTCGGTGACGGCGCGCATGGCGCGGGAGAGACGCTGCGGGCAGAGGTAATTGGCGCGGCCTTTGAGGAGAACGGCGGAGAAGGGGAGGGAGGGGCCGAGGATTTTCTGGACGATGGGGATGTCCTTGGCGATGAGCTGTTCCTGGAGATTGATGGTGTGGGTGGAGATGACGGCTTTGCGGCGTTCGCGGACGGCGCAGAGGACGGAGGGGATGAGGTAGGCGAGGGATTTGCCGACCCCGGTGCCGGCCTCGATGATGACTGGGCGTTTCTTTTCGAGGGCCTGACCGACCTCGACGGCCATGCGCTGCTGGGCTTCGCGGAATTCGAAGTCCGGGGATTGGGAGAGGAGACCGGCGGGGGCGAAGGCCTCGTGCATTTCGAGGGCGAGGCCTGAGAGTTCTGCGGGTTCCGGGGTGGGGGCGGAGCGCGGGACGCTGAGGGGAGTGGGGACGTCGGCGGTGGGGTCCTGAGGCAGACGGTTGGTCACGGCGGCGCGGGGTTAGGGTGGGGCGGGATGGGGAGGAGATCAATCCGAGCCGCGGAGGATGGCGAGTGGGGGGTGGCTGGCGATGCCGCGGCTGAGGAACATGCCGAGGGCGGTGGTTAGGGCAGCGACGATGAGGATGGCAGCGGCGAGGGGCCAGAGGACGGTGGTGAAGGGGACGTCGAAGGCGAATCTGGCGAGGAGGAAGGCATAGCCGGTGGCGAGGATGCCGCCGGTGAGGGAGGCGAGGGTGCCGAGGAGGAGGTATTCGGAGATGAGGATGCGGCGGATCTGCTGACGGGAAGCTCCGAGGGTGCGGAGGATGACGCTTTCTTCGAGACGGTCGCGGCGGCCGGAGAGGAGGATGGCGACGACGATGATGGCACCGGTGAAGACCGTGAGGAGAGAGAGCGAACGGATGACCCAGAGACCGCGGTCGAGGAGGTTTTCGAGGACGGCGGTCATGGCGGCGACGTCGAAGACCGTGACGCCGGAGACCTTGGAGGTGAGTTCGCGCTGGAGCTTAGCGGAGGCGGAGACCCCGGTGGTGCGGGCGGCGAAGGCGTAGGTGTGGTCGAAGCCATCGAGACTGCCTTCGGGGAAGATGATGGGGAAGCTGGCGAACATGTTTTCCCATGAGGCGGCGTGGGAGCGCTGGAGGCGGCAGAGGAGGTCTTTTTCGCCCGAGCGGAAAGTCAGGGTGTCGTTGAGCTTGAGTTTGAGCTGGGCCATGAGCCCTTCTTCGAGGGAGACGGGGACGGGCGTGCCATCGAGCGGGGGTGAGCCGGTGCCCATGAGGTCCTTGTTCCATGAGCCGCGGTAGACATTGGTGAGGAACCAGCCGGAGGGACGTTCGCGGCGGTCTTTGGATTGGATTTCGTCGAGGGACTTGCCGTTGAGGGCGGCGAGGTTGAGGAGGACGATGGGCGCGGCGCCGTCGAGCTGGGCGTTGTTTTCTGAGAGGATGGCGGTGACGGCGTCGCGTTTATCGGGTTTGGCGTCGATGATGAAGAAGTTGGGTTTTCCGCGGAAGGATTTGTCGCTGAAGAACGAAGTGAGGAGGTTCTGGGCGAGGATGGTGGAGAGGACGAGGGCGGTGCCGAGGCCGACGCTCATGAGGAAGACGAGCGTCTGATTGCGGGGGCGGTGAAGGGCGGCGAGGCCCTGGCGGATGGGGAATGGCCACCATGGGCGGACGACGCGGCGGGCGAGGGCGGTGACGGAGGCTCCGGTGGCGGCGAGGAGGAGGAGACCGACGGCGACGGCGACGGCGAAGCCGATGCCGATCTGGGGGGCGTCTGGCGGGCTGAGCTGGATGGCGAGCCATGTGAGGACGGCGGCGACGGCGGGGAGGAGGATCCATGTGGCGGGGTCGCGCCATGCGGAGGAACCGCCGGTGACGGAGGCGCGGACGGCGGCCATGGCGGAGACCTTACGGACGCGGAGGAGCGGGAGGAGGGCGAAGCAGGCGCAGAGGATGAACCCGAAGCCGAGACCCATGAGGATGGTGTGCGGGTTGATTTTTGCGGCGATGGTGACTGGGAGGTAGCGATTGAGGATGGAGGGGATGGACCATGCGATGGCGACGCCGATGAGGACACCGCCGGTGGAGCCGGCGAGGCCGAGGCCGAGGCCCTGGAGGAGGTAGATGGCGAGGGCGCGGCCGGCTGGGCAGCCGAGACAGCGGAGAGTGGCGACGGTGGGGATGCGTTCGGTGGCGTGGACCTGCATGGCGCTGGCGATGCCGACCCCGCCGAGGACGAGGGCGATGAAGGCCATGAGACTGAGGAAGCTGTAGACGATGGAGAGGACCTGGCGGGCGGATTTCTTGCGGCCTTCGACGGTTTCGAGACTGAGGCCTTCCGAGCGGAGGGCGTTTTTGTTGCGGGTGGCGAAGTCCTTTTCGACGTTGAAGCCGTCGGGGAAGAGGAGCCATGCGCGGTGGAACGTGAAGCCCGAGGATTCGGAGAGGCCGGTGTCTTTGACGAGACGACGGGCGAAGAAGAGTTCGGGGGCGAACGCGCCCATGAGGGAGACCTGGGGGGGCGGGCGGAGGAGCGTGCCGAGGAGCGGGAGTTCGAGCGAGCCGAGCTTGAGTTTGGTGCCCGGGGCGGCGTTGAGGGAGGCGTTGAGGGCGGCGTCGGAGACGAAGCCTTCGCCGGCGAGACAGCGGGCCCATGCGTCCGGGGGATCGGTGGTGGGGGTGCCGTAGAATGGGTAGTCGGGGTCAGAGGCGCGGGCCTGGACGAGACGGGCGGCTTTGGATTCCGGGACCCGGACCATGGTGGTGAAGGCGACCTCGCGCTGGATGCGGGCTCCCTGACTGGAGAGGAGTTGTTCGGCTTTGGGGGAGAACGGGCGTTTGGCGTTGAGGTAGACATCGCCGCCGAGCATGCCGCGGGCTTCGTTTTCGAGGGCCTGGAGGAGACTATCGCGGAGCGAGCCGATGGCGACGAGGGCGGCGATCCCTGCCATGATGGAGGCAGAGAACATGAGGAGCCGGCGGCGGGATTTCCGGCTGTCGCGCCATGCCATGCGCCATGTCCACGGGTGGAAGAGAGAGAGGAGCAGCGTCATGGGAAAGGTAGGCTGCCATGATGGCAGGAAGCTACGACCCCGCAAGCAATTGGGAGCGCCCGGGTTGGGGAGCGGGGATAGGGGGCTTTGGGGGGCTTGAGAAGAGCGTCAGCCGATGGCGAGGGAGCCGGAGCTGTCGCCGAAGGAGTCGACGGGAGCGCCCATGCGCTCGAGCATGGAGACGTAGAGATTGCAGAGCGGGGTGCCTTTGGGGGCGGCGAAGTGGGAACCGCCGCGGATGGTGCCGCCGCCGCCGCCGGCGAGGATGATGGGGAGATTGTCTGGCTGGTGGCTATTGCCGTCGGAGAGACTGGAGCCGAAGAAGATCATGCTGTTGTTGAGCAGATTGGAATCGCCTTCGGGGATGGCGGCGAGCCGGTCGAGGAAGTAGGCGAGTTGTTCCGTGTGCCAGCGGTTGATTTTGGCGTAGGGTTCCGAGTTTTCCTTTTTGTGCTGGTGGTGGCTGAACTCGTGGTGGCTGCCGTTGACGCCCGGGATGAGCCCGGCGAAGTTTTTGCCGCTGACATCGTTAGCGAACATGAAGGTGGAGACCCGGGTGCTGTCGGTCTGGAAGGCGAGGACCATGAGGTCGAGCATGAGACGGACGTGGTCCTGGTGACTGTCCGGGGTGCCTGGGGGTGCGACGAGGTTAGCGGCGTCTGGTGAGGAGGAAGGTTTCCATTCGCGCGGGTCTGCGGCGGAGAAGAAGGCGATGCGGCGTTCGAGTTCGCGGACGGAGTCGAGGTATTCGTCGAGTTTGAACTGATCGTCGCGGCCGAGACTGGAGCGGAGGGAGCGGGCGTCATCGAGGACGAGGTCGAGGAGGGCGCGGCGGTCGGCGGCGCGCTGGAGGTCGGCAGGGGAGGCGGAGCGGCCGGCGTTGAGGACCCCGAAGAGACGTTCGAAGGCGAGACGCGGGTTGATTTCGCGGGCGACGGGCTGGGAGGGCGAGCGCCATGAGATGTAGGAACCGTAGAGACGCGTGTAGCCGACGATGGAGTCGATGCCGCTGATGACTGGGTCGATGCCGAGTTCGAGTGAGGGGAGCGGGGTGAAGCGGGAGGTGGAGCGAGCGGCGACCTGGTCGAGGGACATGGAGCCGACGGAGAGGTCCTTGCCGGTCGTTTTCTTGACGAGGAGACCGGTGAGGAAGTTAGCGGTTTTGGCGTAATGGCCGTCGCCGCCGTGACTGTGTTTCTTGTCGAGGCCGGAGAAGACCGTGAGGTTTTCGCGGTGTTTCTGGAGCGGTTCGAGGGAAGGCGTGACCTCGTAGTCGCGGCCGGATTTCTGGGGGAACCATGTGGGATGCCAGACCCCGTTAGGGAAGTAGAGACAGGCCATGCGGACGGGAGGTTTGGCGGCGGTGCTGGCGGCGGAGGCGGCGAGCGGGCGCATGGCTTCCATGAAGGGGAGCGCGAGGGAGACCCCGGAGCCGCGGAGGAAGGCGCGGCGGGACAGCGGCGATGATTTGGGATTCATTGTTTGGCTGGGGCAGGGGTTGGAGATTCGGACGGTGGATAGTAGCGGAAGCGGAAGGTTTTGGCGAGAGCGATGGTTTCGATGGCGGCGGCGGGGCGGTATTCGTGTTCCGAGAGAGCCTTCATGGCGTCGCGGAGGATGCACTCGTCGAAGTGGTTGAGTTCGCGGCCGAGGGCGTAGCCTGTGAGTTTGCGGACGAGGTGGCGGACGATCTGGTCCTTGCGGGCGAGGAGGATTTTCTTGAGACCTTCGGGGCCGTTGAAGGATTCGCCGGAGGGGAGCTTGCCGGAGGCGTCGACATTGTCGGTGCGGAGACGGCCGATGACGTCGAAGGATTCCATGCCGAAGCCGAGCGGGTCCATGCGGTTGTGGCAGGCGGCGCAGTCCGGGTTGCGGCGGTGCTCTTCAAGTTGCTGGCGGAGGGAGGCGGCGGAGGTGCCGGCGGCGTCTTCCTTGAGCGGCGGGACGTTAGGGGGTGGCGGGGGGACCCGCTCGCCAAGAACGGTATCGAGGAGCCATTTGCCGCGGAGGACCGGGCTGGTGCGTAGCGGGAAGGAAGTGGCGGTGTGGATGGCGGCCATGCCGGTGAGACCGCCGCGCTCGCGGGAGGGGAATGTGACCTTCTGGAAGCCGTCGCCGGAGATGTCAGGGATGCCGTAGAGCGCGGCGAGCGGGGCGTTGATGAACGAGTAGTTGCAGTCGATGAGGTCGGTGAGCGGCTGATTTTCGCGGATGAGGTGATTGAAGAACGTGATGACCTCGCCGCGCATGGAGGCGGCCAGGGCTGGGGTGAATTCGGGGAAGCGGGAGGCGTCGGGTTTGATGTCGGTGCCGACGCGGTCGAGGTCGAGCCATTGGGCGGCGAAGCGGTGGCCGAGGGAAGCGGCGCGAGGGTCGGCGAGGAGACGGCGGACTTCGGCCAGGTAGACCTCGTCTTTGAGGAGATCGCCGGAGAGGGCTTTCTGGAAGAGAGTGTCGTCGGGCATGGAGGCCCAGAGGAAGTAGGAGAGCCGGGAGGCTAGGGCGAAGGGTGGGAGCGGCTGGACGCCGGGCTGGGCGGGTTCCGGTTCTGCGAGGAAGAGGAAGTGAGGGGAGACGATGATGCCGGTGAGCATGAGCCGGACGGCGAGATCGTAGCGGTCGCCGCGGGCGGAGGCGCGGTCGAAGGCGGCGAGGTATTTTTCGGGTTCGCCGGGGTTGGCGGGGCGGCGGAAGGCGCGAGGGAGGAAGCGGTCGAGGACCTTGCGAGCGGCGTCGCGGGGCGGGAGGGAGTCGCTAGGGAGATCGCCGAGGAGGGCGGTGCGTGCGGCGGCGTCGGGGGCGGGCATGGCGTCCGGGGCGTCCGGGAGGAGGGCGGCCATGACGAGTTCTGCGGCGTCGAGGTACTTTTCGATGGCTAGGGTGGAGGTGAAGAGCGTATCGCCGGTGGTGTCGAAGCCTTCGCCGCCGGCACCGTCGGCGGGGAGGTTAGAGGCGGCGTCGATGGAGAGCCCGGTGAGGTCGCGGATGGAGTTGCGGTATTCGTCGCGGGTGATGCGGCGGCTCATGACGTGGCCGGCGTAGAAACTCTGAGTGCGGTCCGAGGCGAGTTTGGAGCAATCGAGTTCTTCTTTGGGGAGCTTGCGGAGCCAGTCGAGGATTTCGTTGCGTTCGTCGAATTCGGGGCCTGGGGAACCTTCGGGGGGCATTTCGAAGGCGAAGATGCGTTCGAGGATATCGGCCCAGAGTTTGGGGTTTTTGACGATGTCGTCGTAGTTGGCCTGGGCGGCGAGATTGAGGTCGCCCTTCTGTTTCTCGTTGCCGTGGCATTTATAGCAATAGCGGTCGATTTTGGCGTGGATTTTCTCGTCGTAGAGTTTGCGGTGGGCGGCGTCTTCGGCGTGGGCCGGGAAGGAGGTGAGGAGGGCGAGCGAAGCTGCCGCATTAAGGAACTTTGAAGGGACGACGGCCATGCGAGTGGGAGGGGAACGGAGCGATGGGCCGTGGCATTTCAGAGGAAAAGCGGCGAGGAGGAGAGGTCAGCGATTGCGGCGCGGGCGGTTGGGGGATTCGGGAGGCTGGCCGGGGTGATTGGAGAGCCATGTGAGGGCGGAGGGGTGAGCGGCCCATGCCTCGCTGAGGACGGTGGCGTAGGCGAGGGCTTCTTCTTTGGAGCCTTGTTTGTAGGTATCGGGGATGTTTTTGGGAGGCGTGCGGCCGAGCAGGAAGACCTCGACGTGGCGGTTCAGTTTTCTCGCGATGGCGAGGGCGCTGAGGGCTTCTGGTTCGTCGGAGGCGAGGAAGCGTTCGAGGACGCGGCACCATGCGAGGGGGGCGAGGGTGGCGGAATCGGCGGCGTAGCGGGTGATGAGGGCGCTGGCTTCGGCGGTGCGGTTGAGGGCGAGGAGGAGCGGGACGAGGAGGAGACGGATCCCGGTGACGTCTTTTTCGTCGAGGGCGAGGAGGTCGGTGTATTCGGCGCAGGCGGCCTCGAACTGGAGGTCGGTGTGGAGGGAGGTGGCGAGTTGGGCGCGGGTGCGGAGGTAGGGTTCGGTTTCGGGGAAGCTGGAGAAGTTAGGCGGGTAGTCGGTGAAGGCGTCCGGGCCGAGGAGATGGGCGGCGGTGGCGACGATGGCGCGGAGGGCGTTGAGGTGTTCCTGGTCCGACCAGCCGGCGTATTCCGAGAGGAGCATGAGGGCGTCGATGTTTTCGGGGTCGAGGTCGAGGGCGAGGCGGGTGAACCAGAGCTGGTCTTCGCCGGCGGGGAGGGAGAGAGCGTCTTCGATGAGTTCGGCGGCGCGCTGGGAGTGGCTGAGGGCGATGGGGTCGAGGTCGTCGCTGATGGCGCGTTCGATCATGGAGCGGAGGGCGATGGGGTCGATGGGCTTGGGTGGATAGGAGGACATGGTTGGCGGAGTTGGATGGTGGAAGCTGGGGCGGGAGCGGGAGGGAGGAAAGGGCGCACCCCGGAGACTGCGGCTGCCTCTGGGGAGGCGTGCGGCAGGTCCGGGGTGCGCGGTGAGTCGGGGGGATCCGGTTAGGGATCCGGGCTTAGTAGCGGTAGTGTTCTGGCTTGTAAGGGCCTTCGACGGGAACGCCGATGTAGTCGGCCTGTTCCTTGGTGAGGGTGGTGAGTTTGACCCCGATTTTTTCGAGGTGGAGACGAGCGACCTCTTCGTCGAGCTTCTTGGGGAGGACGCGGACCATGGGGCCTTCGGCGGCGTAGTTCTCGCGGTTTTTCCAGAGGTCGAGTTGAGCGAGCGTCTGGTTGGAGAAGCTGTTGGACATGACGAAGGACGGGTGTCCGGTGGCGCAGCCGAGATTGACGAGACGGCCTTCGGCGAGCATGTAGATGCTGTTGCCGGTGGGGAACGTGTAGCGGTCGAGCTGCGGCTTGATGTTGAGGCGTTTGACGCCGGTGAGGGCGTTGAGTTTATCGACTTCGATTTCGTTATCGAAGTGGCCGATGTTGGCGACGCAGGCCTGGTCCTTCATTTTGGCCATGTGTTCGACGGTGATGACGCCGAGGTTGCCGGTGGTGGTGACGTAGATGTCGGCGCGGCCGAGGGTTTCCTCGATGGTGGTGACCTCGTAGCCTTCCATGGCGGCCTGGAGGGCGTTGATGGGGTCGATTTCGGTGACGATGACGCGAGCGCCCTGACCGCGGAGGGACTGGGCGGAACCCTTGCCGACATCGCCGTAGCCGCAGACGACGGCGACCTTGCCGGAGATCATGACGTCGAGGGCGCGGTTGAGACCGTCGACGAGCGAGTGGCGGCAGCCGTAGAGATTGTCGAACTTGGACTTGGTGACGCTGTCGTTGACGTTGAAGGCCGGGACGAGGAGCTTGCCGGCTTCGGCGAGCTTGTAGAGACGGTGGACGCCCGTGGTGGTCTCTTCGGAAACCCCGCGCCATTCCTTGACGAGTTCGTGGAAGATGAAGGGGTTCTCGGCGTTGATTTTGCGGAGGAGGTCTTTGATGACCTTTTCCTCGTGGGAACCGCTAGGGGAATCGATCCAGCGGTCGCCTTCTTCGAGTTCGTAGCCCTTGTGGAGGAGGAGCGTGACGTCGCCGCCGTCATCGACGACGAGTTGAGGGCCTTTGCCGTTGCCGTCGACGATGGCTTTCCATGTGCAGTCCCAGTATTCTTCGAGGGATTCGCCCTTCCATGCGAAGACAGGGATGCCGGCGGCGGCGATGGCGGCGGCGGCGTGGTCCTGGGTGGAGAAGATGTTGCAGGAGGCCCAGCGGACGGTGGCTCCGAGTTCCTTGAGGGTTTCGATGAGGACCGCGGTCTGGATGGTCATGTGGAGGGAGCCCGTGATGCGGACGCCTGCGAGAGGTTTCTCGGCGGCGTAGCGCTGACGGATGGCCATGAGGCCTGGCATTTCCTGTTCGGCGATGTCGATTTCCTTGCGGCCCCATTCGGCGAGGGAGATGTCGGCGACGTGGTAGTCGGTGCCGGTGGAGCGGGAGATGGTGGCTTGGGACATAGAGAGTCTGGGGTGTTGGTTGGAGGATGGGGCGAGAGCGTCGAGAGCGGTCAGATGACGTATCGACGAATCAAGATACGTTGATATGTGGAGCGGGGATGCATGAAGTCAAGGAGGGAGCGCGGGGAGGATTGCGATTGCGAATGGTGGAGTGCGGGTCAGTGTCGTCCCTTTTTTGTGCCAGCCATGACAGATTTGCCGCTTCAGCCAACACTTGAGGAATTCCGGATTTCGGCTGGGAAGGGGAATCTGGTGCCTGTGTGGGTGGAGTTGACGGCGGATTACGAGACCCCGTTGTCGGCGTTTGAGAAGATTGGGGAGGGAGCGCCGCGGTTTTTGTTTGAGAGTGCGGAGGTGACTGGGTTCAGTGGGAGGTATTCGTTCATGGGGGCGCATCCGCGGCGGGTGATGACGGCGCGGGGGCGGGAGATGAAGGTGGAGGAGCGAGGTGGAGAGGTGAGGCGGTATGAGGTGGAGGGGGATCCGCTGGCGGAGGTGGAGCGGATGATGTCGGTGTATCGACCGGTGGCGCATCCGCGGCTGCCGGCGTTTACTGGTGGGGCGGTGGGGTGTCTGACTTATGACATGGTGCGGTATTTCGAGCCGAAGGTGCCGGCTGCGCCGAAGGATGAGTTAGGATTGCCGGAGATGGTGTTCATGGTGGCGGACGAGGTGGTGATTTTTGATCACCGGTATCGGCTGATGCAGGTGGTGGTGAATGTTTATCTGCCGGAGCATGAGAGTGTGGAGGCTGGGTATGAATGGGCGCGCGGGCGGATTGCGGCGATGATCGGGCGGTTGAGTGAGCCGCGGCATTTTGTGCCGATGGCGGCGGCGGTGGCGGCGGTGCCGTTGGATCCGGTGAGCAACACGACGAAGGAGGAGTATCTGGGGATGGTGGCGAAGGCTAAGGAGTACATCAGGGCGGGGGATATATTCCAGGTGGTGCCGAGCCAGCGGTTTGAGGTGCCGTATACGGGGAGGCCGATGGAAGTGTACCGTGCGTTGCGGCATGTGAATCCGTCGCCTTACATGTTCTGTCTGGAGCTGGAGGATTTTGCCTTGGCTGGGAGCAGTCCGGAGGTGCATGTGCGGTGCGTGGATGGGCGGGTGGACATCCGGCCGATTGCGGGGACGCGGCCGCGCGGGGGGACGGTGGAGGAGGATGCGGCGCTGGCGGCGGAGTTGCTGGCGGATGAGAAGGAGCGGGCGGAGCACATCATGCTGGTGGATCTGGCGCGGAATGATGTGGGGCGGGTGAGTGAGTTCGGGACGGTGAAGGTGACGGACCTGATGATCATTGAGCGGTACAGTCACGTGATGCACATTGTGAGCAATGTGACGGGGACGCTGGCGGCGGGTCGGACCGCGTGTGATGTGATGCGGGCGACGTTTCCTGCGGGGACGGTGAGTGGGTCGCCGAAGGTGCGGGCGATGCAGGTGATCAACGAGATGGAGAAGAGCAAGCGGTGTGCGTATGCAGGGGCGGTGGGTTATCTGGGTTTTGACGGGAATCTGGATTCGTGCATTGCGCTGCGGACGGTGGTGCTGACGAAGGGGAAGGCGTTTGTGCAGGCGGGTGCGGGGATTGTGGCGGACAGCGTGCCGGAGAGCGAGTATCAGGAGACCGTGAACAAGGCGGCGGCGGCATTGCGGGCGGTGGAGCGTGCGGGGAGGCTTGCGGGCGCTTGACCTGAGGGAAGGACGACACTAGCCACCGATTGATTCCCGATTTTTAATTTTTACTGATTCCATGCCTTCCAAATCCAAACAGCATTTTCACTTCATCGGCATCTGTGGTACAGCGATGGGAGCGGTCGCGGCGGCGATGAAGGAGCGCGGTTTCCGGATCAGCGGGAGTGACAGTGCGGTTTACCCGCCGATTTCGACATTTCTGGAGTCGCGCGGGATAGCGCTGGAGAAGGGGTATCGGGCGGCGAACATTCCACCGAAGGCGGATGTGATTGTGGTGGGGAATGCGATTTCGCGTGGGAATGAGGAATTGGAGGAAGTGCTGAATCGGAAGTTGAGGTATGTCTCGATGCCCGAGGTGCTGAAGGAGCATTTCCTGAGGGGGAAGCGGAATTTTGTGGTGACGGGGACGCATGGGAAGACGACGACGACGTCACTGCTGACGTGGCTGCTGCATGCGGGCGGGAAGGATCCGAGTTATCTGATTGGCGGGGTGCCGCGGAATTTCGATGGGGGAGCGAAGTTTACGGACAGCGAGTTTTTCGTGCTGGAGGGGGACGAGTACGACACGGCCTTTTTCGACAAGCGGTCGAAGTTTCTGCATTACCTGCCGGAGGCGGTGATTGTGAACAACATCGAGTTTGATCACGCGGATATTTTTGAGGATCTTGAGGCGATCAAGAAGAGCTTCCGGCTGTTGCTGCGGGTGGTGCCGCGGAATGGGGTGGTGTTTGCGAATGGGGATGATGAGAACGTGCTGGATGTGATCAAGAATGCGCCAGCGCCGGTGGTGACGGTTGGGTTCGGGCCGGAGAACAACCATCGGATTACGGATGTGGTGTATGAGGAGGATTCGACCCTGTTTACGATCAATGCGCAGCGGTACACGGTGCCGATGAACGGGGATTACAATGTGAGGAACGCGGCGATGGCGGTGAGTGCGGCGGAGTTTGCGGGGCTGCCGTCGGCGAAGATTGCGAAGGCGCTGTCGCAGTTCAAGGGTGTGGCGCGGCGGCAGGAGGTCAGGGGTGAAGTGAATGGGGTGAAGGTGATTGATGATTTCGGGCATCATCCGACGGCGATCAAGGATACGACGGCGGCGTTGAAGCGTCGGTATGTGGGAGCGGGGCACAAGATGGTGGCGATTTTCGAGCCGAGGTCGAACACGACGCGGCGGAAAGTGTTTCAGCGGGAATTGGCGTTGGCGCTGGGGGCGAGCGAGGTGGTGATTCTGGCGCCGGTGGCGGATCCTCACAAAGTGCCGGAGAATGACCGGCTGGATGTGAACCGGTTGCTGGATGACATCCGGGTGATGGGCCGGGAGGCGTGGATGGAGCCGGATGTGGATGCGATTGTGGCGCGAGCGGTGGGGGTGGTGCAGCCTGGGGATACGATCACGGTGTTTTCGAATGGCGGGTTTGGGGGGATTCACGGGAAGTTGCTGGAGGCATTGGAGAAGGCGGTGGTGAAGAAATGAGCCGGGAGGCTGGTGCGGGGCGTAGTTTTTCTGGGAAGTCGGCAATGAACCGGGAGACGAGATTTACAGAGTAACCAGCATGAGCGAGACCCAGACGACAGCGGAGCCAACGGGAGGTCGTGGCTGGGCGTGGCTGGGTGGACGCGATGGGTTTCTGCATCGGCATGATGGCGGGTTTCGGGCGGCGGCGGAGCGGGCGGCGGACGGGGTGTCGTGGTATGTGAATGACTTTGCGTTGTCGGATGCGAGGCCGTGGCGAGTGGCGGTGGGGGAGAGCGGGGAAGCGGGTGTGGCGGTGAGGCCGGGTGTGGCGTGGCGGGCGGCGGAGCGGGCGGTGTTTGACCGGTCGTTTCAGCGGATCATGGCGGGGATTCGGGCGGAGCGACTGGTGAAGGCGGTGCCGGTGAGCACGGCGGAGGGGGAGTGTGTCGGGGGCGTGGGGGCGTGGGCGCGGTATTGTCTGGGATTGGATGATGGGGGTGCGGGTGGTTATGCGTTCGGGTGGGAGCAGGGAGGGAGCGGGTTCGGGGGATTTTCGCCGGAGATATTGTTTCAAGTGGAGGGGAGAAGGCTGACGACGATGGCGCTGGCTGGGACGGTGGATGCGGCGCATGCGGGGGATCTGGAGGCGCAGCCGAAGCTGGGTCGGGAGCATGCGGTGGTGGTGGATGCGTTGCGGCATCGACTGGAGCCGTTGGGTCGGGTGATGGTGGGGCGGCGGGAAGTGGTGGCGCAGGGGACGATCCGGCATTTGCGGACGAGGTTGAGTGTGCAGCTGGATGAGGAACCGGATGCGGTGGCATTGAATCGATTGGTTAGGCTGGTGCATCCGACGCCGGCGCTGGGGATTTCGCCGTCGCGGGAGGATACCTTGGAGGAATTGCAGATGGTGCGGGACGAGGCGGGAGCGCCGCGGTATTTCGGGGCACCGTTCGGGGTGGCGTGGCCTGGAGGGGCGTTGTTTGTGGTGGCGATTCGGGGATTGTTCTGGAGTGGGGATCGAGTGTGGCTGCCGGCGGGGTGTGGATTGGTGGCGGGGAGTGAGGCGGATGCGGAGTGGGAGGAAGTGGAATTGAAGCGGGCGTGGGTGCGGCGGGTGTTTGCGCTGGATTGAGGTTATGGGTGAGATGAGCGAGCATCCTGCGGTGGCGGCGGTGGCGGCCTTGACGGCGGCTGGGGTGAGGGAGTTTGTGATTTGTGCGGGGGCGCGGAACAGTGCGCTGGTGGCGGTGGTGGCGGCGGCTCCGGGATGGGTGCGGGTGTGGCATCACTTCGAGGAGAGGAGCGCGGCATTTTTTGCGTTAGGGAGAGTGCGGGCGAGCGGGCGGCCGGTGGCGGTCTGCACGACGAGCGGGACGGCGGTCGCGGAGGTGCTGCCGGCGGTGATCGAGGGGTATTATGGCGGATTTCCGCTAGTGGTGCTGAGTGCGGACCGGCCGAGACGGTATCGGGGGACGGGAGCGCCGCAGGCGATTGAGCAGGCGGGGATTTTCCAGGGGTATGCGCGGGCGGTGGATTGTGAGGGTGAGACGCCGGATTTGAGAGGGTGGAGTGGGGAGGGACCGTTGCAGGTGAACGTGTGTCTGGAGGAACCGGGGGCGGCGGACTGGGAGCGGTTGCGGGCGGGGGGGGCGGGCTTGGTGTCGGGCGAGTGGCGGGAGCGGGGTGTGGTGGAGCGGCCGGAGGCGGGGCGAATGACGGCGGGCAGACTGGTGCTGGCGGGGGATGTGCGGCCGGGGGAGGAAAATGAGGCGGCGGCGGTGGCGTTGAGGGCGGGAGGTGCGGTGTGGGCGGAGGCGTCGTCGGGATTGCGGGATCATCCGTGGCTGGCGGGGCGGGTGATTGAGGGCGGGGAAGCGGCGTTGCGTGGGTGGCCGGTGCGGCAGGTGGTGCGGGTAGGAGGGGTGCCGACGTGTCGGTTCTGGCGGGATCTGGAGGATCGGGAGGAGATTCCGGTGGTGGCGGTGAACCGGACCGGGTTTTCGGGACTGGCGCGGGGTGCGCAGACGGTTAGGGAATGGCGCGAGGGATTGCTGGGGGGCTTGCCGGAGGAGGATGCTGAGCCGTGGCTGGCGCGTGGGCGGGCGATGCGGCGGAAGTTTGAGGAATTGTGCGGGCGGTATCCGGGATCGGAGCCGGCGCTGGTGGCGGGGTTGGCGGAGCGGATTCCGCGGGGGAGTGAAGTGCTGACGGGGAACAGCCTAGCGGTGAGGGAATGGAATCTGGCGGCTCCGGTGGGGATGGGGCATCGCGTGCATGCGTTGCGCGGGGCGAACGGGATTGACGGGAACGTGTCGGCGTTTTTCGGGCTGGCGAGTGAGGCGGCGGAGGCGTGGTGTCTGGTGGGGGATCTGACGGCGCTTTATGATCTGGCGGCTCCGTGGGTGCTGGCGCAGATGGCGTCGGGGAGGAGGCGGGTGGTGGTGATGAACAATGGGGGCGGGCGGATTTTTTCGAGACTGCCTGGGTTGAGGGGGATGAACGGGCGGGAGTTAGGGTTGATGGAGAATCCGCATGCATGGGGGTTCCGGGGATGGGCGGAGCAATGGGGGATGGGGTGGTATGGGGGTGGTGGGGAGTGGTTGCGGGGAGGCGGGCTGGGGGCGGTGGAGGAGGATCATGCGGTGATCGAGTTGATTCCGGATGCGGAGGAGACCGAAGGATTTTGGGTGGCGTGGGTGCGGGAGACGATGGAGATTGGGTGATGATTCACGCGTTGCATGGGATGGCTGGGAGGCCGGACGATTTGTTTCCGCTGCTTCAGGGGATCGGGTATCCGCATACGGCGTGGCACCTGTGGCGTTGCCTGCTGGACTGGCCGGAAGCGCGGACGTTTGAGGGGTTTGCGGCGGCGATGCACGAGGCGGTGGAGTTTTCGGCGCGGCCGCGGGTGTTGCTAGGGTACTCGATGGGAGCGCGGCTGGCGCTGCAGAGCCTGGTGAACAACAGTGATGACTGGGATGCGGCGGTGCTGATTTCGGCGCATCCGGGGCTGACGGATGAGCGGGAGCGGGCGGAGCGGATTGCGATGGATCACCATTGGTCGGTGCGGTTTCTGTATGAGCCGTGGCTGGAGGTGATGGAGGCGTGGAATGCGCAGCCGGTGCTGGCTGGGGAGACGATTTCCGAGGGTGAGCAGCGATTGGTGGAGTTGTGGCGGCGGGAGATAGCGGATGCGTTTCACGGGTGGTCGCTGGGATTGCAGCCGGATTTGAGGGGGCATCTGGGGGATGTGAGGTGTCCGGTTTTGTGGGTGACGGGCGGGAAGGACGGAAAGTTCACGGGATTGGCGAAGGAAGTGGTGCCGCTGCTGCCGGAGGCGGAGCATGTGGTGGTGGCGGGGGCTGGGCATCGGGTGCATCTGGACCAACCCGAGGTGGTGGTGGGGCGGGTGCGGGAGTTTCTGGGTCGGGTGCTGCCGGAGGTGGAGGCATGAAGTATTTTCTGCAGAGTGTCAGGGCGAGTGTGGTGCTGCTGGCGGCGAGTGGCGGGGCGCTGGTGATGATGCCGGGGAGTTCGGCGATGCAGATGTTTGCTGGGGCGGCGTGCGGGTGGGTGGTGCTGAAGTCGAGGTTGCCGGTGTTTCGTCGCGAGGTGGATGCGCGGGAGCGGCGGAGGGCGTGGGTGGCGATGGAGGAAGAGCGGTTGAGGTTTCTGGCGGGACTGGGTGGGGAGTCGCGGGAGCGGGCGGCGCGATTGCAGGATCGGGTGGGTGTGTTGCGGCGGTTGCTGAGGCAGCCTTTGGATCCGGCGGAGGACAGCGGGGTGGTGGCGCATGCGGCGCATCTGGCGTGGCTGCATTTGAGACTGCTGGCGGCGCGGGAGGAACTGGAGAGTTGTGCGCCGCCGCCGGGGGGGACGAGTGTGGTGGAGAGCGGGCGGGTGGCGGTTGGGGGGATGCGGGTGGCGCGGCTGGGGGAGATTTCGGAGCAATTGCGGGCGATTGAGCAGGAGATTGAGTTGAGCATTGACCATGCGGCGGTGGCGTCGCCGACTGGTGATGTGCGCTTGAGGCTGGAGGCGGTGAGGGAGACCCTGATGCGGGACGGGAATGCGGAGGGCGGAGTGCGGACGGCGGCGGTGGTGGATGCGTATTATCTGGAAAGGAGCTGAGCGAAATTGTTATGAGGATTGTGCATCTGACGCCCGGAACCGGGAATTTTCATTGCGGGAGCTGCCTGCGGGACATGCATCTGGCGAAAGCGCTGAGGCGGCAGGGACATGAGGTGACGGTGGTGCCGCTGTATCTGCCGCTGGTGACGGATGGGGGGACTGAGGATGGGGAGCAGCCGGTGTTTGCGGGAGGGATCAATCTGTATCTGAAGCAGCAGATGAGGTGGTTCCGGCATGTGCCGCAGTGGGTGCAGCGGCTGCTGGATTCGAGGTGGATGCTGCTGGCGGCGGCGAAGCGTGCGTCGATGACGAGTGCGCGGCAGTTAGGGGAGATGACGGAGGAGAGTTTTCGCGGGGTGACGGGAAGGCAGGCGGAGGAATGGCAGCGCCTGATGGATTGGATCGGGAGCGGGGAGAAGCCGGACGTGCTGTCGCTTTCTAACGGATTGCTGAACGGACTGGCGGTGGTGGCGCAGAGGGATCTGGGGATTCCGGTGGTGTGCAGCCTGCAGGGGGAAGATTCGTTTCTGGACACCCTCCCGGAGCCGTGGCGGGAACGGAGCTGGGATTTGTTCCGGGAGAATAGTGGGGCGGTGTCGCGGTATGTGGCGACGAGCGAGTATTATGCGGCGGAGATGAGGAAGCGGCTGCGGCTAGGGGAGAATCGGGTGGTGTGTGTGCGGAACGGGATTGATTTGTCAGGGTTTGCCGTGCAGGAGCGGGTGCCGGATCCGCCGGTGATCGGGTATCTGGCGCGACAGTGTTATGGGAAGGGATTGCACACGCTGGTGGATGCGTTTCTGCTGCTGGCGAAGCGGCATGGGACGGTGCGGCTGAGTGTGGCGGGGACGACGACGGCGGCGGACGATGCGTATATTGCGGAGCAGGTGAGGAAAGTGCGGGAGGCGGGATTGGAGGGGCGGGTGGAGTGGCGGAGGGAGCTGGATTTTGCGGAGAAGGTGCGGCACTTGCAGCAGTTGACGGTGCTGAGTGTGCCTGCGGGTTATGGCGAGGCGTTTGGGTTGTATATCATTGAGGCGCTGGCGTGCGGCGTGCCGGTGGCGGAGCCGGATGATGCGGGGCCTGGAGAACTGGTGCGGGCGACGGGCGGAGGGTTGCTGTGTGCGAAGGACGACCCGGCGGCGCTGGCGGAGATTCTGGGGCGGATGGTGGATGATCCTGCGTTGCGGCGGGAGTTGGCGGCACGGGGTCGGGCGGCGGTGGAGCGGGAGTTTACGGCGGACGTGATGGCGCGCGGGTATGCGGCGGTGTGTGCGGCGGTGTGTGCGGCGGCGGCGGGGGCTGGTCGTTAGGTCAGCGGCCGCGGCGGGAGGGTGGTGCGGGGGCGGGAGCTGGTGCTGGGAGGGAGGAAGGTTCCTTGTCTTTGTAGAAGACGATGCCTGACTTGCGGAGATTGGCGACGAGGCGAGCGAGATTGTCGCGGACGCCGGGGTCGTTGAGGATGGCGGCGAGGACCCCGCGGCCGGAGTGGGCGTCTTTGAGGAGCCCTTCGAGGGCGTCGGCGGCGTCGCGGATGCCATCGGAGGCGGCTCCGAATTCCTTGAGGCCTGGGCCGAGCTGGTCGACGGCCTTGTCGACCTTGGCGAGGGCGCTGCGAGCGGAGACGATGGCAGGGTCGATGGATTTGGTGAGACTGGCGGCGCTTTCCATGGTCTGGCGGAAGGCGGCGATGCCGGATTTGAGATCGGCGACGACTGGGCCGGAGAGGATTTCGGTATCGATTTTGCGGACCGAGGTTTCGAGTTCGGTGAGGGTGGCGGTGACGTGGCGGAGGTTTTCGTCGGAGAGGACCCCGGAGTTGAGACGATCGAGGGTGGTATTGAGACGGGAGAGACTGTCGCGGATGTCCTTCATGACGGCGGTGCCTTCGTCGCCGATTTTGGAGGCCATGGAGGAGAGGTCTGGGGAGACATCGCCGGAGAGGGTTTCGCCGTCGGCGACGAAGCCTGAGGAGCCGGGTGGGGCGATGCCGATGTCGACGGCGCAGTCGCCCATGAGACCGATGGAGTTGATGCGGAGAGGGGCGCCTTTGGGGATTTTGAATTCCTTGTAGATTTCGAGATCGACTTCGACGCCTTTTAGTTCGTCGAGGAGTTTTGGGGAAGTGGAGACCCTGCCGATGACGGCTCCGGCGCGGCGGACGGGGGAGCCTGCGATGAGGTTCTGGGCGTCGGAGAAGACGGCGCGGACGGTGTAGGGCCGGCGCATTTTGTGGCGGATGGGGCCGAATTCGAGGATGAGGCCGAAGAGGAGGAAGAGGCCGAGCAGGACGAAAGTGCCTGCGATGATGGTGGTGCGTCTGGAGGAATCCATGTTAGT
>JAIXVE010000359.1 GCA_027483175.1 Verrucomicrobiaceae bacterium | reverse complement strand
CTCACGGTACCGCGCCAGCCAGCTGTCCGTCTGGTCAACCAGCGGCCGCAGGTTCGGCGGCAGCTGATCCTTCGGCGACACAAAAAACTTCAGCGTCGTGTCCGTATCAACCCGGCCGACAATGTTCTTCGTCCCTTCCGTCAGGGTGTGCACTTTGTATTCCGTCCAGTCAACGCGGCTCGAACTGAGCGACGCAATGATGTTCACCACCACAGTGATGGCTAGGACGACGAGCGTGCCGACCGCAGTCAGCAGCCAGCCGCGGTTCTTCGGGGCACTGGTTTGTTCAGGAGTGCTCATGGTTTTTCTTTACAGCAGGTTTAGCGGTTCAGGCGCGCTTCGAGCGGATGATCACACTGGTGAGGAACAGGCAGAATCCAATCAGACTGATGAAGTAGATCAGCGACTGAATCCGCATCAGACCGCGGGCCATCTCGGTGGAATGCCAGAAAAGACTCACGCCATTGCAGATGTCCGCCAGAAATCCTAGCTTGATCCCGAGGAACGACGAACTCCTCAGCAGGTCCGAAATCGGCGGGAACCCAATCAGCGTCAGCACAAGGCAGATCGTCACCGATACCAGCAGGCACGTGATCTGATTCCTCGTCAGCGCAGACACCGCACACGTGATCGCAATCGACGACGCCCCCACAAGGAAGCTCCCGAGATAACCACTGAAAATCACCCCGACGTCAGGCTCACCCAGACTCAGCACCGTGAACACCATCCCGATCGTCGACAGCAGCGTCACCGCCAGCACCGTGAAGGCCGCCAGAAACTTGCCCAGAATCGCCTCCCAGGGCGAAATCGGCATCGTCAGCAGCAGCTCCGTCGTGCCCATCCGGTGCTCCTCAGACCACAGTCGCATCCCGATCGCTGGCCCGAAAATCATATAGATCCACGGGTGGAAATAGAAAAAGCTGCTCAGCGATGCGTCGCCCCGCTCGATGAATCCACCGAAGAAGAGACACAGGCTCAGGCTCAGAAAACAGAAGATGATGATCAGCACGTACGCCAGCGGCGTGGTGAAATAACTGATCAGCTCGCGTTTGAAGACAATCCAGACGTTGCGCATGGGATAAATTCGCTCCGGTTCAGGTTGAAAAAGTTAGTAATGTCTCAGGACTTGTTGCCACTCGTCAGTTCGCGGAACATGTCGTCCAGGCGGCCCTGATCTTCGTGCAGCTCGGAAAGCACAAGGTTCTTCGCGCCCGCCAGTTGGTAGATCTCCGCCGCCAGCACTCCGGCACCAGTATTCGGCTTCGGCCAGACAATCCCGCTGAAGCTCTCCGCCAGCGCACTGCCTTCCACCCGCGCCGCATGACGCAAGCCGCCGAGTTCCTTCTCGATCGCGCCGCCACTCAGCCCGGTCGCCACCACATGCACCGCACCCGCCCGGCTCGCCCGACGCCGCAGATCCTGCGGAGTCCCGTCGGCCACAATCCGACCCTGATCAATGATGATCGCACGGCTGCAGCACGCCTCCACTTCCTCAAGAATGTGCGTCGAAAAAATAATCGCCTTCGTCTTCCCCATCTCGCGGATCAGATTCCGCACCACGTCCTTCTGGTTCGGATCCAGACCATCCGTCGGCTCATCCAGAATCAGCACCTCGGGATCGTGAATGATCGCCTGCGCCAGACACGTCCGGTGCCGGTACCCCTTCGAAAGCGTGTCAATCGCCTGACGCCGCACTTTCTGCAGAAAGCACGTCTCAATCGCACGGTCCACTGCCGCCTTCTTCTCACTACCCGACTTGCCGCGCAACTCAGCCGTGAACCCAAGAAAACCCTCGACCGTCATGTCCAGATACAGCGGGGCACTCTCCGGAAGATAGCCGATCCGCGCCTTCGCAAGGTTCGGAGCCTCGAGCATGTCGTCGCCGCCCACCGTCACCCCGCCAGACGTCGGCGGAAGAAATCCGGTGATCATGCGCATCGTCGTCGACTTCCCGGCACCGTTCGGCCCGAGAAATCCGAGAACTTCCCCTTTCCGGACAGAAAGGGACAGATTGTCGACCGCCACTTTGGGGCCGAATTGCTTGGTCAGGTTTTTGACTTCGATCATACTGACGGTTTGGGAGGAATTGAGACGGCGACTCCAGAACCGAAAGTAAACTTCCGGCCAGACCCGCCGGGACGGAAGCGGCAGAGGAAGCCGCCTTTGTCTCAATAAGCAATCATTTTTTCAAATACGCACACGCACGCACCCGCCGCCAATGGCTTGACACCCCTCCCCTCCCCACCCCATCCATCAACCATGACCCGCCGCCGCCGCTTCCTCTCCTCCGCCGCCGCCCTCCCAGCCGCCGTCTCCAGCCTCGGCGCCGCCAACGCCGCCGCTCCCTACAAAATCTCCAAAGGCCGCATCCGCCAGTCCGTCGTCCACTGGTGCTTCAACCCCATGTCCGTCGACACCCTCGCCGCCGCCGCCTCCTCCATGGGCGTCGCCTCCGTCGAACTCGTCGGCCCAGAACACTGGGATACCCTCAAAAAACACGGGCTCACCTGCGCCATCGCCGGCAGCCACGGCTTCGCCAAGGGCTTCGCCCACCCCGAAGAACACGACGAATGCATCGCCGCCCTCAGAAAAAGCATCGACGCCTCCGCTGCCCACGGCATCCCCAGCGTCATCACCTTCTCCGGCTTCCGCCGTAACCTCCCCCACGACGCCGCACGCCGCAGCATGATCGACGGCCTCAAGAAAATCGTCCCCTACGCCGAGGAAAAAAAGGTCACGCTCTGCCTCGAAATGCTCAACTCCCGCGTCGACGAACAAATGAAGGGCCACCCCGACTACTGGTGCGACCACATCGACTACGCCCTCGACGTCTGCCGCGAAATCTCATCCGAACGCATGAAAATGCTCTTCGACATCTACCACGTCCAGATCATGGACGGCGATGTCATCCGCCGGTACAAGGAATGCGCCCCCTTCGTCGGCCACATCCACACCGCAGGCAATCCCGGCCGCCACGAACTCGACGACAACCAGGAAATCAACTACCCGCCCATCATGCGCGCCATCGCCGAAAGCGGCTACAAGGGCTTCGTCGGCCAGGAATTCATCCCCAAAGGCCCAGACCCCATCGCCTCCCTCAGCGCCGCCGTCCAACTCTGCGACGTCTGATCCCCCACCCCCTCACTTCTCCCCAATCGCATCGCAAACCCGCGCCGCCGCATCCCGCGGTGCCAGCCGCCGCATCGCCGCCGCCAATCCCGCCCGCCTCTCCGCATCCCCCAGCAACTCCAGCAGCAAACCGCCCAGCTTCCCCTCGCCAATCTCCGCTTCCTCCACCGCAATCGCCGCACCTTCCTTCGTAAACACATCCGCGTTCCGCCTCTGGTGATCGTCCGCCGCAAACGGATACGGCACCAGTATCGTCGGCACCCCGAACGCACTCAGTTCCGTCAGGCTGCTCGCCCCTGACCGCGATACCGCCACATCCGCCACCGCATACGCCAGATCCATCCGCTGGCAGAACGGTGCCACATGCGCCGTCAGACCCGGAAACTTCGCATACTCCGGCGCAATCGTCTCCGCATCGCCCGGTCCCGTGATGTGCAGCACCTGCACCCGGTCCGCCACCGCCGCCAACCCCGGCAGCGCCGCCACCACCGCCTTGTTCACCCCGCGCGCCCCCTGGCTCCCACCCATAATCAGAATCGTCTGCCGGTCCCCCCGCAGCCCGAACGTCGCCCGCGCCTCACCCGCATCCACCGGATCACACAGCGAACTCCGCAGCGGCGTCCCCGTCACCCGCACCCTCGCCTTCGGAAAATGCCGCGCACACGCCTCCAATCCCAGCAGCACCGTGTCGCAGAACCGCGCCGTCATCCGGTTCGCCTTCCCCGGCACCGCATTCGATTCATGCACAAACGTCCGCAATCCCAGCTTCCGGCCCGCCATCGCCGGCGGCAATGACGTGAACCCACCCATCCCCAGCACCGCATTCGCCCCGAACCCACGGATCAGCTCAAGGCACTGCCGCCGCGTCTTCCAGAACCGCCAAAGAAACTTCACCATCGCCGGCGACAACGGACTCGGCATCGCCACCGCCGGTACCTTCTCAAACCGCAGATCGTCATGCCCCTGCACCGCTAGCGCATCAATCTGCTTGCTCGAAATCAGCAGCAGGGTCTCCCAACCCCGCCGCCGCGCTTCCTGCGCCACCGCAATGCCCGGAAACAGGTGGCCACCCGTGCCGCCGCACGCAATGACAACTCGAAATGGTCTGGTCTGGTTCGCCGCACTCATGCTCAAAAGTCAGGCCCGCAGACTTCCGCGGACCCGCCTCCATGCAACCCGGGATTCACCCTCCTCAACTCCATCCCCTCACTTCGCCGCACGCCGCTGCTCCAGCAGCCACTTGTACAACCCACCCGTCGCATACGCATCCGTCCACGAGTCATGCCCAGCCTCCGGGAAAATCGTGTACTGCGGCTTCCCACCCGCCTTCTTTAGCGCCTCGATCATCTCATCACTCTTCGACTGCGGCACCACGTTGTCCTTCGCCCCGTGATAGCAATGCAGCGGCACATCCTTGAACCTCACCGCCGTCTCCGGCTTCCCACCACCGCAAATCGGCACCGCCGCCGCCAGCACATCCGGATACTCCGCCAGAAATCCCCACGTCCCGAACCCACCCATGCTCAACCCCGTCATCACAATCCGGCTCCGGTCCACCGGCTGGCTCTCGCTCAGGTGATCCACTAGCTGCTTGATCTCCTTCACATCCCACCACCGACCCGTCGGACACTGCGGCGACGCCACGATGAACGAATTCAGCGCCTTCTCCTTCCCGATCAGCTTCGGCGGCCCGTGCTGCTTCACCTGGTCAAGGTTGTCGCCACGCTCCCCGGCCCCGTGCAGAAAAATCATCAGCGGCCACCCCGCCTCAGGCTTCTTCTCCTCAGCCGGCGGCAGCGCCAGCCAGTACCGCAGCTTCTCCTTGCTCCCCTTCTCATCCTTCACCTCCAGCGCCTGCGCCACCTGCTTCCCGGCCTCCGGCCCAGTCTCCGCGTGAATAACAGAAACGGCAGCGAAACAGGCGAATATCAGTGTCTTCATAAAATGTCAGGGTTGTTGGTTACTTGAGGGACATGAGATAAGCAAACAGATCGCTGACCTCCTTTTCGCTGAACGCCTCCAGCAGGCCCTCCGGCATCAGCGAACGCTTCAGATACTTCCCGCCGCGGATCTGATCCCGCGCAATTCGTTCATCCGGCAATCCCACCGCGCGGAACACAATCGCCTTCTCATCCTCACTCACCAGAAACCCTTCCTTCAGCGACCCATCCGCCAGCTCCACCCGGTAAACCCGGTACCCGGGCTCCATCGCCGCATTCGGCGTCAGCAGATTCCGCAGCACGCCGTCCACCCCCATCGCCCCGGCCCCGCTCAGGTTAGGCCCGATCTGTCCGCCCGTCCCGTTGATCGTGTGACACCCCATGCACACTGTCGCCAGTGCCTTCCCAGCTTCCTTGTCCCCCGCCTTCGTCGCCAGCGCATGATACTTCACATACTTCGCATCCATCGCCTTCGCCTCGTCCCCGCTCATCACCGCCGGAAAATCCGTCGTCCGCGCCACCTTCGCACCACCATTCAATTCCCCCCACGTCTCACCGGTCAGTTGCTTCACCAACCCCGCAGGCTTCTCCCCGCCAAACGTCCTGTCAAAATTCGCCCGAATCTCCTGCGCCGTCCGGCACACATTCCAGACCCGGTACTCCGCCAGCATCGCCCCAGTCCCCGCAACCACATTGCTCCGCCCGATCTGCAGATTCTTGAACACCGCCCCATCCGGCTTCCCTTCCGCCTGATCCAGCTCGCCATTGATGTAAATCCGCATCGCACCCGCCCCATCACGCGTCACCGCCACATGCGTCCACATGTCAGGCACACTCGGCTTCTTCGCCACAATCACATCATTCCCTCCCTTCGTCCACACCCGGAAGGTGTTCCCGAAGAAGTTGAAGTCCGCCTCGCCCGCCGCACCCAGAATGCTGTCGTCATTCCCGATCCCCGCAGCCAGCCGCACCCACGTCTCCACCGTAAACGGACCCTCCAGCGTGATCCCTTCCTTCACAAACGATTCGTTGTTCCCGTCCAGCGCCAGCACCGGCCGGAACGCACTCCCCATCTTCTCCATCAGCGCCTTCAGCGCCCCGTCATTCTCCCCTAACACCGCCGCCAGCTTCTCCAGCACCGGCCCGTCCAGCTCATCCTTCGGAATCACACTCCCGTTCACCGCCGCCACCACCGCCGCCGCTCCCTCCTTGAAATTACTCATCGCATCCAGCGCCCGACCCCGCTGCACCGCTGACAAATCCGGCCACAATGGCAGCAGCTTCTCCGGAACCGCCGCAAGCCCCGCCAGCGCTTCCTCACGCACCGCCGCATCCCCCGACTTCACCTGCCCGAGAAACACGTCCGCCCGCTTGCTCCCCAATTCACGCAACGCCCGCAGCACCCCCACCGTCGCCCCGCCCGGAGTCCCCGCCAGCGCCGCCAGATCCGGCTCCAATCCCGCCAGCTTGAACGCGCTGATCACCTGCAATCCCATCGCCGTGTCCGTCTTCAGCAATTCCTTCGCCTTCCCCTCCACCAGCGGAGCCAGCACCCGCGCATCAAACCTCGCCCGCTGCTTCAGCAAAGACCGCAGCGACTCCGGCTTCGTCACCAGCACCGCCAGCGCCGCCTTCACCTCCGGCGCATCCGGCGCTTCCGCCAATCGCAGCAATTCCTCATCACTCGGCGCACGACCCAATCCCGCCATCTGCTTTGCCACCCGCGGAGCCGATTCCTTCGCCGGCAGCGAAAGCGCCGCCAGCATCAGTTGATCCGCTGACAGTTTCGCCGCCTCGGCGGAATCAAGATACGCCGCAACTGCCTGCGGGGCACGCTCCAGAAACAGGCGCACCAGATAGCGTTCATATTCGTTCACATAAGCCTCGCCCACCTTGATAGGCTTCCCGCTCTGTGAGGACGGTGCCACCGGCTCGGAAAGCGCCACCGGCGCAGCTTCCAGCAGCGCCGCCATCACCTCGGGCATCGCCTTGGCCCCACTCGCCGAAATCGCCAGACCCATGGTCTGAATCCGCGCCTGCCGCACCACAGGGTCCGCATCATTCTTATGCCCCACCGACGCAATCAGATTGCTCGCCACCGCTTCGCGCCTCACCGCACTGCTCGACGACTTCAATGCCTCCACCGGCAGATCGCCGCCATTCCCAATCTCCTGCAGCACCCAGTGCGCCTGCACCGCGTGCGCAAAAGGATAGGCCCCCGGCTCGCCCGTCACCGGTTCCGCCACCGAGCCCCCTGACGCCCCACCATGGAACCGCGGCGATGCACCAGCCGCGCTCTTCTTCAGCTCCGCAACCGTCCCCTCCTCAAGCTTGCCCTTATCCGCCAGGGTCTGCCACGCCAGATGGCTCTGCGCCAGCGACGCCCCACCCAGCTTCCCTACCAACTCTTTCTCCGCCAGCTTCGTGAAATCCGGCACCGGAAAACACTTCTGATCCTTGTGCTTCACTCGCCAGATCCGACCCCGCTTCTTGTCCCGCTCCGGATGATTCCGCGGCACTTCATTATGACTGATGATCTTGTTATACCAGTCCACAATGTACACACACCCGTCCGGCCCCATCGTCATCGCCACCGGCCGGAACCACTCGTCGCTCGTCTGCACGAAATCCGGAAGCCATTCCAGCTTCCATCCCGTCCCCGTCTCCTTGCTCCGGTGCATCTTGATCGCCTGAATCTTCCGGATGATCGGATTCGCCACCAGCATCACATCACTCCATTCCGCAGGATACGCCCCGCGCGCATCCGTCAGCGCCAGCCCGCTCAGTCCCGTCCCGCCCATCCGGAAATCCGCACTGCTCGGGAACTCCGGCGCATAACTCTTCCACTGTCCGTTCGAGCACCCGGGATAATTCCCGTAATCGTGAAACGGCATCACCGGATAGCCAAAATCATTCGCCTCCTGGATGAAGGTCTCCCCCTCGCCGTTCATCACAAGACCCCAGATGTTGCACGGCCCGTTGCTCGTGATCTCAAACTCCGCCCCATCCGGCCGGAACCGCGCCATCCGCGTCTGGTCAAACTGCACTTCCTTGTCAGGCCCGTGCACTTTCCCGGAATTGAACGCCCCCTGTGCCAGCCAGATCCACCCACCCGGCGCACGCGTGAACTGGTGCGGAAACAAATGCGAATCCTGCACCCCGAACCCCGTCAGCACCACCTCCCGCTTGTCCGCCTTGCCATCCCCGTCCGTGTCCCGCAGCAGCGCAATGTCATGCCCGTGCTGCACATAACACCCGTCCTTGTAAGGCAGAATCCCTAGCGGAATCGCCAGCCCCTCCGCGAACACCGTCGGCTCCTTCGCAAACTTCGGCGCACCTCCGTTCGTCCCCCGGTCCACAATGTCATACACCAGAATCTTGTCCTTCGCCTTGCTCGCATACAGCGCATCCGCCGCCGCAGGATTCTCATTCGCATCCACCGGATACTCCAGCGCCGTCATCGTCCACAACCTCCCCTTCGCGTCAAAATACGCCGCAATGAACTTCCCGTGCCCCTTCTCCTCATCCTCACTAACCACCAACTCCATCTCAAACCCCGGCGGCAGCGTAAACGACGCCTTCTGCTCCTCCGGCGTCACCGGCGATGGCTTCGCCGCAGGCTTCGGCTCCGGCGCTCCCTTCGGCTGCACCGTCGCCGGCAATTCCTCAATCGTGATCTCCTTCGCCTCAATCAGCGCCTTCCCGCCCCCGTGCACCTGAATCCCAATCAACCCCTCCCGCTCAATCGCCGGATCCGCCTCAAGATAATCCACCCCCATCACCCCGTTGATCCACGTCGTCACCCGCGCCCCGTCCGCCCGAATCACATAATCGTTCCAGTCATTCCGCCGAATCACCGGATCCAGCGCCTTCATGTCGCTCTGCGCCATCACCCGATTCCTCCGACTCTCATCATACACACATCCCCACCACGTCGGATCCCCGTAATCACACTGATACCCGCGCATCTCCGTCGAATTCGCCACCCGCGTGCTCCGCATCTGAATCCCACTGTTCACAAACCCCGTCCCCCGCAGCCGCAACTTCGCCCTCAGCACAAAATTCCCATACCGCTTCTTCGTCGCCAGAAAATCATTGTGCTCCACCTGCTCAGTCAGCGACCCGCCCGCAATCGCCCCGTCCGCCACCTTCCACAACTTCGGATTCCCCTCCCACCCATCCAGCGTCTTCCCGTCAAACAACGACACCGCATTCTTCCCAGGCACCGGCGGCGGCTCCGCTCGCAGCACCGGCAGACTCAAAACAACAAATAAAAGCAGGCGGGGGATCTTCATGGGAATTTAGGCAGCCCCTCCATACGCCAGATTCCACCCACTTCTGCACCGGAAAAAATCCACGGATTCCCGGCAATACTCCACACCCCCTCATTCACCCATCGCCGCCCACTCCCCGCACGAATGCCTGTAAAGCGACTCCGCATCCCCGAACCGCACCCGCCGCTCATTGTCCGTAAACCACGCCCGCACCACCCGCGGCGGGCTGTCACCCGCAAAAACCACCTCCAGCCACCCGCCGTACACCCCGAATAACCCGAACACCACCCCGCTCGACCTCTCCCTGAACACCCGCGGCTCACCCCATCCCGGCAGCACCGGTGGATCGTATAGCATTGGCTTCCCCGTCGCCTCCAGATTCAGCCTTCGTTGCATCTCCACATCAAGCAGCACATCGCAACGCTTCCAGTGCGCCCATCCCACCCTCACATACCGCTCCGCCTCTGCTCCCTCCACCGCCACAAACGGCGAACTCGGCCCCGGCTCCGGCTCCACCACCTTGCAACCCGCCAGCACCACACTCATCATCAGCAGCAGTCTCTTCATAACATTTTCTATCAGCTCAGCGACACCGGATCAACATCAAACACCGCCACCACCTCCTGCGGAAACGTCGTCCCCTTTAGAATCGGCTGCACATGCCGCGTGATCAGGCTCGTCCGCGGTGCCCGCAGCAGTATCTGAAACCGGTACTGGTCATGCGACTTCTCCAGCGGACTCGGCGCAGGATCCCCCACCACTAACCCCTCCGGCGCATTCTCCACAATCCGCCGGTGCAGGGTCTCCAGCGTGAACTCCGCCATCCGCTGGTTCGGCGACTTGCACGTCAGCAGCGCCGCATGCGTGTACGGCGGATAACTGAACACTTTCCGCATCTCCAGCTCCTGCTCGCTGAACCCCGTGAAATCATGATGCCGCGCATGCAGAATCGCCGGCAGATGCGGACTGTACGTCTGTACAATCACCTCGCCTCGCAGCGACCCCCGACCCGCCCGCCCCGCCACCTGCGTCAGCAGCGAAAACGTCCGCTCCGCCGCCCGGAAATCCGGCGTGTGCAGGGTCAGATCCGCATTCAGCACGCCCACCAGTGTCACGTTAGGGAAATGCAGGCCCTTCGCAATCATCTGCGTCCCCACCAGAATGTCGATCTTCCCCGTCTTGAACTGCTGCAGCGTGTCCCGCAGGGTGTGCTTCTGCTGCATCGCATCCGTATCCACCCGCGCCGTCCGCGCCTTCGGAAACACAGTTGCTAGCGTGTGATGCACCCTCTCGGTCCCGTAACCCGCCAGCAGGATCCCCGGATCCGCACACTCCGGACACTTCTTCGGCGGCAGCTTCTGAAACCCGCACACATGACACACCAGCCGCTGGCTCTCATGATGCAGGGTCATCGGCACCGAACAATGCGCGCACTTCACCACGTGCCCGCACGCCAGACACTGCACGCTCGCCGCAAACCCGCGCCGGTTGATGAACAATATCGTCTGCTCCGCCCGCTGCAGCCGCTGATCCATCGCCAACCGCAACCGCTCGCTGATGATCGGCGGGGTCCCCTTCGGCCCCGCCCGCCGCTTCTCTAACCGCATATCAATCACCCGGATCAATGGCAACCCGGCACTGTCCGCACGCTCGCCCATCGTCAGCAGCCGGTACTTCCCCCGCTGCGCATTGTACCACGACTCCAATGCCGGCGTCGCACTCCCTAACACGATCGCACAAGGGGTCTGCGCCGCCCGCACCACCGCCACATCCCTCGCCTGATACCGCGGCGGACTCTCCTGCTTGTACGAATTCTCATGCTCCTCATCCACCAGAATCAATCCCAGATCCGTCAGCGGCGCAAACACCGCACTCCGCGCCCCGATCACAATCCGCGCCCGTCCCCGCCGGATCTTCTGCCACTCGTCAAACCGTTCACCCTGACTCATGTGACTGTGCAGCACCGCAATCCGCTCGGTCATCGTCGCAAACCGCGACTTGAACCGGTCCACCGTCTGCGGCGTCAGCGAAATCTCCGGCACCAGCACCAGCACCGACTTCCCCGCATCCAGCACCGCCTGCGCCGCCTGCAGATACACCTCCGTCTTCCCGCTCCCCGTCACCCCATGCAGCAGCACAGGCTTCGCCTCCCCCGGATTCGCCACCGCCTCAAGAATCGCCTCCAGCGACTCCCGCTGCCCCTCGTTCAACTCCAGCGGCTGCGTCGCCACAAAGGTATCCCCGCCATGCGGATCCCGCTCCACTTCCTCTTCACTAACCACCACCCATCCCGCCGCCACCAGCGCCTTCACCACCGCCGCCCCATGCTCCGCCGCCGGCCCCCGCCCTCCCATCTCTCCTAACGCCTTAACCGCCTCCGCCTGCCGCGGTGCCCGCCGCGTCATCACCGCCATCTCCTCCTCCCCAGGCACCTTCAACAACTCCACCATCCGCCTCGTCTTCACCGCATGCCGGTCCGTCCGCACCGACCCCGGCAGCATCGCCCTAACCACCGTCTCCAAAGGCGCACAGTAATACTCCGACACCCACCTCGCCAGCCGCAGCAGATCCCCAGGCAGCGCCGGTCGCTCGTCGTACCGCGAAATCAATGCCTTCAACCGCCGCCCAGCCTCCGGCGCTTCCTCATGCACCACCAGCACCGTCCCAGGCTGCCGCCGCTGCTGCAGCGGACACAATACCCGACTCCCCGGCCCCAATCCCTCCACTAGCCCCTCAGGCACCAGATAGTCAAACTGCAGATCCCCCGGCCCATCCAGCAATACCGTCGCCACCGGCCCGCTCTCCGGCCGTCCCACAGCCCCCTCCATCGGCAGCAACTCGTCTTCTTCCCCCTTCATCCCACCACCACCACACCATCTCCTCCCCATTGTCCAGCCAAGCCTTCCCTCCCCACCTTTATCCCTTGCAATGTCTCATGCGCCTGCTATTTCTGTCGCGACAGAAATTTCAGCCATGAACTCACTCACGCCCACCGCCCAGAAGTTCATCCTCCACTGGGGCGAAATGGGTGCCCGCTGGGGCATCAACCGCACCATGGCCCAAATCCACGCCTTCCTCTATCTCAGCGAAGCCCCACGCCACGCCGAAGACATCTGCGACGCCCTCGGAGTCGCCCGCTCCAACGTCAGCAACAGTCTCCGCGAACTCCAGAACTGGGGCGTCGTCAAAGTCGTCCACCTCCCCGGCGACCGCCGCGACCACTTCGAAACCCTCAAGGATGTCTTCGAAATGTTCCGCGTCATCGCCGCCGAACGCAAAAAACGCGAGGTCGACCCCACCGTCTCCCTCCTCCGCGACTGCATCGCCCACGCCGACGCCAACGACGCCGCCGACGCCTACACCCGCCAGCGCCTCGAAGACCTCAAGGGCTTCTTCGAACTCAGCGCCTCATGGTTCGACAAAATGAGCCGCATGCCCGCCGCCCGCCTCCAGAAAGCCATGAAACTCGGCGACAAGGTCTTCGCCCTCCTCGGCCTCGGCGGCGACTAACATTCCCATCCCCTTTCCCATGAATACAGCACATCTCACCGAAACACGACCCCGCGTCGTGATCGCCGGCGGCACTGGATTTCTCGGCAGTCTCCTCATCCCCGCCCTCTCCGCCGCCGGCTGGGACGTCTCCGTCCTCTCCCGCCAGCCCAACCCGAAACTCCCCCCCGGCGTCCAACCCGTCCGCTGGGACGGTCTCACCTTCGACTCATGGGTCGGTGCCCTCGACGGAGCCACCGCCGTCATCAACCTCGCCGGCCGCAGCACTCAGTGCCGCTTCACCAGATCCAATCGCGCCGCCATCCTCCAGTCCCGCCTCAACTGCGTCCGCGCCCTCGCCGAAGCCGTCCGCCGCGCCTCCGCTCCCCCGCTCACATGGATCCAGGCCAGCTCGGTCGCATGGTTCGGCAACACCGGTGACGCCGACTGCACCGAACAATCCCTCCCAGGCTCCGGCTTCTGCGCCAACGTCTGCAGCACATGGGAATCCGAAACCTTCACCTCCCCCATGCCCGACATCCGCCGCGTCGCCCTCCGCTTCGGCTTCATCCTCTCGGAACGCGGCGGCATCTGCCGCGCCCTCGCACCCCTCATCCGCGCCGGCCTCGGCGGAGCCGCAGGCTCGGGCAACCAATGGCTCAGCTGGATCCACGCCGACGACGCCGTCAAAGCCGTCCTCTTCGCCCTCCAGGACGCGTCCCTCCACGGCCCCGTCGTCGCCTCCTCCCCTAACCCAGTCCGCAACGCCGACTTCATGGCCGCCCTCCGCCGCACCCACTCCCGCCCATGGTGCCCACGCGCCCCCGCACCCATCGCCAAAGCCGCCGCATGGCTCGCCGGCATGGACGCCGAACCTCTCCTCCAGGGCCGCCGCGCCATCCCGCGCCGTCTCCTCGACGCTGGCTTCCGCTTCACCCTGCCTTCCCTCGACGAAGCCCTCGAACGCCTCATTCCCGCGGCCGCCCTGCGCGCTCCCGCTGCAGTTCCTCGCGCAGCAGAGTGATCTCCCCCCGCATCTCCCGCAACTCCCCTCGCAGCAATCGCAGGTGGTCCTCCTCCTCGCGCTCCACTTCCTGACTCGTCAGCCACGACGACAGCAGCGCCGCAAACGACGAAAACAACCCGATCCCTCCAAACATCAGAAACGCCGCCACCACCCGCCCGCCTGACGTCACCGGGTAAACATCCCCATACCCCACCGTCGTAATCGTCACCAGCGCCCACCAGAACGCCCGCTGCGGATCCGTAATGTTCGCCCCCGGCGCTCCCTTCTCAAAGTGCCAGATCGCAAAACTGCTCACCTCGATCAGCACCAACCCCACCAGAAACGCCCCCAGAAACATGCTCTGCGCACGCCGCCGCTGCAGCACCAGCACAATGTGACGCACCGACCGCACCGCCCGCACCACCCTCACCACCCGGTACAGTCTCCCCCACGCAAACACTTCCTGCCACGGCACGCTCGATAACAAATCCAGCCACCCCCACTTCATATACTCCCACCGGTCCTTCGCACGCACCAGCCGCACCCCGAAGTCCACCAGAAAAAACCCGCACATCACCGTATCGATCCGGTTCAGCAGCCGCAAGGTCTCCGCCTCCATCGGCAGCAGCATCTCCAACGCCAGCGACACCAGCACCAGCACCGAAATCCCCAGCATGAACAAATCCCACGGCGACAACGCATCGCTCCCGTGACCAGTTCGCTCCGTCGCCGATTTCATCCCCGCATCATGCCGCCCCCCGCTGCATTTGTCACTTCCCGTCTGCCCCCGCCACCACCGGCCGGATCCTCAGAATCGCCACCACCGCCACCGCCATGAACACCGCCGCCAGCCAGAACGCACACTCATAACGCCCCGGCGCAATCTCCATCACCCACCCGCCGATAAACGGCCCGAAAAACCGCCCGAGACTCCCCGCGCCCGACATCGCTCCCATCGTCTCCCCCTGGGTCTGCACCGTCCCGCACCGCGACGCCAATGTGTTCAGCGTCGGCGTCGTCAGGCTGTTCCCCACCGACATCAATGCCATCACCCCTAGCAACACCGGCAGCGCCGCACCCCACGGCAGCAGCGCCAGACTCACCACCATCGCCACCGCACCCCCTAACGCCAGCTTCGCCTCGTTCCCGTTCTTCGCTATCCGCCGGATCAACCCGCCCTGAATTAAGATCGCAATGATGCCGATGAACCCGAACAGCAGCCCGATCTGCCGCTGGCTGTAATGCAGTTCCTTCCCTGCCCAGATCACAAACGTCGCCGTCATCACCGAAAACGCCATGATCACCAGAAAATTACTCACCAGCACCGCCGGAAAATGCGTGTCCCCCATCCGCCGCATCGTCCCCAGAATCGACACCTTCGCCCTAACCTCCCCGCGCTTCTCAGGCGGCAGGGTCTCCGGCAGGCTCTTCCAGCAGAACAGCGCATTCAGCAGGCTCATCGCCGCAGCAATGTAAAACGGCAGCGACGGCCCGAACCTCGTGTCACTCGTCAATCCCCCGATCACCGGCCCCAGCACAAACCCCAGCCCGAACGCCGCCCCGATCATCCCCATCACCCCAGCCCGTTTCTCCGGCGCCGTGATATCCGCTAGGTACGCCTGCGCCGTCGAAAAACTCGCCCCGCAGATCCCCGTCACCACCCGCGCCGCAAACAACAGCACCAGACTAAGCTTCCCATTCATGCTCAGCACAGGATTCTCCGCCTGCGCAATGATCAGATAACCCAGCATACTCCCCACCAGACTCGCAATGATCACCGGCCGCCTCCCGATCCGGTCAGACCACCGCCCCAGCACCGGCGAAAAGAAAAACTGCATCAGGCTGTAAATCCCCATCAGCCACATCGCCTGCATGTCACTCGCCCCGAACTTCGCCGCAAACGGCTGCAGAATCGGAATCAGAATGCCAAACCCGATCAGGTCGATCAGGACCGTCAGAAAAATCAGCAGGTGCGCAGTGTGTTTGGACCGGTCGGAACTCATGGGAAAACTGGCGCTCAACTCAGCGCCCCCGACCATGGAAGCTCACAACCGCCGCACAACCAGAGTTTACACCCGCTCCCCACCCGCTCCCCCAGCCGCCCGCTTCGGCTTTGACAACCCTCCCCCGGAGCCGGATGAACCCCCAAGGCATGCGCATCCTCGACCGCTATCTCAGCCGCCAGGTCATCTTCTCCACCCTCTTCGCCGTGGCTGTCCTCAGCGTCATCCTCGTCCTCGGCCAGATCTTCAAGAAACTCCTCGACCTCCTCGTCAGCGGGGTCCTCACCCCTTCCGCCGTCCTCAAATTCGTCGGCTACGCCTTCCCTTGGTCCCTCAGCTACACCGTCCCATGGGGCGTCCTCACCGCCGTCCTCCTCACCTTCGGCCGTCTCTCCGCTGACAACGAACTCATCTCCATGCGCATGGCCGGTCTCAGCCTCCGCCGCATCTGCCTCCCCGTCTTCGCCGCCGCCACCGCCCTCTCCGCCTTCTGCCTCTGGATCAATACCACCGTCGCCCCGCACGCCTACACCGAAAGCCGGAAACTCACCCAGCAGGCCGCCCTCGAAGACCCCTCCAGTCTCTTCACCCCGGATACCCCCGTCACCGCCATCCCCGGCTACCTCGTCTTCGCCCAGAAACGCAACGGCCACTCCCTCGAAAATGTCCAGCTCTTCTCCCTCGCCGGCGAAAAAGCAGACATCGCTCGCTCCCGCCCAGGCAGCGTCACCATCGCCCGCCGCGCCGAAATCGACGACCGCGGGCTCCGCTCCAAACGCGCCCTCGAAATGTCCATGGAAGACGCCTTCGTCGTCAACCGCCGCTGGCCAGCCCCCATCACCGACGAAGACCGCGCCCGTCTCTCCCCAGCCGAAATCGAAGCCCGCGAAGCCCGCATCGAAGAAGCCTCCCGTCTCGTCCCCGACGTCGCCGAATTCGAATCCCGCAGCTCCCCAGTCTCCGTCCCCCTCAGCCGTCTCCTCGAACGCTCGGAACGCATCCGCGTCGACGGCCTCAAAATGTCCGAACTCTGGTCCGGCATCCGCAACCGCCCAGCCCTCGAAGCCTCCTTCAACGGCCACGCCCTCCCTTCCTCCACGGAAATCCTCACCGAATTCCACAAACGCCTCAGCTTCTCCCTCGCCTGCCTCGTCCTCGCCCTCGTCGGCATCCCCTTCGGCATCACCGCCCAGCGCCGCGAAACTTCCTCAGGCTTCGTCCTCAGTCTCGTCGTCGGCATCTCCTACTTCACCCTCATCATGCTCGGCGAACTCTGGAAAGACAACGCCGCCAGACTCCCCTACCTCTGGGTCTGGCTCCCCAACGTCGCTTTCGGCGGCCTCGGCCTCTTCATGTTCCTCAGACTCCAGCGCCGCTGAACCACCCCCCAACCACTCATCTTTCCTCTGGAATTCTGAAAAACGGTCCCCACTGTGCCCGTCTGCCTTTTTCCCTGACCGCATCCAAACCCGATTTCCCCGCCCGTCATGGCTCAGCCTTCCTCTCCAGCTAATCCTCCCTCCTCGCCCGCCCCAGCCGTCACCGGCTCCTGCTGCTCCGGCGGTGCGTTCGCCTACCTCCTCATCCGGGTCACCCTCGGTCTCATGCTCGTCCTCGCAGGCGCTGAAAAATTCAAGAGCCCGGCCCCGCCCTACACCTACTCCACCGCCTACTGGCACGACGAAAAAGACCCAGTCACCAAGGAAGTCACCAAGCCCGGCCGCTGGATGTCCGTCGCCAAACCAGTCTACGAATTCGGCGGATTCAACAACCCAGCCGTCTTCTCCAAGGAAGGCTCCAACGCCCTCTCGTGGATGTTCTTCCTCTTCGCCGAAGGCCTCCCCTACGCCATGATCGGCGTCGGCTTCTGCATCATCATCGGCTTCCTCAACCGCCTCGCCCTCTTCGCAGGCGGCTTCATCTGGCTCTCCCTCGCCCTCGGCCAGATGACTCTCCCGGACAACCCAACCGTCAGCATGCTCGTCCAGTACACCATGTACTACGCCATCGCTCTCGCCCTCGTGAAGTACAACCGCTTCGCCCTCACCCGCTTCTAATCCAATTCTCTCCGTCCGCGGCTCCGCGCGCCGCGTCGGGTCATTGCCACACCCGTCAATCCACCCAGCGCCCGCACCTGTGCCCATGAACACCAACGCCACGCCAGCGACCAGTCGCCTCCAAAGCGACCTCACACGCCGCAAGTTCCTCCGGAATTCCACCATCACCGCTTCCGCCCTCAGCTACAGCCGCATCGCCGCTCGCGCCGCAGGCAAGGAAGACTCCGCCGCCATCAATATCGCCCTCGTCGGCTGCGGCCAACAGGGCATGGCCGCCCTAACCGCCTCCACCGTCCGCATCCCCGGCATCCGCTTCGCCGCCGTCTGCGACCTCTGGGACCAGAAACGCATCTCCGCCAAACGCTCCATCGACCCCGCAGGCAAGGTCGGCACTCAGGACTTCGCCGAAATGTCCGAAATGCTCGCCAAGGTCAAGGAAGTCGACGCCGTCCTCATCGCCACCCCGGACTGGCTCCACGCACCCTACTCCCGTCAGGCCCTCGAAGCAGGCAAACACGTCTACTGCGAGAAAATGATGTCCAATTCCATCGAGGCAGCCGCCGACATGGTCAAAGCCCAACGCCAGACCGGCAAGCTCCTCCAGATCGGCCACCAGCGCCGCAGCAACCCGCGCTACCGCTTCATGCGCGACGAACTGCTCCGCAAAAAACGCCTCCTCGGCCAGGTCACCCACCTCTACGGTCAGTGGAACCGCTCGGTCAAAAACCCGCTCCTCCCCAAGGTCGGCGCCGCCGAAGTCGAAAAATTCAAAAAGGCCGGCTACGCCAATCTCTTCGAATTCGCCAACTGGCGCTGGTTCAAAAAATACGGCGGCGGCCCCATCTCCGACCTCGGTGCCCACCAGATCGATATCTTCAACTGGATCCTCGGAACCACCCCCAAGTCCCTCACCGCCGCCGGCGGCCTCGACTACTACAAAAACCGCGACCTCCCGGACGGCACCAAGTTCAGCTACGAACACCTCGATAACGCCGTTCTCATCTACGACTACGACACTCCCGAATTCGGCCTCGTCCGCGTCGTCTACCAGGTCCTCACCACCAACGGCTCCCAGAATTACTACGAGAAGATCATGGGCGTCGAAGGCACCATCGTCATCTCGGAACAACCCGTCTACAATCAGGTCTACCGCGAAAAAGACACCACCGAAGACAAGGTCGGTGCATGGGAAACCCTCGCCAAACAAGGCTTCCTCCGCAAACCCCCAGCCACCGTCTACAACAAGTTCTGGGAACGCCCCAAACTCTGGAACCGCCCGGACCCGTGGCTGGAAAAAGAAGGCGTTCAGGACGTCCGCGTCTCCATCCCCGCAGACCCCTACGAACTCCCAGCCCTCCCGAAGGAACTCGACGAGAAACCACCGCACCAGCACCACCTCGAAAACTTCTTCAACGTGGTCCGCGCCGCCGGCCCTCAAACCGACCTCAACTGCCCCGTCGAAGAAGCCTACAAATGCTGCCGCGCCGTCCTCGCCATCAATGACGCCGTCTCCCAGGCCAAACGCATCGACTTCAAACCTGAGGACTTCACGGTCGCCTGACCCAAGGCCGCTTCACCACGCTTCCCACCCATGAAAAAATCGACGCTTTCCCGCGCAGCCACCGCCCTCTCCGCGGTCGCCCTCGCCGCCCTCTCGGCCTGCAGCAAACCCGCCCCAGGCCTCGCCCCGCTCTCCTCCGCCTCCTCAGGCGGAACAGCCGCTTCTTCCTCGGTCTACGGATCCTCCGCTGCCGCCACCCCGGCAGCCACCCCGGCTCCAACTCCCAAGCCCGCCGAAACCCCGGCCCCAACCCCCAAGGCCCCGGACCCAGCTCCGACGCCTACCCCCACACCTACCCCGGCTCCCACGCCGACCCCGGAACCAACCCCGGCGCCCGCGCCAACCCCAACGCCCGCCCCGGAAGCCACCCCCGCTCCCGCACCAGCCCCAACCGGCGCAGCCATCACCATCAAACCGGTGATGCCTAAACCACTCTTCGCAGGCACCCCGCTCCCGGACAGCAACCCACCCCCAAACCTCGACAAGAGCGGCAAACCAACCCTCGAAGTCCAGACTCCGGAAGGCGTCGTCCTCCTCTCCAAGGGCAAACCAGTCACCTCCAGCGACCCAGCCCCACTCCCCTCCGGCGACGCCGAATCCCTCAAACTCATCACCGATGGCGACAAGGAAGGCGACGACGGCTTCTTCGCCGACCTCATGCCCGGCAAACACTGGGTCCAGATCGACCTCGGCGAATCCAAGGAAATCTGGCTCATCTGGCTCTGGCACTTCCACAAACAGGCCGTCATCTACAAGGACGTCATCGTCCAAGTCTCCGACGACCCGGAAATGAAAAACGCCACCATCGTCTACAACAACGACTTCGACAACTCAGCCGAATTCGGCGTCGGCCAGGACCAGTCATGGGTCGAAACCAACAACGGCCGCGCCATGCCAGTCAAAGGCGTCAAAGCCCGCTACGTCCGCTTCTGGTCCAATGGCCGCAACATCGATGACATGAACCAGTACATCGAAGCAGAAGTCTACGGCAAGTAACACCCACACCTGCCTCACCCCTCTCAGCCGCCGCCGGATCCACCCCGGCGGCGGCTTTCCTTTTTCACCGCCCGCCTCCAACCCTCTAATGCTCCTTTACCGGATCACCTGACAGCATATATTCCCCCTCCCTCTCCAAGCCAGCCCGACCGCATGACCCCAAAGCCCCCCGCATCCCGTTACCGCCGCGCCCTCACTCTCATCGAGATCATGCTGGTAATGGTGCTGGTCATGCTCCTCACCCTAGTCGCATGGGCCAGCTACTCCAAATGGATCACCCGCGCCGACTCCCTCGCCTGCATGCAGCGCCTCAGAAACCTCGGAGCCGCCCTCAATAACTACATCTCAGACAAGCACGAGTGGCCTCAGGAACCCGGCGCAGGCGACGACGCCGCCGAAGTCTCCGAAGACCAGCTCTGGGACTGGTGGATGCAAACCATGAAACCCTACGGCATGGACGTCAATTCATGGTTCTGCCCCGCAGAACTCCGCATGAAGAAAAAGGAAAACAAGGGCTCCACCCAGGAACAAATGGGCGTCACCGCAGGCCTCAAGGACCCTAGCTACATCCCCGACCAGATCCCCGGCGGCGAATACGAACCCTACCGCTACCCAGGCCAGCCATGGGCCGTCGAACGCTCGGACTTCCACGGCGACGGTCAGGCCAAACTCATGCCCGGCGGCGAACGCATCGAAAAAGAGGTCATCTTCAGCAACATGAAACGCAAATAACCCCCGCCGCCATGCAGGACCCAGCCTCCATCGCCGCCACCCTCGGCCTCCCATCCTGCCGCCGCCACATCTTCCTCTGCGCCGATCAGTCAGAAGCCAAATGCTGCTCCCGCGACGACAGTCTCGCCTCATGGGACTTCCTCAAACGCCGCCTCACAGAACTCGGCCTCTCCGGCGGCCCAGCCCCCGCCGTCTTCCGCACCAAGGCCAATTGCCTCCGCATCTGCGCCCGCGGCCCCATCGCCGTCGTTTACCCTGACGGCTCATGGTACCACAGCTGCTCCCCCGCAGTCCTCGAACGCATCCTCACAGAACACCTCATCGGCGGCACCCCCGTCGCAGAATTCCTCTTCGCCCACCACCCGCTCCCGCCTCCCAACCCTCCCTGACATGTCCTCCCGCCTTCTGTCAGCCCCCGGCCTCTGGTCCCCATGGCACAAGGCCGCCCTCAATCTCCTCTGGCCAGCCCACTGCGCCGCCTGCGACGCCTCGCTCGACGCCGACCACGCTGTCTCACGCTTCTGCCCGGACTGCGCCGCTTCCCTCTCCCCAGTCACCAGCCCGTTCTGCGCCATCTGCTGCGAACCTTTCACCGGTGCCATCGCCGACGACTTCACCTGCCCAAACTGCATGGGCCAACCCCAGCACTACGCCTTCGCCGTCGCCGCCTTCATGAGCCGCGGCCCCATCCGCGCCGCCATCCATCACTTCAAATACGGCCGCCGCATCGCCCTCCGCCTCCCCCTGGCCTCTCTCCTCCTCAACGCCCTCAACGACCCTCGCATCGCCGCTCGCAAGGACTGGATCCTCGTCCCCGTCCCCCTCCACCCTCGCCGCCTCCGCGAACGCGAATTCAACCAGTCCGCAGAACTCGCCAATTCCCTCAGCGCCCTCTCCGGCCTCCCCGTCGTCAACGCCCTCCGCCGTCTCCGCTACACCTCCACCCAGGCCGCCCTCCGCCGCGAAGACCGTCTCCTCAATCTCAAATCCGCCTTCGACCTCCGCTGGCGCGCCGCCCGCCACACCTCCAACCGCCCCATCCTCCTCGTCGACGATGTCCTCACCACAGGCTCCACCGCCAACGCCTGCGCCGCCATCCTCAAACAAAAAGGCGCCGCCCAGACCGTCGCCGTCCTCACCGTCGCCAGAGGTTAACTGCCTACGCGCTCGCGGCTCAATGTCTTCCGCACTCTCTGCTCCCCTCGCGCTCTATCCCCTCCACCTTTCACCAGAATGACCAACCCGCCATGAATCTCGGCCTCCCGCTCCGTCTGGCTCCCGCCCTCGCCGCCCTCCTCTGCTCCGCCTCCGCGGCCAACCCTCCCGCCGACGCCCCAGCTCCCCCTCCAGCCGCTCCCGCTCCCTCAACGGCACCCGCCGCACCCGCTGCACCCGCAGCTCCCGCAGCTCCTGCGCCCCCAGACGCCGCCAAGCCCTCCAGCTCCATGCCCGCAGAAACCGCAGGCTTCGCAGGCTCGGTCTCCGGAATCGTCGAAACCATCAACGACCGTACCTCCGCCTTCAAAATCAAAATCACCAAGGCCGTCCCCGCTCCCGCCAGCACCGCCCCACAACCCCAGGCCCTCGTCGCCCTCGTCGTCGAAGTCGGTGCCCGCGGCACCCGCGACGCCTCCGGGAAATGGACGCCCGACCCCGCCCACATCGCATGGATCGCTAGCCTCAAACCAGGCAAAGGCGTCACTCTCGATGTCACCTTCTCCAGCAAAATGAACCGGCTCCGCATCGAAAAACTCCCCGCCGCTCCCTGACTCCCCCGCCATGCCGCCCTCCGCTCGCCCGTGGATCTCCGCCGCCGCGGTCCTCGCCGCCGCCGCCGCCGGCTACACATGGCGCGGCCGCTCGCTCCCCACGAACACTCCCCCAGACGCCGCCTCCCCGCCGCGCATCGACCTCAACCGCATCCCCGTCGCCTCCGCCCTCAACGACGAACTCGCCTCCGTCGTCCAGGCCGTCCTCCCAGGCGTCGTCAGCATCCACGTCGAGCGCACCATCCCCGTCACCGAACGCACGCTCCGCCCAGGCCAACCCCCAGTCTCCGAATCCGCAGAATCCCGCGAACCAGGCGTCGGCTCAGGCGCCATCGTCACCCCGGAAGGCCACATCATCACCAACTGGCACGTCATCGAAGGCGGGCTCGATTCCCTCAAGGTCACCCTCCACGGCGAGGAATCCCCCCGCTCCGCCACCCTCATCGACAAGGACGACCAACTCGACTTCGCCCTCCTCAAAGTCACCCCAGCCTCCCCTAACGAGGTCTTTACCCCCCTCCGCATCGCCGACTCAGACAAGGTCCGCGCCGGCCACATGGTCCTCGCCCTCGGCAGTCCCTTCAATCTCAGCGAAACCGTCACCCACGGCATCATCAGTAAACGCGACCGCCGCCTCAGCGACACCTACACCACCTACCTCCAGACCACCTGCACCATCAATCCTGGCAACTCCGGCGGCCCTCTCGTCAGTCTCTCCGGCGACATCATCGGCATGGTCACCCGCAAACTCATGGGCCCCGACGACGACGCCTCCGCTGAAGGCTATGGCCTCGCCATCCCCTCCAACGACCTCGCCGACGCCCTCGACCGTCTCCTCCACAAATCCCGCCCCCGCACCTACCTCGGCCTCACCGTCGACGACTGGCCGGAAAACTACTACCAGCACGGCGCAGAACCAGAAGCCGTCATCGTCCGCGGCGTCGCCCGCCTCTCACCCGCAGAATCCGCAGGCCTCCGCAAAGACGACATCATCGAAGCCCTCGACAATCTCCGCGTCACCTCCACCGGCGAATACCGCCGCGCCGTCCGCAATCACCCCGTCGGCAGCACCATCACCATGACCGTCAGACGCGGCACCGAAATCATCAAATCCTCCCTCCCCGTCGCCGACTTCGACAAGGCCCTCCCCAAAGACTCCCCCGGCGATCCTCTCTCCGTCCTCGGCCTCTCCGTCCGCCCACTCCGCCGCTACGAACGCAATCTCCTCGGCCTCGAAGAACTCATCGGCGTCCACGTCGATTCCGTCGACCCAGCCTCCCCTCTCGCCTCCTCCATCCACAAGGGCGACGCCATCCTCCACGTCAGCGACAGCTCCCATCGCAACGTCCAACCCATCACCTCCCCGGAATCATTCCGCAATCTCATGGCCCAGCTCGCTCCCTCCGGCGGCTTCCTCGTCGTCGGCCGCCCCCGCGAACGCGATGCATGGCTCCCCTTCCTCCCCACCGCCACCACCGATTCCCCCTGACCCTCCCCCGCCGCGTTTGCGGCCCCCCGCCCCTACGCGCCCGCCGCCTATCCTCAAGGCATGCTGCGCTTCCTCTCCCTCGTCCTCTTCCTCGCCGCCACGGCCTCCCTCTCCGCAGCCACCCCGCTCGCCGGCCGCCGCCCCAACATCATCCTCATCATCACCGACGATCAGGGCTGGGCCGACCTCTCCTGCCACGGCAACCCCATCCTCAAAACTCCTAACCTCGACCGTCTCCACCACGAAGGTGCCCGCTTCACCGACTTCCAGGTCAGCCCCACCTGCGCCCCCACCCGCTCCGCCCTCCTCACCGGCCGCCACGAATTCCGCAACGGGGTCACCCACACCATCGAGGAACGCGAACGCCTCGCCCCATCCGCCATCACCCTCGCCGACACCCTCAAAGCCGCAGGCTACGCCACCGGCATCTTCGGCAAATGGCACCTCGGCGACCAACCCGACTACTGGCCAGTCAAACGCGGCTACTCCGAATCCTTCATCCACGGCGCAGGCGGCATCGGCCAATCCTACCCCGGCTCCTGCGGCGACGCCCCCGGCAATTCCTACTTCAACCCCTTCATCCTCCACAACGGCACGTTTGAAAAGACCTCCGGCTACTGCACCGACGTCTTCTTCTCCACCGCCATGAAGTGGATGGAGTCCATCCCTCCCTCCCAGCCCTTCTTCACCCACATCGCCACCAACGCCCCACACGCCCCACTCAACGTCCGCCCCGAAGACGAGGCCCGCTACAAAGACAAGGTCCCCCCGCAAGCCGCCAAATTCTTCGGCATGATCGCCAACATCGACGACCAAGTCGGCCGTCTCCTCAAATGGCTCGCCGACCGCAGTCTCGAACGCAATACCCTCGTCCTCTTCATGAACGACAACGGCGGCACCGCCGGCATCCCCACCCACTCCGGCGGTCTCCGCGGCACCAAGGGCTCCCCATGGCAGGGCGGCATCCGCGCCGCTTCCTTCTGGCGCTGGCCCGGCACCATCTCCCCAGCCGACATCTCCGCCCCAGCCGCCCACCTCGACGTCTTCCCCACCCTCGCCGCCATCGCCGCCGCCCCACTCTCCCCAGCCGCCCAAAAACAAATCGAAGGCCGCTCACTCGTCCCACTCCTCGAAAACCCCGCCGCTCCATGGCCCGACCGCACCCTCGTCACCCACGTCGGCCGCTGGCCCCGCGGTAAAGCCGCCGACTCCAAATTCCACAACTGCGCCATCCGCAACTCCCGCTGGAAAATCGTCAGCACCGCTCCCAAATCCCCCAACTGGCAACTCTTCGACCTCTCCTCCGACCCCGGCGAACAATCCAACGTCGCCGCCTCCCACCCCGATGTCGTCCAGCAACTCGCCGCCGCCTACGACTCATGGTGGTCCAGCATCCTCCCCCAGCTCGTCAACGAAGACGCCCCCGTCTCCGGCGAAAATACCTTCAAGACCCTCTTCAATCAGCAGTTCGCTAACCCTCCCCAGCCCCGCTGATTCCCCGCTGGCACCTCCCGCCAACGCCCCGTAAATTCCCTTTGACCCGCCGCACGGTCGGATGGAGACTCCGCGCTCTTTTTCCGGTCTGCCAGGCAGCCCCCGGTCCCGCCCTCCCTATGACTCTCCACACTATTTCCGTTCTCGTCGAAAACAAATTCGGCGTCCTCGCCCGCGTGGCAGGCATGTTCAGTGGACGCGGCTACAATATCCACACCCTCAACGTCGGCCCAAGCCACGACGCCAAGGTCAGCCGCATGACCATCGTCGTCCGCGAAAAGGAAAACGTCCTCAATCAGATCATCAAACAACTCGATAAACTCATCGACGTCATCCAGGTCATCGACTTCCGCGAAGGCGATTACGTCGACCGCGAACTCGTCCTCCTCCAGGTCAGGGTCGATCGCGAATCCCGCGCCGAAGTCATCGAACTCTGCCAGATCTTCCGCGCCAAAATCATCGACGTCGGCCGCAGCGTCGTCACCATCGAACTCACCGGCGACAACGCCAAAATCACCAAGTTCATCGCCCTCATGGACAACTTCGGCATCCTCGACCTCACACGCACCGGCCGCATCGCCCTCCCGCGCGTCGACGACGCCCCCGAAGAACTCGTTTCCTGACAACACACTCCCAACTACCCAACGACCCCCACCCCCATCATGCCAGCTAAAGTTTACACGGACAAAGACGCCGACCTCGGCGTGTTCAAAGGCAAAACCTGCGCCGTCATCGGCTTCGGTTCCCAAGGCCACGCCCACGCCCTCAACCTCAAGGAAAGCGGCGTCCACGTCATCATCGGTCTCTACAAAGGCAGCAAATCCATCCCCGTCGCCAAAGAATACGGCTTCGAAGTCGTCGACACCGCAGAAGCCGTCAGAAAAGCTGACGTCATCTTCGTCGGCGTCCCCGACACCAAAATCCCCGCCGTCTACGAAAAAGACATCGAGCCTAACCTCACCAAAGGCAAAACGCTCCTCTTCAGCCACGGCTTCGCCATCCACTTCAAGACCATCGTCCCTCCGGCTAACGTCAACGTGATCATGTGCGCCCCCAAAGGCCCAGGCCACATCGTCCGCCGTCAGTTCACCGAAGGTAAAGGCGTCCCCGCCCTCATCGCCGTCCACCAGGGCGGCAAGGAAGCCAAGAAAATCGCCCTCGCATGGGCCAAAGGCGTCGGCGGCACCCGCGCCGGTGTCATCGAAACCGACTTCAAGGAAGAAACCGAAACCGACCTCTTCGGCGAACAAGCCGTTCTCTGCGGCGGCGCCTCCGCTCTCGTCCAGGCAGGCTTCGAAGTCCTCGTCGAAGCAGGCTACAGCCCGGAAATGGCCTACTTCGAGTGCCTCCACGAACTCAAACTCATCGTCGACCTCATGAACGAGGCCGGCATCGCTGGCATGCGCTTCTCCATCTCGGAAACCGCTAAATGGGGCGATGTCACCGTCGGCCCCAAAATCATCGACGCCTCCGTCAAGAAGCGCATGAAGGCCGCCCTCAAAGACATCCAGACCGGCAAATTCGCCAAAGGCTGGATCAAGGAATACGAAGGCGGCTACAAAACCTACAACAAGCTCCTCAAGGACGGCGAAAAACACCCGATCGAAAAGACCGGCGAAAAACTCCGCTCCCTCATGCCCTGGGTCAAAAAACGCGACGTCAAAGGCGCCCAGGCCAGCTACAAGTGAGCCCCAAGGGCCACACGGCCCTCACTCACTAACCAACTCCCGGAAGGGCGGCCCCGCAAGGTGCCGCCCTTCCCTTTGCCCCCTCTCCCCACAAGCCCCCGGGCGCGCCGAGGTCCCCCTCGGCCCTCTCTCCCAACACGCCCATCCACACCCACTTGTCCCAAAGGGACACCGTATACCAGCCTGGGGTGAAACCCCAGGAACACCCCACCCACCCTCCCGCGTCCTGTAAGGACGCCGCCCCCCCGGGCAACACATCACCCCTCGCCCTCCGACCACGCCTCGCTGTTATCGCCGCCACACACCATCTCGCAGCAACGCTCTATCCCCGCAAAACCGGGAAATGAACCGCTGCCACGGTCATCGCGTCACGTCTGCCATCTTGACATCTCGCACCCTAGCGCCCTAATCCTTCCCCCGGCACCTGACACCACTCACAATGACTCGATTCCTCACCGCAACCCTGCTGCTTCTCATGAGTCTTGTCACGGCTTCGGGTGGAGACAAGGCTACCCCTGAGTCCGGCGCGGCATGGACGCCTCCACCTTACGCCAAAGTCATCGGCTATCGATTCCGCCTTCCCAGCGAGGACTCAAAAGAGGCTGTTCCCAGCGGCTTCACCCTGCTGCGCGATGGTGTGCTCGATTCAGCCTTGCTGGCGAAGCAAAAAACCAAGTCCGCTGAACTGAAACCAGCGGACATTCGCAGGCTGACCTCCGCCATCAACGCCGCGAAAGCCGTCTCGCAAGCCGCCTGCTACGACCCCCACCACATCTTCGTCTTTTACTCGGATGCCGGCACCGTGGTCGCCGCCATCGAGGTGTGCTTCGGCTGCACCGGCGTCTCGGCCGTCCCCGCAGTCGCCAAGCCTCGCTGGAATCGTCACGATTTCATCGCCCTCGCAAGGCTCACACACCGGCTCGGGCTCTGGGACGAACCCCGCACTCTCCAGCAGTGGCTCGACCTCCAAAGCGACGACGAACCCAAGCCAAAGAAGCCATGAACAACCACCGCGGAAGTGACTTCAGCGACTTTCTGATCGACGAAGGCCTGATGCCAGAGGTGCAGGTCCTCGCCCTCAAACGCCTGATCGCCCTCCAGATTCACGAGGCCCTGGCCGAGGCAAACCTGACCAAGACCCAGCTGGCGCACCGCATGAAGACAAGCCGCGCCGCGCTCGATCGCATCCCTCTCCCAACAAGCCCCCGGGAGCGCTGAGCCCCAGCTCGGCGTCCTCTCCCAACAAGCCCTAGGGCGCGCGAGGCTCCGTACTCGCGCGCCCTCTCCATTCCCACCCCCTCCGTTCAAGCAGCCGCAGGCTCTGGACTGCTGTCAGAATCACAGCTCCCTCCGCGCACGGAGTGCGCCTGCCAGCCCTCCCCACAAGCCATTCTCACTTCACACTTCACACTTCTCACTTCTCACTTCCTCCCCTCCCCCCCCGTCTTCGCGCCCCCCGACCTCTCCAGTCGGCCCTTGCACCCCGCCCGATGATAGCTTTCCCACCCGGACTGAGTATTCTCGGGCACGTCCCGGCATTCCCGGATTCACCCCTTCCCAATCCCATTTCATCAACATGCGCCACGCCATCATCCTCACCCTGACCGCCCTCACCGGCCTCGTCTCCGCCGCCGACCGGCTCCACCTCCCGCCCAAAGGCACCCCAAACGGCAAGAAAATCGTCCTCGTCGCCGGCGATGAGGAATACCGCAGCGAGGAATCCTGCCCGATGCTCGCCAAAATCCTCAGCCAGAAACACGGCTTCGACTGCACCGTCCTCTTCTCCACCAACCCCGACGGCGGCTTCATCGACCCCAACTGCCAGACCAATATCCCCGGCACCGACGCCCTCGACGCCGCCGATCTCATGATCATCGGCACCCGCTTCCGCCAGCTCCCCCCAGAACAGATCGCCAACTTCGCCGAATTCCTCAACGCCGGTAAACCCGTCATCGGCTTCCGCACCGCCACCCACGCCTTTCTCGGCAACGCCCAGACCGGCGACTTCAAGTGGAGCGACTTCGGCTTCAAAATCCTCGGCGAACGCTGGGTCAATCACCACGGCGCTCACGGCAGCCAGGGCACCCTCGGCGTCGTCGAATCCCCCAACGCCTCCCACGCCGTCCTCAAAGGCGTCGGCGAAATCTTCGGCCCCACCGACGTCTACGGCATCGCCAACCTCGACCAGAAAGCCGCCACCATCCTCCTCCGCGGAGCCGTCACCGCCTCCCTCGACCCAGCCTCGAAACCCATCGACGGCCCCAAAAACAACCCCATGATGCCCCTCGCGTGGCTCCGCGAGTACACCGCCCCCAACGGCACCGCCAAAGGCAACGCCTTCTGCACCACCCTCGGAGCCTCCCAGGACTTCGCCGACGAAGACCTCCGCCGTCTCTTCGTCAACGTCTCCCTCCACCTCACCGGCCTCCCCGTCCCTGACAAAGCAGACGCCGCCGTCGTCGATCCCTTCAACCCCACGCCCTTCGCAGGCATCGGCCAGAAGGACTTCTACAAAAACCGGAACCTCAAACCCGACGACTACGTCCTCGGCAAAAGCCCAGCCACCGGCCGCCCCGAACCCAAGAAAAAGGACGCCCCCAAACCCACCGCCGCCGCCAACCCGGCCGGCATGAACAACGCCCCGGCCAACGCGTCCCACGCCCTCATGCCGGTCCCCGCCACCGCCACCGAAAAACGCCCGCAAATCGTCGCCTCTCCCCAGAAAGGCGAACACGTCGTCTTCCTCGGCAACGGCCTAGCCGAACGCGATGTCTACTACAGCCGCCTCGAAACCGAACTCCACCTCCGCTACCCGAACCAGGAGCTCTTCGTCCGGAACATGGGCCACGTCGGCGACACCCCCGGCTTCCGCCCACACCCAGCCCGCGAAACCCAATGGGCCTTCCCCGGCGCTGACAAATTCCACCCGGACAAAAAAACCCACCACGGCAAGGGCTTCTACCCCATGCCAGACGAATGGCTCGCTCACCTCAAGGCAGACACCATCGTCGCCTTCTTCGGCTACAACGAATCCTTCGACGGCCCGACCAAAGTCGCTAACTTCGAAGCCGAACTCGACGCCTTCGCCCAGCACACCCTCAGCAAGGCCTACAACGGCAAGTCCGCCCCACGCCTCGTCCTCGTCTCGCCCCTCGCCTACGAAGACCTCAGCTCCAAACGCGACCTCCCGAACGGTAAAGCCGAAAACGAAAACCTCGCCCTCTACGCCGCCGCCGTCGGACGCGTCGCCACAAAACACGGGCTCACCTTCATCGACATCTTCTCCGCCAGCACCAATCACTACACCTCATTCCGCGGCCCCTCCGGCTTCACCGCCGACGGCTTCATCCCCACCGACGCCGGCTACAAGGAACTCGCCACATGGATCGCCGACGGTCTCTACGGCCGCAAAGCATGGGACACCAAACCAGACCCCTCTCTCGTCCACCAAGCCGTCAAACAGAAGGACTGGTTCTGGCAGAATGACTATCATATCCTCAACGGCGTCCACACCCACGGCCAGCGCTACAATCCCTTCGGCCCCCAGAACTACCCGGACGAGGTCAAGAAGACGCGCGAAATGATGGCCCTCCGCGACAACCTCATCCACTCGGTCGCCTCCGGCACCACCCGCTCCCTCGCCGTCGACGACTCCAATACCCACAAGCTCCCACCCGTCCCCACCAACTACCAGCCCAGCGGCAAAAACGGCTCCGTCGACTACAAATACGGCAGCGACGCCGTCAATTCCCTCACCGTCCCAGAAGGCTACAAGGTCGAAATGTTCGCCTCCGAAAAGGAATTCCCGAACCTCGCCAACCCCATGCAGATCGCCTTCGACGACCGCGGCAGGCTCTGGGTCGGCGTCATGCCCACCTACCCGCACTACCGCCCCGGCGACCCCATGCCGAACGACAAAATCCTCATCTACGAGGACACCGACGGCGACGGCAAAGCCGACAAGGAAACCGTCTTCATCGACCACATCCACATGCCCATCGGCATCGAATTCGCCCCCGAAGGCGTCTACGTCGCTCAGGAACCTAACCTCGTCCTCATCCGCGACACCAACGGCGACGACAAAGCCGACTCCACAGAAATCATCCTCGGCGGCTTCGATACCCACGACACCCACCACGCCATCAGCGCCTTCTGCGCAGACCCCTCCGGAGCCTTCATCATGTGCGAGGGCGTCTTCCTCCACTCAAACGTAGAAACCCCCTACGGCCCAGTCCGCTGCGTCGACGGCGGCTTCTTCCGCTACTCCCCTCAGCGCGGCATGCTCGAACGCACCGTCCAGATGGGCATCCCTAACCCATGGGGCGTCGCCTTCGACAAATGGGGCCAGGACTTCCTCCTCCACACCTCCGGGCCCACCATGAACTGGATGCTCCCAGTCTCCGTCAAACCCACCTTCGGCAGCAAAACCCCTTCCGCTCCTGACCTCATCCCCAAAGGCCAGGCAGTCCGCCCCACCTCAGGCCTCGAATTCGTCTCCTCCCGCCACTTCCCTGACAATGTCCAGGGCGACATCCTCCTCTGCAACGCCATCGGCTTCCTCGGTATCAAACAGCACTCCATCAAAGACGAAGGCACCGGCTGGAAAACCGAATTCCGCCAGAACCTCCTTCAGTCCAACGACGGCAACTTCCGCCCCGTCGACCTCGAGTTCGCCCCCGATGGCTCCCTCTACGTCATCGACTGGCACAATGTCCTCATCGGTCACATGCAGCACAATGCCCGTGACCCGCTCCGCGACCACGTCCACGGCCGCATCTACCGCATCACCTATCCTTCCCGCCCGCTCATCAAACCAGCTGAAGTCGACGGCGCTCCCATCATCGCTCTCCTCGATAACCTCAAACTCCCGGAATACCGCACCCGCTACCGCAGCCGCCGCGAACTCCGCGGCCGCCCGCTCGACGAGGTCCGCCCAGCCATCGCCAAATGGATCGCCAGTCTCGATAAAGCCGACCCGGCCTACGAACACCACCTCGTCGAAGCCCTCTGGGTCACATGGGGCCTCAATCAAGCCGACGAATCCCTCCTCCGTCAGCTCCTCAACGCAAAAGACTATCACGCCCGCGCCGCTGCCGTCCGCGTCCTCCGCTACAACTGGCACCGCATCCAGGACCACGCCGCCCTCCTCGAAAAAGCCGCCGCCGATGAACACGGCCGCGTCCGCCTCGAAGCCATCGTCGCCGCCTCATGGCTCAACGACATCCCCTCAGCACGCAAAATCGTCGCCATCGCCTCCGCCCTCCCGCTCGACGAATGGAGCTCCCAGGCCGCCCGCACCGCCAGCGACCGCCTCGCCGGCCTGGCCGAACTCATCGTCGCAGAACACCCGGTCCTCCCAGCCCCGGCTCACCTCAGCGACGAACACAAAAAACAATACCTCGCCGGCCAGGAGGTCTACTTCCGCGACGCCCACTGCGCCACCTGCCACCAGCCCAACGGCCAGGGCCTCGACCCAGCCTTCCCTTCCCTAGCCAAAAGCCCATGGGTCGCCGGCAAACCTGACCGTCTCATCAAAGCCACCCTCTTCGGCCTCATGGGACCTCTCGAACTCAATGGCAAAAAATACGACGGCACCGTCCCCATGACTCCGTTCGGAGGGCTCCTCAAAGACGACGAAATCGCCGCCGTCCTCACCTTCGTCCGCAATAGCTTCGGCAATCAGGCCCCGCCCGTCAGCGCCGACGAAGTCAAAAAAGTCCGCGACGCCATCGGCCCTCGCGCCACCCTCTACAACGTCAGCGACCTCCTCAAGGAACACCCGCTGGAATAACCAAGGTCCCGGCACCACCCCGGCACCAACTCATGCCCCGGAGCACCCCCAAGGTCTCCGGGGTTTTTCTTGCCCTCAACTCCCCAATCCAGAACCTCGCACACTTCACTTCACTCCAACCCGGCATGCCCCCGGATCTCCTCGACCGCCAGCGCGCGCTCGTAGACCGCCAGTTCGGCCAACCGTCCCTGAAACTGCCTAGCGTTGCCCGACAAAGCATCCTCGTTGAGACGGCCAAAGCGGAGGGTGCTGGCAATCGTTTGCTCCATGCCCTGAAGGCTCGTTTCGCCGACGAACTGGCCGTCGAGATACATCTCCAGCACGCTGCCGCGGCGCTGGCAGACAAGGTGTTGCCAGCGATAGGGAATGTACAGCGGCGCACTGTAGAGATTCACACCGTCGGTCCCACCCGGCGGCCAGCGGTAGAGGAAACGCACGCGCCCAGGCCGCAGCGGCGTGGCCGGATTGCGACGCGTTAGCTCGGCCATGACCAGATCCCCCCTCCCAGGCGGCGCGCTTTGCAGCACGGCAAGCACACTGTTGTGAAAGGCCGCACTCGCAAACCACAGCTCGATCGCAAATTCATCAGGCGGCATCCATTCGCCATCGGCACGAAGGTATTGCGGCTCCCCGGAATCCGTGAATCGCAGGCTGCCATCGGACATCGTTTGCACCGGACCGGCGACCCGCAGACTCGCAGAGCCAGTCACGAGGTCGCGCAGACGCCCGCCCTCCGCATCCGTGCCGCGCCAGTAATGCCGGGGCTTCGCCGCAAGTATGCGCTGCGGGTAATCACTCGCCAGCACCAGCGGCGCGATGTCGAGTGCAGGCGCCGCAAGCAGTTCGCGTGGCGAAATGCTGCGCATCGTCCCCTGACCAGGATCGAGTTCCACGGATTGCGCTGCCGATAGGGTCTGCGTGCGGCGCGGGCTGCCATCAGGGGCCAGCAGCGATGCCTCCGCCTTGCCTTGATACACCACAACCTGCGCCCGGCCGTTCGTCTCCACCTTCACGCCAAACTCAGTCCCAAGGTCCACGATGGCCGCACCAGGCGTCTCAATCGTGAATCCCTCCGCGCCCTCCACGATCTTCGCCCGCAGGTTTCCACGGCGGCAGAGAATCCGCTCCGGTCCCACTAGCACAAGATCGGCCGGGCCTTCCACATGCACGCTCACGCCGCTGAAATAGGCCAGCGTGAGCCGCCCAGCGCTGATGCGCAGCGGTCCGGCAGCGACCGAACCACCCGCGAGCAGCGGATGCTCCTGCGCCCCATCCCAACGCACATCATCCAGACGCACGGCCACCGCGAGACGCTCGCGACTTTCCTGCGCATCGCCGCCCGTCGGAAGCGGAAGCTCCGGCCCACGGCGAAAGAACAGCACCGCGAAAATCACCGCCACCGCCGCCGCACTCGCCGCCAGCGGTCTCCACCACGCAGCCACAAACGGCCTCGGACGCGACCGCAATCCCACCCGCACCCGGCTCTCAAATGCCTCGCTCTCGTTCGCACCGGCTAGTCCCAGCTCATCCTGCAGCCTCAGCCAGCGCGGCTCCGGACTCTGCACCGCCTGCAGCATCGCAAAGGTGCGCACCTCCGTCACAAACGCCGCCCGAAACTCCCCGTCCCGGCGCAGGCGAGCCAGCAGCACCACGCGGCGCTCCTCACTGATTTCACCGCCCAGCCACGCCGCCAGCAGCTCGTGCAGTTCGTTGGAATCCAGCCCTTCCTCACTCATGCAGCACCCCCTTCGCCATGCATTCACGCAACAGTTGGTTCGCACGGTAATGCAGCTGATGCACCGCGCCCGGACTGACCCCTAACACCTTCGCCAGTGCCGGAGCCTTCACCCCATCAAGTCCCGAATGCACCACGCGCCGAAGCTTCTCCGGCAGCTTCGCAATGCATCGCAGCAGCGCCGCAATGGCTTCATGACGGTCCCCCGCACTCTGCACATCAAGTTCCTCCCCCACAATGTCCGCCACCTCGGCGCGCAGCTTCTCCGTCGCCACCGCCCGACGCTGCGAGCTGCGGAAAAACATCAGCACCTTGTTCCGCGCAATGCCGCGCAGCCACGCCCCGAAGTCCCCACCTCGCCGGTAATGATGCAGCGACTGATACGCCGCAATGAAACTCTCCTGCGCAAGGTCGTCCACATCACTCGCATTGAATACCTGCGCCCCAATATAGCTCCTCAACATCAACCCATGCACCTCCACAATCCGCATGAACGCCCCCGAATCGCCACGCGCCATCGCGTCAAGAATCGAATCAATCTCGTCATCAGGCTGCATCTCCCGAAAGTTTGCCGCAGCGGAGAAAATCTCACAGGGAAAGTTTGGGGGCGCCCCCCCTTGGAGGAAAACTCCGCTGACATGAATCTTGCTCGCCAATGGAGTAGATCAGAGTTTCCTGAGATGCTCTGGCGCGCTGTCGTTGAGAGCGCGGACAAGGGCGCATACCTCAGTCGAAGGATTCGCGGGTAGCTTCGTACCGGCGTCGTCGTGATAGACACGCACGCGCTCTGCATGCATGACGGCTTCCGGCCACTTTCCGATAAACAACGGCATTACCTCGCGGGCTGTGGCTTCGTTGGTGGAATATTCTTTTCCGAGGGCGTGTTTTACCGCGCTTTTCGCAGCATCGCCGGTCACAAGGTCGCTGCGCGTGGTCATTCCCTGAATGTGCAGCAGCAGCCAGAATTCAAAGCACGGTGTCGAGTGCGCGAGCTTCACTTTCCGCGCTTGGGCCAGCGATTCCACCTCGTTCCAAATTCCGTTTCGCACGGCGACGTCCGTATCAATCACGGCCCACACTTGATCGAATCGCAGTGGCTCGGTGTGGCCCAGTTGCCCTTTCTTCGCACGACGAGCGTGGACCTTCACCTCCTCCGCAGCCGTGGCAATGACATGGCGCGGGTCGGAAGCTTTTCCCGGTTCGACACGAATCCTAACGGCGGGAAGCTGCAAGTCGGCGCGGAGAAGTTCAAAATACACCGGCTCAGTCACCGTGCCTTCCGTCACGATGAGGAAAGCATCACCCGCCTTCACTCCAGAAGCCGCTACCGCCGCAGCCTTGCGTCGTTCGAGGCTCTGAGCTTTGGCCGCCTGCCACCAGGCTGATTCAGAGCTCATCTGGTTCCTTTCCCCCGGTTGGCTTTGCCGGAGGGAAGGCCCCCAGCAAGCCCTGTGGAATGAAAGGCACCGCCCCATAGCGACCTGCGAGATAGCCGCGCACCAGCGACTCGCCTTTGCGCGGTGCGTAGTCGGTCAACGGATACAGATGTGCTTCACCCTGGTCGTCCTTGTCGGCGAACCAGACCTGGTCACGGCGCAGCAGCGTGGGGTCGAGCAGGAGCGGGTTGTGTGTGGTAAAAATCACCTGCGCACCCTTTGGATTCGTCTTCTCGTCGAACAACAGTCGCAGCAGCGCCATTACCATCAGGGGGTGCATAGAGGTCTCGATTTCGTCAATGCATACGGTGTAGCCGTTTTCGAGAATGTCGAGCCATGGGCCAGCGAGTTCAAAGAGGCGGTGTGTGCCAGCAGATTCAGCCTCCCAAGGCAGCGAGACCGACCGCCCTTCAGGGCTGGCATGAGAAAGCTCGACTCTGGGACGTTTTGCGTTTTTGACGTTGTCGGGCGCACCCTCCGGGAACAGATCCTTCATAACCTCAAGCAACGCTGCCGTTTTGTCATCAAGTGGCACTTCGTGAACAGCAATCGCAGTGATTCCGATGTCTGCATGCTTCATCAATTCCACTATTTGGGGAGCAAGGGAGGTTTTCCGAAAGACCTCACGGGCAGTGGACAATCCCAATGGGATGCCCGCTGCCCTGACGCTAAGGTCAACGAAACGCACTCGCTCCTTGAACCACCGAAACACCGGCTCCAACTGCGTATCTCCGAGGCTGATGGCCTTGGAGATAAAGAGTACGTTTGGCAGCGTGAACTCCTCCTTCTTCACGTCGCGGCGATAACCGGTCGGCTTATCGGGCGACCACTTGTAGGTTTGCTTTTCAGGCTGCCAGTCACGGGAAAACCAAAGCTGCTCTTTGCCCGTCGGAAACGCCCTCAACGACTCGTGCCAGACCCGCTCGCGCGTCGCCGCAACCCGATATTCGTATCGGACTCCATCACTGACAAACACGGCGCCGAATCCCGTTGGCTCGACCGGCTTTCCGGGAGCGAGCGCAAAGGGCTCGATTTGTGGAATCGGGTCCTTGGGGTCGGTGGCTTTCGCCGAATTCCGGACCATCCCAGCCAGCGCTTCCATCGCCTCAATCAGCGTGCTCTTGCCGCCCGCATTCGGACCGTAGAGCGCCACTCCCTTCAGCCAACGCTGGCCTTTCAGCCCCGGCAGGTTGGGAGAAATGCAGTTGGCTGGCAGCGTCTTGTCGTAGTTGCTGGCCGCCAGATTGAGTGTCTGCGCCTCCTTGAAGGCTCGGAAATTTGAGACAGTGAATTGTAAAAGCATCGCTAATTTTGCCGAATGGTGCGGCGCTGGTGAGCATTTCCGCAGTTTTTCTGCAAAAAGCAACTCGTGATTACAGGGGGCTGGATGACCAGAGTATGATGCCAACGGAAGAGTTTCACCTTTATGCGCCCAGAACTCGCCTGAGTAGCTGAGGCTCAGTTTGTCCCGCGAGACAACGAGCCTAGGTTTGGTCCGAACGCTTTCCCCGTGAGATTCCCACCCCTCCGGCAAATACACCTCGATGCCGTTCTCACGTCTCGTTTTCGCCTTAACCCTCTTCGCCGCGCGTGACCTTTCCCTCGCCGCCGACGACCGTGCTGGCATCTCCTTCTTCGAGGCGAACATCCGGCCGTTGCTCGCAGACCACTGCTACGACTGCCACTCGTCGGAGAAGGGCCAAAGCAAGGGCGGGCTGACACTGGACACGCGGGCGGGTTGGATGACGGGCGGCGACTCGGGCGCGGCGATTGTGCCGGGAAAACCAGAGGAATCGCTGCTCATCAAGGCGGTGCGCTATGACGACGCGGATCTCGCGATGCCGCCCAAGAAACAGGGCGGCAAACTACCCGCAGCGGACATCGCCAGACTGGAGCAATGGGTGGCCATGGGGGCACCCGACCCGCGTGAGGGTGCGGTGAAGAAGCTCACCGGCCTGACTCCGGAGGCGCGGGCCCATTGGGCCTTTCAGCCAGTGGAAAAGCCCGCGCTGCCTGCGGTGCAGCACACGGAATGGTGCCGCACAGAGGTGGACCGCTTCATCCTCGCAAAACTTGAAGCGGCTGGATTGGAACCGAGTGCTCCGGCGCATCCTGACGCATTACTGCGTCGCCTCTTCTACGACCTCTGGGGATTGCCGCCCACACCTGAACAGGCGACTGCCTTCGCCCAGCAGTGGACCGCGGCGAAAAACGATGCCCAGGCGCAGGACGCCGCGCTCGAGCGCGTCGTGGACTTCCTCCTCCGCAGTCCGCACTACGGCGAACGCTGGGGCCGCCACTGGCTCGACACCGCACGCTACTCGGACACGCGCGGGCATGTCAGCATGGGCGGCAAGTACCGCTACGAGGACTATCGCTATGCCTACGCGTGGACCTATCGCGACTACGTCATCGCCGCCCTGAACACAGACAAGCCTTACGACCAGTTCATCATCGAGCAACTCGCGGCGGACCAATTGCCCGACATCCAGCCCAGCGATGCCCGGCTCGCGGCGCTCGGCTTCCTCACAGTGGGCAAGAAGTTCGACAATCCCAACGACGTCATCGACGAGCAGATTGACACCACGACCAAGGCCTTCCTCGGCCTCACCGTGAGCTGCGCCCGCTGCCACGACCACAAATTCGATCCCATCCCCATCGCCGACTACTACTCGCTGCACGGCGTCTTCGCCTCCATCGAGGAACGCTATGAAAAGCCCCCGCTGCCGTCGAGCGGCACCGGCGCGGAGGCGGAAGATTACCGGAAAAAACTCACCGACCTCGAGCAACGCAACCGCGAGCACTACTACGACGTCGTGCAGCGGCTCTTCGACATTCTCCAAAAACAGCTCGAAGCCCGCGTGCTGCTCCACGGCTGGATCGCCGCGCACGGCCATGAATCGCCGCAGGCTTTCGAGGTGAAAAAACGCTACGGTATCCAGCACGAGCCCGAGGTCGATTTCCAAATCACACTCAACACCAGGGACCCGGTCTGGGGACCGCTCAACGCCCTCGCGAAACTCGCAAGGGACCAGCCGAAGCAGTTCGCCAAGCTCGCGCCGGATGCACTGAAGAAAGCGCTCGCCGCACCGGACGTGAATCCGCTAGTCGCCAACGCACTCGCATCCTTGCAGCCGCAGTCGCTCGATGACGTGGCCGTGGCCTATGCGCGATTCATCACGCCACATTTGCCCGAAATGCAGGCCGTATTGAAATCACGCCGCGCCGCTCAGCCGGATACGCCCGAACCCGCCGTCGTGCAGCTCGCCACCAGCATCTGGCCCATTCCGCCTGCCTCTGAACTCGCCACCACCGAGCAATTGATGGCCAGCTACCAGCAACTCCGCCTCACGGGCAAGACCACGCGCAGCTTCCTCTTTTCCGACATCAACGAGCTGCGCCTCACGCATCCCGGCGCACCCGGCGCCGCCATGGCCGTGCAGGATGTCGCCAAGCCGCGTGACAGCCGTGTCTTCATCCGTGGCGATGAACACAAACCCGGCCCCGTGGCCCCGCGCCAGTTCCTCGAATGCCTCAGCACCGGCCAACGCCAGCCCTTCCGCAAGGGCAGCGGTCGCCTCGAACTCGCCCGGCACATCGCCTCCGCATCGAATCCCCTGACCGCCCGCACCGCAATGAACCGCGTGTGGATGCACCATCTCGGCGAAGGCCTCGTCCCCACGCCCGACGACCTCGGCACCATGAGCGAAAAGCCCAGCCATCCCGAACTGCTCGACTATCTCTCCGCCCGCTTCGCCGAAGGCGGCTGGAGTCTGAAAAAACTGCACAAGCTCATCGTCCTCAGCGCCACCTACCGTCAGGACGCCAACCCTCACACAAATCGCACCGCCGCCCGCGCCTCACAGACCGATGCCGGCAATCGCCTCCTCTGGCATGCCAACCTTCGGCGGCTCGACTTCGAAAGCATCCGCGATTCCCTGCTCCTGCTCACCGGCAAGCTCGACCCCAGCATCGGCGGCCAGCCCGTCAACATCACCGACGAACCCTTCAGCTATCGCCGCAGCATCTACGGCTATGTGGACCGGCTCTTCCTCAGCGACCTGCCCACGCAGTTCGATTTCGCAGACCCCATGCAGCCGAACAGCCGCCGCATCAGCAGCATCGTCCCGCAGCAGGCTCTCTTCTTCCTCAACAACCCGCTCGTCATCGAGGTCTCGCGCCGCATGGCCACCCGCCCGGAAATCGCCAACGCCCGCACCGATCAGGAAAAGATCGTCGCCCTCTACCGCATCATCTTCCAGCGCCACCCAACCTCCGACGAAATCCAACTCACCCTGACCTTCCTGGCCCGCGCCACCACCCTGCCACCTCCCAAACCCACAACCAAACCCACCCCGAAAAAGGAACCCGCCCGCGGCACCACCGCCGAAAAAACCGCACCCCTCCAAAACGAAGGCACCCCCGTTCCCCGCAACCCGCTAACCCCGCTCGAACTCCTCGTCCAGGCCCTGATCTGCTCGAACGAGTTCGTGCATGTCAACTGAGGGCGGTGCGTCAACCTCCCCCATGGATTCTGCGATCGGCTCGCAGTCTCTGCCAGTTGAAAACCAGCACGGCTTGTTGCAAGCCGCCGAGACGCTCACTTCGCGGGCTTGCTCTCGGACTTTCCAGCCGCGGCGGCCCACTTGATGCCTTCTAGCACATGCCTCCGCGCAAACGGCGTGCTGAGCGAGCGCAGGTCGTGGCCGAACTCAGTGTAGAAGAATCGTCCGCCACTCGCAGGCTCGTTCGTCCACGCGATAGGATGGTCCGCGCCCATCGGCTTGCCGCCGCGAGTTTGGAAATAGTCGCGCACCGGCGTGTAGGTGCTCTCATCCACGCGCAAAAGCACCTGAAAGCCCGGCAACCCCGTCACGGAGCGGTCGTGATTCGTCCAATCCGCCTCAATCCAGAACTCCGCAGGCTGACCCTTCACCGCCGGATGTTCCTTCGCCGCAGGCTCCACGATAACCTTCGCTCTAGCGAAGTCGGAGTCGCTGTTGAAATCGCAGCCACCAAGCGCATTCAACCACGGCCAGTTCTTTTGATGCACCAGCGCCGCGTGCAAACCCACGATGCCCTTCTTGCCCGTCGTAAACCAAGTCTCCACCGCCTTGCGCTGCGCCTCCGGCAGCACCTTGTCGAGTTCGTTGGCATTGTTCAACACGAGCACGTCGTACCGCGCCAGCACTTCCGGCTGCAGGTCCTTCCAATGCTCGGTGACATCCACCTCAAAGCCGTTCTCATGCCCCAGCAGCACCAGCCAGCGATTCAACGCCGGAATGTCCGGGTGACGGTAGTAACCCGTGTTGGCATACGCCAGCACTTTCAGGCCAGTGCTCTGCACGGCCGGTGCCACCGACTCGTGACTTCGCACAATGCCGGTAAACAGAACCAGCGCGAGGATGTGGAAAAGTGATTTCATGGAATGCAGTGTTGCCAACACTCACCCTTCTCCAATCGGAAAGACAGGCGCAAACCCAACTTTTGCCCGGAGGTCCTGGAAGTGGGCGGCTGGCAATCGGCGTGCTGGGCCAGAGGCACTGCGGGTGCTCAGGATAGACTTGCAGGGAGCAGGTCGGCTCTGTGGCGGAAGGCTTCTGCGAGGGACCACTCGCGCTCCCTAGCGACGGCGCGTGCCTCGCGAAAGTGTTCTTCGGTGACTTGAATCTGTGTCTTGTTCGTGCAGGAGATGATGCGTTGCCGTTGAATTGATGTCAACGAGACTGAGCCGTTTCCAGCAGCCGGATGAGCCACAACCGCATGAAGTCCAAACGCCCCGCCAAACCCAAAGCCATCCAGCCCGCGAAGCCCAGTCCATCGGGTCTGCTGCGCGACTTGCGCGGGCTGATCGTGGCGGCGCGTGAGCAGGTGGCGCGGGCGGTGGATGCGGGGCTGGTAACGCTTTACTGGCAGGTCGGGCGGCGCATCCGGCAGGACATTCTGAAGGAGCAGCGCGCGGAGTACGGGGCGAAGATTGTGCCCGCACTGGGCACACATTTGAGCCGGGAGTTTGGGCGCGGCTTCAATGCCCGCAATCTTTTCCGCATGGTGCGCTTCGCCGAGGTTTTCCCGGACGAGGAGATTGTGTCCGCACTGCGGACACAATTGGGCTGGACGCATTTTCGGATGATTGTGCCGCTAGAGGATGACTTGCAGCGCGACTTCTACGCCGAGATGTGCCGCATTGAGAAATGGAGCACGCGGACGCTGGAGAAGAAAATCGGCGGGATGCTCTACGAGCGCACTGCCCTGTCGAAGAAGCCGGACAAGCTCATCCGCGCGGAACTGGCGGCGTTGCGCGACGAGGACAAGCTCACGCCCGACCTCGTGTTTCGCGACCCGTATGTGCTGGATTTCCTGCGCCTGAAGGACACTTACGCGGAGAAGGATCTGGAGGCGGCCATCCTGCGGGAAGTCGAGTCGTTCATCCTGGAACTCGGCGTCGGCTTCGCGTTTCTCGAACGGCAGAAGCGGATCATGGTGGACAGCGAAGACCATTACCTCGACCTGCTGTTCTATCACCGGCACCTGCGGCGCTTGGTGGCGATTGAACTCAAGCTGGAGGCGTTCAAGCCCGCCGACAAGGGGCAGATGGAACTCTACCTGCGCTGGCTCGACCGCCACGAACGCAAGCCGGGCGAGGAAGCACCCATCGGGCTGATTCTCTGCGCGGGCCAGCGGCGCGAGACGGTGGAACTGCTCGACTTGGAAAAGGCGGGCATCCGCGTGTCGGCCTACTGGACGGACGTGCTGCCGAGGGAGCAGCTGCAAAAGAAGCTGCGTGAGGCGGTGGCACTGGCGCGTGCCCGGCTGGCGGGAGATCAGGACGCAAAGCCTGCGAGGCGCGCGAAGAAATCGCCCTGACAGACGGGCCGGAAGGCAACTCGCCAGATTCCCCGTGAGATTCCCACCCCTCCGGCAAACAAAGACTGGCATGCCCCCACTCTGCTCCCATCAGCTTCCGCTCCCGACGACCCGCCGCGGCTTCCTCCAGCGCACCGGCATGAGCCTCGGCACCCTCGCCCTCGGCGCCCTCTTCACCGATAATGCTAGCGCCCAGAGCCCACTCGCGCCGAGGAAGCCCCCTCTCCCCTGCAAGGCGAAGCATGTCATTCACATCTTCGCAGGCGGTGCGCCGTCGCACCTCGACACCTTTGATTACAAACCGACGCTTGAAAAATTCCGCGACCAGACCGCCGCCGGATTCAGCGGTGTGCTCTGGCCGTCGCCGTTCCAGTTTCAGCGCTGCGGCAAGTCGGGGCTCGAAATCAGCGAACTCTTTCCCCATCTGCAAAAGGTCGCCGATGAACTCTGCATCGTGCGCTCGCTGCACAGCGAAATCCCCGCACACGGTCCTGGCGCGAAGTTCATGAACACCGGCTCCGCCGTGCTCACGCGGCCTTCCCTCGGCTCGTGGCTGCTCTACGGGCTCGGCACGGAAAATCAGAATCTGCCCGGCTTCGTCGCCCTCGGCGGCGCACCGGAACTGCGCCAGTCCGCCTTTCTGCCCAGCCTGTATCAGGGCGCAAAGACCGAATTCAAAGCCAACACGCCCGTGGACAAGGTGCTGAGCAATCTGCGCAGCGAATTCTCCTCGCTCGACCAGCAACGCGCACAACTCGACCTCGTGCGCGGCCTCAACGAGCGCCACATGAAATCCGTGCAGCGCGATGAGCAACTCGAAGCCCGCATCGAATCCTTCGAGCTGGCATTTCAGATGCAGACCGCGGCCACCGACGCCTTCGACATCGCCAAAGAGCCGAAGGCCATCCGCGAAGCCTATGGCAAAGGCGAACTCGCCGCAAAACTCCTCTGCGCGCGTCGCCTCGTGGAGCGCGGCGTGCGCTTTGTGCAGGTGGAAGCCGGTGGCTGGGATCATCACAGCAACCTCGTCGCCAGCATCGGCAAAACCTCCCAAGCCGTCGACCAGCCCGCCGCCGCGCTCATCGCCGATCTGAAGCAAAAGGGCCTGCTCGACGAAACCCTCGTCATCTGGGGCGGCGAGTTCGGCCGCCCGCCCAACACCGCCGGCCGCATCAACGACTCCAGCGGTCGCGACCACTGGAGCAAGGTCTATTGCTGCTGGATGGCCGGCGGAGGCGTTAAGGCCGGTACCTCCTACGGCGAAAGCGATGAACTCGGAGCCGAACCCGCGAAAGACCCCGTCCACCTCCACGACCTCCACGCCACCATCCTGCGCCTGCTCGGCTTCGATCACACCCACCTCACCTATCGCTACAACGGCCGCGACTTCCGCCTCACCGACAACTACGGGCAGATCGTCTCCGGCATCATCGCCTGATTCCTCCCCGCGCCGAACCTTCCCATCACTCCACCACCCATTCTCCCCGCATCAGCCGCCAGTGCCACGGAACGCCCTAAAAGTTAGGGTGCTCCTCACAAATCACCCCCATCTCCCCATCAACTCCCCAGCCACGCCACCAGCTTCCCCACCGCCCGCGACCGGTGACTCATCCCATGCTTCACCGCCGCCGGCAGTTCCCCGAACGTCCCCGTCTCACCCTCCGGCACAAACGCCGGATCATAACCAAATCCCCCGCTCCCACGCGCCTCCTCAGCCAGCATCCCCTCCACCGCCCCATCAAAAACCCCCAGCACCTCCCGCCCACGCGCCACCACCAGCACACACCGGAACCTCGCCCGCCGTGCCTCCCCGCTCACCCCAGCCGCCGCCAGCTCCCCTAGCACCTTCGCCAGATTCTCCCCGTCCCCGGCCCCCTCTCCCGCATACCGCGCCGAATACACCCCCGGCCGCCCGCCCAGCGCATCCACCTCCAAACCAGAATCATCCGCCACCACCAGCACCTCCGGCCCCAGCTCCGCCGCCGCCGCCAGCGCCTTGATCGCCGCATTCTCCTCAAACGTCTCCCCTGTCTCCTCAGGCGACACCAACCCCGGATGATCCTTCAGATCCTCCACCTCCCACCCGCTCCCCAAAAGCTCCCGGAACTCCCCGGTCTTGTGTCGGTTATGCGTGGCAATGACGATGCGTCGAGGTTGTTCCGGCATGGCAAAATTTGTGGTTTCCTTCCGCCCCGGAGGCTTTAGGACAGTCGCCCCGCCTCCGCGGCACCCATTCCTCTGCCTCCCGTCACCCCATGAGCAACCACAAAGACGCGCGCTTCAAAACCATCCTCATGTTCGGTGCCCCCGGCAGCGGCAAAGGCACCCAGGGTGCAATCCTCGGCCGCATCCCACGCTTCATCCACTTCGTTTGCGGCGAGGTCTTCCGCGCCCTCGATACCCGTACCCCCCTCGGCCAGAAATTCGTCGAATACTCCATGCGCGGCGAACTCGTCCCAGACGAACTCACCGTCCAACTCTGGAAAGCCAACATCGACTCCCGCGCCGAAAGCCACCTCTTCAAGCCAGACATCGACTTCCTCGTCCTCGACGGCATCCCCAGAAACGTCGAACAGGCCCGCCTCATGGCCCCCTTCATCGACGTCCTCCACGTCTTCCACCTCTCCTGCCCGGACCGCCAGGAACTCCACCGCCGTATCCGCAAACGCGCCCTCAAGGAAAACCGCTTCGACGACGCTCGCGACGAAACCATCGAACGCCGCATCCGCACCTACGAAGCCGAATCCAAACCCATGCTCGACTTCTACCCGCGCGAACGCATCACCGACATCGACGCCACCCAGCACCCGGCCATCGTCTTCCACACCATCCTCAGCCGCATCATCTCCCTCGACGAATTCAAGGCCTCCGCAGAAGAAGTCCACTGACCTCCGCGGCTCCCCCAAAATCCAGTTGCCCGCCTCTCCCCGCCCCCATACGTTCGCCTCCCTTTCAAGGCCTCCGCGCCTCATCGCCCCTCCAACCGCTTTCCAGACCCGCACGCCATGCTCGAGACCCTCCGCAAGCACCACTACGTCCTGATGTCCGTCATCGCAGCCGTGGTCATCGTTTCCTTCACCTTCCTCTACAACCCCAATCAGAGGATGGGCTCAGGCACCCGCATCGGCAACATCTACGGCCGCGACTTCACCGCAGGCGAAAAACAGGCCATCGACGAAATGGGCGCTGTCGCCATGCGCCTCGGCGGCATGATCGAGGGCAACGACTACATGGCTCGCTTCTCCGATCCATCCCAGAAATTCGTCAATACCATCAGCTCCATCTCCAACCGCTACACCAGCACCAATCGCAACTCCGGCGACGACCTCGACTTCTCCTACAACGTCATGGTCATGCGCGAAGAGGCCAAACGCCTCGGCATCGCCGCAGACCGCGAAGACGTCTCCCGCATGGTCCAGGAACTCGGTGCCTTCAAATCCAACGGCCGCTTCGACAGCTCCAAATACGAAGCCTTCCTCGCCAACGGCAACCTCGGTGACAAAACCACCACCGAACGCAAGCTCTTCACGCTCGCCCACGACATCATCATCTTCCAGAAACTCAGCAAACTCGTCGGCGGTTCCTTCGCTCCTTCCCCGGCCGAAGTCGACGACTACTACGCCAGCCAACACGTCAAAACCACCGCCTTCACCGCCCTCGCCGAAAAAACCAAGTTCGCCGAGCAAGCCGTCACCGACGACGAAATCCAGAAGTTCTACGACGCCGAAAAAGCCAAGTCCGAAGCCACCCCGAAAGAAGGCGAACCTGCTCCCACCCCGGACCCAGTCGTCCTCTCCGACGAAAAACGCTCGGTGAAATTCGTCTTCAGCGCCAAGCCGAAACCGCCCACCGCTCCCGTCGCCCCAGTCCAGGAAGACCTCTCCAAAATCACCGACGAAGCCCAGAAAAAGGCCAAGGAAGAGGAATTCAAAAAACTCCAGGAAACCTACACCAAGGCCCTCGACGATCACACCAAGGCCATGGAAACCCATCTCGCCGCCGAGAAAGACTGGGTCGCCAAGGTCGACGCCCTCGCCACCGCTCTCTTCGCCGACGACCGCGGCCCAAAACCCTTCGAAGAAGCCGCCAAAGGCGCTGGCTTCGAAGCCACCCAAGCCGAATTCACCAAAGCCGCTCCCCCGGAAGCCCTCAAAGCCCAGGCCGCAGCCATCGAAGCCATGTTCTCCGCAGAACCCGGCCCCGCTGACCCTGTCCAGACCGCCGACGGCTGGTGTCTCTTCGAAATCGCTTCCATCACCAAGGCCGGCATCCTCCCGCTCGACCAGGTAAAGGAAAAAATCACCGCCAAACTCAAGGAAACCAAGGTCGCCGCAGCCCTCAAAGACGCCGCCACCAAGGCCCGCACCGCCATCGACGAAGCCGTCAAAGCCGGCAAATCCTTCACCGAAGCCACCACCGCCGCCGGCCTCACCGCAGGCGAAATCCCCGTCTTCTCCGGCACCAAGCCACCCACAGGCCTAGCCAACCAGAAGGTCGTCCTCGCCAAGTGCAACGAACTCAACGCCGGCGAAACCTCCGAGCCCCAGGAAGTCCCCGAAGGCCTCCTCCTCATCCACGTCGCCAAAAAGGAACTCCCCAAAGACCCAAAAATGGAAGAGGATAAAAAGAACCTCGCCAAAAACCTCACCGCCGGCGACAACGGTTCCCCCTTCTCCCCACCTAGCCCGGTCTTCCAGGCATGGTTCTCCTCCAGACGCGACGCCGCCGTCGAAGTCCGCTGAACCACCATCGTGTCCACTACCCCCACGGACGACCCCTCACCTCTCGCCGACCTCCTCGACGACGCCAGCGGCTGCGTCGCCACCGGCGACCTCGACGGGGCCGCCGCCCTCTTCCGCGACGCCACCGCCCTCGACCCAGCCTGCTTCGACGCATGGCACGGCCTCGGCATGGTCCTCATGCGCTCCAGCGACCTCAAAGGCGCCCTCGGTGCCGCCATGATGGCCACCGACCTCCGCCCCAACGACCTCCTCGCATGGACCGCCCTCTCCCAGGTCCACGTCAAGATGGGCAACATCGCCGAAGCTGAAGCCGCCAAAGCCAACGCCCGCATCCTCTCCCTCGGCGGTCGCATCAAACGCGACTGACCGCCCAACTCCCCAACTGGGCCACTCCACACCCCGCCAGCCCCGCGCCCGCGGCCCCCGCTGTCGCTTGCGGTCCCCTCGACACGCACCATCGGTCCCCAACTCTCGTTCTCTCCCGAACCATTCCCGCTTCCCCCATCCCTCTCCCATGCGCTGGCCTGACGAACGCGTCCTCGTAATCCCCCGCCGTCTCTTCGACGATCTCGGTGCCTTCAACGGTCTCTCCACCGACGTCGACCGCTACCTCCCTGCCTTCCTCAACCCGGCCAACAACCACTTCCTCGCCAGAGACGCCGCAGAAGACGATCCTTCCCACAAGCAGATCATCCCCTACGCCCTCTTCCACCACAACGGCCACCTCCTCCACTACGTCAGAGGCTCGAAAGGCGGCGAAAAACGCCTCGCCGCCAAAGGCTCCCTCGGCATCGGCGGCCACATCAACGCCGAAGACGCCGCCCAGGCCTCCCTCGAAAAAGACACCTACATGACAGGCGTCGAACGCGAAATGAACGAGGAACTCATCATCAACTCGCCCTTCTCCCAGAACATCGTCGCCCTCATCAACGATGACTCCAATGACGTCGGCAAGGTCCACATCGGCATCGTCCACCTCTTCAACCTAGCCTCCCCAGACGTCGCCGCCAACGAAGCCCCCATCACCGACCTCTCTTTCCTCTCCCTCGATTCCCTGGCCGCTCGCCGCGACCAGCTCGAATCATGGAGCCAGATCTGCCTCGACCACCTCCACCTCATCCTCCCATGAAAAAATCCCTGCTCTTCTCCTCCCTCCTCCTCTCCCTCCTCCCCATCCACGCCGAGGAACCCAAGGGGCTCTTCATCGACCCAGCCGAAGCCGCTAAAGCCGACGCCGACTTCGCCATCCAGGGCGAGTACGCTGGCTCCATCGCCGGCAAAAAACACGGGCTCCAGCTCGTCGCCGAAGGCGATGGCAAATTCCTCGCCATCCTCTACCCAGGCGGCCTCCCCGGCGCTGGCTGGGACGGCAACAAAGCCTCCCGCGTCAAAGGCACCGCCGGTAACGGCAAAAGCGCTATCAGAGTCGTCCTCGGTTCCCTCGAAGGCACCGCCAAAGACGGCAAGGTCACCTTCGGCAGCGATTCCCTCGAAAAAGTCACCCGCTCCAGCCCCACCATGGGCGCCAAACCACCCGCCGGCGCCGTCGTCCTCTTCGACGGCTCCAACACCGACGCATGGAACGGCAGCGGCATGACCGACGAAAAACTCCTCAAAGAAGGCCAGGACTCCAAACAGAAATTCGGCAGCTACCACATCCACCTCGAATTCATGCTGCCCTACAAACCAAAAGCCCGCGGCCAGGACCGCGGCAACTCCGGCTTCTACAACCAGAGCCGCTTCGAGGTCCAGGTCCTCGATTCCTTCGGCCTCGAAGGCGAAAACAACGAATGCGGCGGCATCTACAGCATCAAAGCCCCGGACCTCAACATGTGCCTCCCCCCACTCGTCTGGCAAACCTACGACATCGACTTCACCGCCGCCACCTTCGATGCCTCCGGTAAAAAAACCGCCAACGCCCGCACCACCGTCAAACACAACGGCACCGTCATCCACGACAACGTCGAACTCCCCCACGCCACCACCGCCGCACCACTCGGCGACGGCAAAGACCCCGGCCCGCTCCACCTCCAGAACCACGGCAACCCCATCCGGTACCGCAACATCTGGCTCGTCGAGAAAAAGTAATCCCGGCACCCCGCCGCAGCTCAGCACTCCTTTCCTGCACAAGGGCCGAATCTCCTCCCCGGGAGGCTCGCACTTGCGCGCGCCCCGGATTCAGTGTAGCCGCCCCGCTTCCCTCGCTGTCCCGCCGCTCCCGGCTGCCCAGCACCCTCCAACCTCCAGCTTTCCACTCGCTTGATCAATCAGCTCAGGGCCTTCGAAAAATCCGGTAAGAATATCCGGGTCGGTGTTGTCGGATGCGGTGCCATGGGGCTCGGCGTCGCATGGCAGGTCGCCCGCACCCCCGGCATGGACCTCGTCTTCATCACCGATATCTCCACCGACGCCATCGCCAAAGGCCTCGCCTCCACCAACCGCTCCGGCATCCCCGTCCCAACCTCCGGCCCACTCCCCCCTCGGACCCCCAAATCCGAGGTCTGGACTTCCCTCGACACCGCCGCTCTCCTCGCTCTCCCGGACCTCGAATTCGACGTCCTCGTCGAATGCACCAACACCATCGCCCCGGCTACTCACTTCTGCCTCGCCGCCATCGCCAAAAAAGCCCACGTCGTCCTCATGAACGCAGAGGTCGATCTCGCCCTCGGCCAACTCCTCAAACACGAGGCCGATAAACAGGGCGTCGTCGTCACCAGCGACGCCGGTGACCAGCACGGTGTCCTCAGCACCATGATCGAGGAAATCGAACTCTGGGGCTTCCGCATCGTCCAGGCAGGCAACATCAAAGGCTACCTCGAACGCCACGCCGTCGCAGAGTCCAAACGCGAAATCGCCGCCAAACTCAAGCTCTCCGTCATCCAGTGCATCGCCTACACCGACGGCACTAAACTCAATATCGAAATGGCCCTCATCGGCAACGGCGCCGGCCTCGTCCCGCTCCAGCCAGGCATGCGCGGTCATGAATTCGGCAGCGCCAAAAAAGACGTTAAAGAGGTCCTCGACCTCTTCGACTTCGACGCCTCCAGCCCCACCGGCCACATCGACTACGTCGTCAACGCAGAACCAGGCGGCGGTGTCTACGTCGTCGGCTGGCAGGACGACGCCGACCGCCACTTCCTCATGAATTACTACAAGGTCAACGCCGTCGCCTCCAAACAGGCCAACGGCGGCTGGTACTACCTCTTCTACCGTCCCTATCACCTCTGTACCCTCGAAACCCCGCGCGCCATCGCCCAGGCTTTCTTCCTCAAAAAACCCGTCCTCGCCCCAGCCGCCGCCAAAATCAGCGACGTCTACGCCTACGCCAAAACCGACCTCCCCGCCGGCACCCGCATCTTCCACGGCATCGGCGGCGATGAAGTCTACGGGCTCGTCGAAACCTGCGCCGCAGCCGACGCCCGAGGCGGCGGTGTCCCCGTCTGCGCTCTCGAAGGCGAAGGCCACGGCGATCACGCCAAAGCCGCCATCCTCACAAAAGCCTACCGCAAGGACGAACCCATCGCCCTCGCTGACATCGAGTTCCCCGACACCGATCTCCAGCGTCTCCTCAAACGTCAGGACGCCCTCACCTGACCCGCTCCGGCCGCGCCGGTTCAACCCTCCCCGCGCCGCCCACCCCATGCTCAGGGCCCTCTCCGCTCTCATCGTCTCCGCCGTCGCTCTCGTCGGCACGCTCTCTCTCGCACCCGCTCAGGCACCCGCCCCCCCTGACACCCCCGCGGCCTCCCTCCCCGCTCCCCGCGTCGTCCTCCTCCGCGATAGCCTCAAACGCCGCGCCGAACTCCAGGCCCAGCTCGCCGTCCT
>JAIXVE010000226.1 GCA_027483175.1 Verrucomicrobiaceae bacterium | reverse complement strand
TTGTTCGGAGGGGGCAACCCCGTACGGGGTTGGGGCGATTTTGGATGGTGACCCGGGGTATCGCTTCGCGCCACCCCGGGCTACTAACCGGTCGTCCCTACGGGACGGGGGCTGGAAGGAGGTGGCGGGTTGGGCGAGGGGGCGTGTTGGGTGGCGCGAGTACAGAGCCTCGCGATCCCGGGGGCTTGGTGGGAGGGCGGGCGGGTTGGGAGAGTGGGGGAGTTAGGGGGTGTTGGTGAGGAGGGAGCGGATGCGGGTGGTGGCGGTGATGAAGTGGGTGATGGCGGTGTTGGTTTCTGTGAGGGTGGAGAATCGGGAGAAGGAGACGCGCAGGGACTGGCGGGCTTCGGTGGGGGAGAGGCCCATGGCGGCGAGGACTGGGGAGATGTGGTGGGAGCCGGAGTGGCAGGCGCTGCCGGCGCTGATGCAGACCCCTTTCTGGTCGAGGAGGAGCGTCATGGCGGCGGCTTCGGTGCCGGAGATGCGGAGGTTGGAGGTGTTGGGGGTGCGCGGGGCGGATGCGCCGTTGATGGTGACGCCGTCGATGAGGGAGGTGATCTGTTGTTCGAAGTGGTCGCGGAGGGCGGCGACGGGGTCGGGGTTGGAGGTTAGGGAATCGAGGTGCTGGAGGCCGAGTTGGCAGGCGGTGCCGAGGGCGGCGATGGCGGCGGTGTTTTCGGTACCTGCGCGGCGTTGATTTTCCTGACTACCGCCGGTGAGGAGCGGGTGGAAGGCGGTGCGGCGGTTGATGTAGAGGATGCCGATGCCTTTGGGAGCGTGGAATTTGTGACCGGAGAGGGCGAGTGAATGGATGGAGGAGTTGCGGAGACGGATGGGGATTTTGGCGGCGGCCTGGACGGCGTCGGTGTGGAAGAGAGCGCCGGAGGATTCGGCGATTTCGGAGGCGGCGGTGACGGGTTGGATGACACCGGTTTCGTTATTGGCCATCATGAGAGAGACCATGGCGGTGCGGCCTGGGCGGATGGCGTGGCGGAGTTCGTCGAGGTCGATGGTGCCGTCGGGTCGGGTGGTGAGGGAAGTGATTTCGATGCCGTCGGTGGACTGGAGGGATTTGAGGCAATTGGTGATGGCGTCGTGTTCTGCGGCGCAGGTGACGAAGTGATTTTTTTCGGGGTAGAGACGGCGGGCGGAGAGGATGGCGGCGTTGTCGGCTTCGGTGCCGCCGCTGGTGAAGATGATTTCGTCGGGGTCGCAATCGAGGAAGGCGGCGGCTTGTTCGCGGGCGAGGTTGACGGCTTTGCGGACTGGTTTGGCTGCGGAGTAGGCGCTGGAGGGATTGGCGAAGTGATCTTTGAGGAACGGGAGCATGGCCTCGAGGACGGCGGGGTCGAGCTGGGTGGTGGCGTTGTTGTCGAGGTAGATCATGCGTGGTGGTGATTGATGGTGTGGGGGTGGCTGGGGTGCAAGGCGGGGGAGGCGTGGAGAGATGGGCGCTTGCGCTGGGGGTGAGGAGCGGGCAGGGGGCGGGACTTCTTCGGGGATCGGGGAGGTGGAGACTTGAGAACAAGATGGCAGCGCGACAGCGATTAGATGCAGAGCTTGCGGCCCGCGGGCTGGTGGATTCGCGTGAGCAGGGGAGACGGCTGGTGCTGGCAGGGGAGGTTCGGGTGAATGGCGTGCCGGCGGCGAAACCTGGACAGGCGGTTTGCGCGGATGATGTGCTGGAGGTGCTGGAGAAGCCGAGGTATGTGAGCCGGGGCGGATTGAAGCTGGAGGGAGCGCTGGGGCATTTCGGGATCGATGTGACGGGGATGGTGGCGATGGATGTGGGGGCGAGTACTGGGGGGTTTACGGATTGCCTGCTGCAGCATGGGGCGGCGAAAGTGTATGCGTTTGATGTGGGGACGAACCAGCTGGCGTGGCGGATTCGGAGTGATGCGCGGGTGGTGGCGAGGGAGCAGTACAACGTGCGGCATCTGGATCCTGCGGATGTGCCGGAGGCGCCTGATCTGGCGGTGTTTGATGTGTCGTTCATTTCGCTGCGACTGGTGCTGCCGCCGGTGATGAAAGTGCTTGGGGTGGGTGGTCAGATTGTGTGCCTGATCAAGCCGCAGTTTGAGCTGACGCGCGGGGACATCGGGCCTGGGGGGATTGTGCGGGATCCGGCGCTGCATGAGCGTGCGGTGGCGACGATCCGGGGGTTTGTGGAGGGATGTCCTGGATTTCAGTGGCGCGGGCACATGGATTCGCCGATAACGGGGACGGATGGGAATAAAGAGTTTCTAGCATGGATCACGCGCGCACCGGTTTAGTAGCCAATCCGACGAAGCCGGGAGCTGCGGCGCTGGCGCGGCGCATGGCGGAGGCTTTGCGGATGCGCGGGGCGCGGGTGGTGCCGGACGAGGCGACGGCGGAGCTGGCGGGGATGGGTGAGGGGATTCCGCTGGGGGAGCTGGGGCGGCATGTGGACCGGGTGGTGATCCTGGGGGGTGATGGGACCCTGTTGCGGACGGCGAGCCTGATGGGGGCGCTGGTGCGGCCGCTGGCGGCGGTGAATATAGGGAGGTTAGGATTTCTGACGACGACGACGGTGGAGGCGCTGGATGAGTTTGTGGATGTGCTGATGGGTGGGGCGTATGAGATCAGCCTGAGGCGGACGATTGAGGCGACGTTTGTGACGGCGGATGGGGTGGCGATGGTGCGGAGCGGGTTGAATGAGATTGGGGTGACGCGCGGGGCGATTTCGCGGACGGTGACGGTGGAGGTGAGGATAGGCGGGGAGTTTCTGAATGCGTACAGCGGGGATGGGTTGCTGGTGGCGACGCCGACTGGGTCGACGGCGTACAGTTTGTCGGCTGGCGGGCCGATCATTCATCCTGGGGCGGAAGTGTTCTGCATTACGCCGGTGTGTCCGCATGCGATTGCGAACCGGTCGTGCATTGTGAGGGACGATGTGGCGATTGAGCTGAAGCCGGTGGGTCGGACGGATGAATTGCTGCTGAGCATTGATGGGGGGGATCCGTTGCCGTTGTGCCGGGAGCGGGTGGTGATGCTGAGGCGCGGGCCGGTGGATGTGCCGCTGGTGACGTTGCCGGGGTTTTCGTTTTACGGGATTCTGCGGCAGAAGCTGCAGTGGCATGGCGGGAACGTGTGAGGTGGGAGGAGGTGGTGGAGGAGGTGGTGGAGGCGGCTTGACACCGGGGTGATGGGCGGGGAAAGGGGGAGGGATGACGGCGAGTGACTTGCAGGTGACGGCGACAGTGCTGGTGGCGGCGTATGCTGTCGGGGCGACGCCGTTTGGTTATCTGGCTGGGAAGCTGAAGGGGATTGACATTCGGGAGCATGGGTCGGGGAACATTGGGGCGACGAATGTGATCCGGGTTTTGGGGAAAGGGATTGGGATACCGGTGTTTGTGGTGGACATGCTGAAGGGGTTGGTGCCGGTGGTGGTGGGAGCGAAGTGGGCGGAGGCGCGAGGGGTGGTTTCGGACTGGCCGGCGATTGCGGGGGCGGCGGGAGCGGTGCTGGGGCACAATTTCACGTTCTGGCTGGGGTTTCGTGGAGGGAAGGGGATTGCGACGTCGGCTGGGGCGCTGATGGCGTTGCTGCCGGTGCCGTTGCTGGTGGCATTGGGGGCGTGGCTGGCGGTATTTTTCGGGACGAGGTATGTGGCGCTGGCGAGTATTGCGTCGGCGGTGGCGCTGCCGGCGGCGGCGGTGGGGATGCGGGTTGGGTGGGGGAAGCCGTCGGTGGCGTTGTGTGGGTTTGCGGTGCTGCTGGGGGCGTTGGCGATCTGGCGGCACCGGAGCAATATTCGGAGGTTGCGGGATGGGACGGAGAATCGGTTTGAGCGGAAGCGCGGGACTGGGAAGGAGGGCAAGTGAAGCATGCGGCGGTGATTGGGACGGGGAGTTGGGGGACGGCGCTGGCGATTTGTGCGGCGGCGCGGGCGGAGCGCGTGAGTTTGTGGGGTCGGGATGCGGGGCTGGTGGGGGAGATCAACGGGACGCGGGAGAATGGGCGGTATCTGGCTGGGGTGAGGTTGCCGGAGAACATCACGGCGACGACTGAGCTGGCGGATGTGGCGGGGGCCGGGGTGATTTTCTTTGTGGTGCCGACGCGGGCGATGCGGAGTGTGGCGGCGGCGGTGCAGGCGGTGGGGGTGGGGGGGGATGCGGTGTTAGTGTCGTGTTCGAAGGGGATTGAGATGGGGACAGGGTTGAGGATGACGGAGATTCTGGCGCAGGAATTGCCGGGGCATGAGACGGCGGTGTTGTCAGGGCCGAATCATGCGGAGGAGATTGCGCGCGGGCTGGCGGCGGCGGCGGTGATCGGGTGCGGGCGGGAGGAGACGGCGAAGGCGCTGCAGACGTTTCTAACATTACCGTGGTTCCGGACGTATACGAGTGATGATGTGATCGGGATTGAGTGGGGCGGGGCGGTGAAGAACGTGTTTGCGATTGCGGCGGGGATTGCGGAGGGACTGGGGCTGGGGGACAATGCGAGGGCGGCGCTGGTGACGCGGGGACTGGCGGAGATGACGCGGTTAGGGACGGCGGCGGGAGGGAGGTTTGAGACCTTCCAGGGCTTGAGCGGCGTGGGAGATCTGATTGTGACGTGTTACAGCAGTCACAGCCGGAATCACCGGGTGGGGAGGCAGTTAGGAGAGGGCAAGAGCCTGCCGGAGATCATTGCGGGGATGAACATGGTGGCGGAGGGCGTGCCGAACACGGAGAGCATCCATGAGGCGGCGCGGCGGTACGGGGTGCGGACACCGATCATTGATCAGATGTACAGCATTCTGTATGGCGGGAAGCCGTGCGGGGCGGCGCTTAAGGAATTGCTGGCGCGGGATCCGCGGCCTGAGCTTTCGTGAGGAAGGCGGCGACGCGGGCGGCGGTTTCGCGGCCGGAGAGCCATGCGGATTCGATGCGGCTGGCGGAGGTGGCGTCACCGGCGAAGAAGGTTCCGGGAGGGAGGGTTGGGAGCGAGGCTGGGGAGGCGATGCGGGCGTAGCGCCAGCGGTGGGTGAAGCGTTCGATGATGTCGGCCGGGTTGAGATTCCAGCAGCGGACCGTGAGGTCGGTGAGGGCGGCGGCCCAGATGACGGGATCGGCTTCGAGGAATTCGCGGCTGAAGGCTTCGGAGGCCTGGGAGACGATGACGGTGCGGTCTGAGGCGATGCGGGTGAGCTTATGATTTTCGCAGGCGGACCATTCGAGCGGTCCGGAGCGGTCGCGGACGGCGTATTGGGAGGCGGCGCGTCCGGTGGGTGGGCCGTGGAGGGAGAGGATGAGCGTGAGGCAGGGGATGTAGGCGGGGGGAGGGGAGGAGAGCCCGAGGATGCGGAATGACTGGGGGAGTGGAGCGGTGGAGACGACGGCGTCGAAGCGTTCGTCGTTGACGAGGTATGAGTGGCCGAGGCGTTCGATGCGGGAGATTTCGGTGGCGGAGCGGACCTCGAGGTCTGGGCCGAGGTCGCGGGCGAGGCGGCTATTGCCGTCGCGGTGGTACCAGCGAGTTTCGCCGGGGATGGGGGTGCCGTCTGGGGAGGTGATGGGGGCGTTGATGGGGAGGAGGGCGTCGCCGCAGGCTTGGTGGACGATGGAGGAGAAGAGCGGGTCGCGGATGGTGAAGTACTGGGCGCCGTGGTCGATGAGGAGACCGTCGACGGTGCGTTTGGTGGCGCAGCGGCCGCCGCGGCCGCGGGATTTTTCGAAGAGGACGGTGGGGATGCCGAATTCGAGTTGGAGACGGGAGGCGCAAGCGACGCCGGCGAGACCGGCGCCGATGACAGCGATGCGAGGGGTGGGCATGAGTGCGGAACGCTTGTGGGGGCGCGGTGGACGGTGGGAATTGGTGATGGTGAAGTGATTGCGGGTGGGAATGAAGGGATTGCGGAGAGGGCGGGGAGGGTGGAAGGGAGGAGGATGCATGTGACGATGATTGCGGCGATGGATGGGGAGCGGGCGTTGAGCCGGGGCGGGCGGGTGCCGTGGCATTTGCCTGCGGATGTGGCGATGTTCCGTGGGTACTGCGAGGGGAAGGCGCTGCTGGCGGGGCGGAGGACGTGGGAGCAGATGAGAGGGTGGTTTCGGGCTGGGCAATTGCCTTTGGTGCTGACGAGGCGGGAGGGGCTGGAGGTGCCGGGAGGGCGGGCGGTGGGGAGTGTGGGAGAGGCGTTGCGGGAGACCTGGGTGCGTGGGTATGGGGAGTTGGTGGTGATTGGGGGAGGGGAGACGTATGGGGCGGCGCTGGGGGTGGCTGGGCAATTGATTCTGACGGAAGTGCGTGGGAAGGTGGGAGGAGATGTGTTTTTTCCTGCGCTTGATCCCTGCGAGTGGGAGGTGAAGGATGAGGTGGATCATGCGGCTGACGAGGCCCATGAGTTTGCCTTTACCATCCGCCGGTATGAACGGCGGGCCATTGAACCAACTGACGAGCCCCTATGACTGTCCGACTGATGTTTTTTGCGAGCGTGCTGATGCTTGTTTCGTGCCGAACGCCGACCGATCGGCTTGATATCGGGGCTGCGCCGGATGCGCTGACGAAGAACACGATGGACCGGACGACGCCTGCGGTGACGCGGCCGGAGGTGACGACGCCGGTGGAGAATCTGCAGCCGGTGGGTGGGCAGGTGGTTCCTGGGCCGCCTTACACGGAGGCACCTGCGCAGAAGCTGACGGTGGATCCGAGTCGGACGGAAGTGGTGCCGGACACGGTGCCATTGGACGAGCCTGAGTGAAAGCCCTGAGGAGTGGCCCTGATCCTGCGAATTCCGACTGCATGTCCTTTGCTGTCTGCCGATTGAGTCATGCGCCGATGCGGCGGGAGCCTGACGTGGTTTCCGAGATGGTGAATGAGGTGCGTGGAGGCGAGGCGGTGGAGGTGTTAGGAGTGGCGGGGAAGTTCTGGCGGGCGAGATTGCTGGTGGATGATTATGAGGGCTGGGTGGACAGCCGGCAGTTCGGGGTGCGGGGTGATGAGGAGCCGCTGGTGGCGACGCACGTGACGGATGATCATTGCGGGGAGGCGACGATGGGAGACTGGGCGATGGCGATGCCGCTAGGGAGTCCGCTGCCGGGGTATGACGGCGGGACATTTCTGTATGGGGATGAACGGTGGACGTGGAAGGGGAAGGTGCGGGAGATTCCGGCGGCGGGGACGGTGCCGGACGTGGCGGAACTGCTGCATTATGCGCGGCGTTATCTGAGGACGCCTTATCTGTGGGGTGGGCGGACCGTGTTCGGGGTGGATTGTTCCGGGTTTGCTAGTTCCGTGCTGCGGGCGTTCGGGGTGGTGGTGCGGCGGGATTGCGTGCAGCAGATTGAGGAAGGCGAGAAGGTGCGGGATCTGGCGATGGCGGTGCCTGGGGATCTGGTTTATTTTGCGCCGAGTGGTGAGGCGGCGCAGCATGTGGGGATTGTGCTGCCGTGCGGCGAGGTGATTCATTCGAGCGCGATGGTGCGCATTGATGATCTGACGGAGCGGGGGATTGTGAACCGCGAGAGTGGGGAACTGACGCACCGGTTGAAGGCGGTGCGGCGGTATATTGCGTGGGACTGAGTCCGCCTTGATGGTGTCAGGATTCCGAGGGGGGCGAGGATTTTGGGATTCCGAGAAGGTCGCCGGGTGTGAGCGGGTTGCCGGAGAGGAAGGCTGCGGTGTCGAGACGGCGGCGGCCTTCGGCCTGGAGCTGGTGGATGGTTAGGGCGCCGGCGCCGCAGGCGACGGTGATGCCGTCGGGACCTGAGTGGAGGATGGTGCCTGGGAGCGGGCAGCCGGTGGGGACGTCGAGGGCGGCGACCGGGGGAAAGATCTTGAGTTGGGAGCCGTCCGGGAGCGTGGTGGTGGTGCCGGGCCACGGGTCGAAGGCGCGGATGCGGCGTTCGAGGGTGGAGGCGGGGAGGGACCAATCGAGGAGACCGTCGGCGCGGGAGAGCTTGCCGATGTGTGAGGAAGCGGCGGTGTTTTGGGGTGTGCGGGAGGCGGAGCCGTCGAGGATGGAAGGGAGAGCGGCGAGGAGGGCGACGGGAGCGAGGGCAGCGAGACGGTCGTGGAGCGAGCCGCCGGTTTCGTCGGGTGTTAGTTGGAGGGATTCCTGGTGGATGATGTCGCCGGAGTCGAGGCCTGCGTCCATCTGCATGACGGTGATGCCTGAGAGGGGATTGCCGGAGAGGATGGCGGCTTGGATGGGGGCGGCACCGCGGTGAAGCGGGAGGAGAGAGGCGTGGAGATTGATGCAGCCTAGCCTTGGGAGGTCGAGGATGTGCTGGGGGAGGATCTGACCGTAGGCGATGACGACCATGAGGTCGGCTTGGAGGGAAGCGACGAGGTCGTGGGCGAGACGGAGTTTCGGTGGCTGGTGGACGGGGATGCCGTGGGCGAGGGCGAGGGTTTTGGTGGCTGGGGGTGTGAGGATCTGTTTACGGCCGACTGGTTTGTCGGGTTGGCAGATGACGGCGACGACCTCGCAGTTTTTGAGGGAGAGGAGCGCGGAGAGCGCGGGGATGCCGATGTCGCCGGTGCCTGTGAAGACGATGCGCATGGCTGGGGCGGTCAGCGTTTGGCGACGAGATCGTAGCCGCGCCAGTCGCCGACGGTGATGTTAGCGAATTCGCCGATGGGGAGGGAATCGTCGACGAAGACGGTGCCGTCGATTTCCGGGGCGTCCATTTCGGTGCGGGCGACGCCGGGTTTTTCGACGAGGACCTTCATGGAGCGGCCGACCTGGGAAGCGTTGAAGCCTTCGGCGAGGGATTGGAGTTCGCGCATGGCGCGGTTCCAGCGGCTTTCGATGGTTTTGTGATGGACGCGGGTGTCCATGTTGTAGGCTTTGGTGCCTTCTTCGCGGCTGTAGCGGAAGACCCCGGCGCGTTCGAATTTGGTTTCGCGGATGAAGTCGAGGAGTTCGGAGAAGTCTTCCTCGGTTTCGCCGGGGAAGCCGACGATGAACGTGGTACGGATGGCGAGGCCGGGGATGCCGGCGCGCATGCGGTGGATGAGATCGCGGATGTAGTTGCCGGAGGTTTCGCGCTGCATGGCGGCGAGCATGCGGTCGGAGATGTGCTGGAGGGGGATATCGACGTAGCGGGCGACCTTGGGGGAGTCGGCGATGGCGCTGATGAGTTCGTCGCTCCAGTGGGCTGGGTGGGTGTAGAGGAGCCGGATCCAGAAGTCGCCTTCGATGGCATTGAGGGCGCGGATGAGGGTGGCGAGGCTTTCGCCTTTGGAGCTATCGACCGGGCTGCGTGGGTTAGGGCGGACGTCTTCCCACTTATCCATGCCGAAGTAGGTGGTGTCCTGGGAGATGAGATTGATTTCGCGGACCCCTGATTGGACGAGTTGGGCGACCTCGCGGACGACGCTGTCCTGAGTGCGGCTGCGGTGGCGGCCGCGGATGCGCGGGATGATGCAGAACGAGCAGGGGTGGTTGCAGCCTTCGGCGATTTTGACGTAGGCGGAGTGGCGCGGCGTGAGGCGGAAGCGAGGCGTGTCGTAGTCCGGGATGTATTTGGGTTGCCGGGTGACGAGGTTTTCGGGGCCGGCGGGTTTTTTACCGACGAGGCCTTCGATGATGGGGGCGACCTGAGTGATCTGGTCGAGACCGATGAAGGCGTCGACTTCGGGCATGAGGCCTGGGAGTTCTTTGGAGAAGCGCTGGGAGAGACAGCCGGCGACGATGATTTTCTGGCGTTTGCGTTTTTTGTCAGCGGCGCGGTCATCGATGGCGTCTTCGATGGTGCCGATGCTTTCCTTTTTCGCCATGTCGATGAACGAGCAGGTATTGACGATGAGGACGTCGGCGTCGGCGGCTTCCGGGGTCATTTCCATGCCAGCCTCGCGGAGGTGGCCGATCATGATTTCGGAATCGATGAGATTTTTGGCGCAGCCGAGAGAGACGAGACCGACTTTGATCATGGAAGGAAAGGGAAGGCGAAGAGAGGGCGAGGGCGGGCTGGGGCGAGGTGGTCAGAACGGGATTTCGTCTTCGTCGTCGAGGCCGGCGGGGTAATCCTGAGGAGGGCGGGAGGCAGGGGCGCTGTTGCCGCTGTTGCGCTGGGAGTTCTGCTGGGGAGGGCGGGACGAGCGAGGTGGTGCGTCGTCGTCGTCGGGTCCGCCGCCGCCACCGGGGGCGCCGTCGCGACCGCCGAGGAATTGGAATTCGTCGCCGATGACCTTGAGGCGGCTTTTTTTCTGACCGGTGGCTTTATCTTCCCATGAGTCGAGCTGGAGGCGGCCTTCGACGTAGAGCGGGCGGCCTTTTTTCATGTACTGGCCGATGATTTCTGCGCTGCGGCCCCAGAAGGTGACGTCGATGAAGGTGACTTCCTCGCGGGTTTCGTTTTCGACCTTGTAGCGGCGGTTCACGGCGAGGCCGATATCGACGACGGC
>JAIXVE010000109.1 GCA_027483175.1 Verrucomicrobiaceae bacterium | reverse complement strand
GGATGGGGCGGATGGGGCGGATGGGGCGGATGGGGCGGATGGGGCGGATGGGGCGGATGGGGCAGATGGGGCAGATGGGGCAGATTGGGCAGATTGGGCGGATCGGAGTCAGAGAGCGGGAATGTGGAATGAGATGTGACGATTGGTGGAGGGAGGGGCGAGTACGGAGCCTTGCGGTCCCGGGCTGGTACGGAGGGGTGGAGAGCTTGAGTGGGGCCGGGCCAGCGGGTTGGCTCCGGGAAAGCGGCAGCAGGCTTCCGCATTCCAAGGCCTTCGGCGGGCGGGTTCGGAGAGGGGTGGCGGTGGGCTAGTTGGGAGAGGGCCGAGCGGGTGATCGGCGGGCTGGTTGGAAGGGGCGGGTTTGGATGAGGGATGGTGGGGAGGGAACTGGGGTTCTGAGTCGGTGTTGGCGGAATCAGGGACCGATGCGGTTCGAGTTGAGGTTGAAGGTACGGCGGCACGCAACCGGCGACGGGAGGAATGGGTGTTGAAAAGGGATCCGGGACCTGCTAAGTCTTTGGCGATCGAGGTCACCGAAATGCTCACGCATCCATCAACTCCAAACGGTGCGGAACGAGGTTACAGCGGAGCGGCTTTGTTCAGTAGAACGGATGCAGGCAACGGTTCGAATGGCATCTGTCGTGTCATCGACGGTTGCCAGCGCCCCCCGGCGCGGCCCTTCGGGTTGCCTTCGGCAAGCGATGTCGCTCCGCTCCATTCCTGCTCGCTGTCGCCTGATCTGAATCGTTCGGCTCTAATACTAGCGCCAGAGCGGGATAAGCATCACAGAAACAAGAAAGCAATGAAACACAATCCACGATTCCGTCGCATGTTTCCAACACTCAAATGGTTCATGGTGACTCTCATCATGGTCATCGGCAGCCAGAATGCGATGGCCAAACATCCGCCCTCGTTTCCGGCTGATGTCCCCCCGTTGCTCGGCATGGCAATGGTGACGGATGAGGGCAAAGCGGGTGCCGATTCGCAATGGAGCGTGAAGTTGGATTTGCCGAAGCTCAAATGGGAAGTGGTCGGTGAGATGGTGCCGAAGCAGCAATGGCCGGAGCTCAAGGTGGAGGTTGAGCACGCAACCATCACGCTCCGGATGGGGGGCCCGTCCGCGCTTGCTCCTTCTCGAATCGTGGATCTGCAGGGCAACGAACTGAATCGCGATCAAGTGGTCAAGCGGCTGGGGAAGGAGACACCTGTGTTGGTTTCTGTTTCGGGCCGGATGCCCGATGCGTTCTACCTCCAGTTGACGAAACCAGATGCCCTGATCGTCATCCTTGGTCCGCGGGATGGAGTTCCCGCTGCTGGGCTGCTGCCGGCGGAGAAGACGTCATCCCTGAAGAAGGAGAAAACTGGTGACAAGTGAAGCGTTCAGTTCTGACGTTCGGCGAAGGGAATATGAGCGACGCTGACGAGAACTGGCTTGAGCGCATCTGGGAGCATCGGGAAGAGACCATCTACCCATCGCTCTTCGGTGCTGATTGGGAGGGCATTTTTCCCATGCCGGCGGAACAGGGGGGAGATCCGAGGTGGTCGACATGTGGTGTGTTTCGATTTGCGCATACTGAATCGCGAGGGAGTTGGCTTTACGTTTCCTCTGGATTGTCGAACGCTTGGTTTGATGAGACACCGGATCCTTCTGGGATTTCTGGATTCGGATGCGAGTTCATGATGGAGACTCGTGAGAAGGCCGATTGGCCGATTCTCAGACTTCACCAGATCATGAAGTATCAGATCGATATTTGCTGCGGGAAGCACAAGGGAGCAGACCCGCTCCGTGATCATGATCGAATTCCGCTTGGCAGCGCGATCGACTTTGTTGATAGCGCTCTCACTCACTTGATCTTGGCTAAGCCGCCGACGATTGCTCAAGAGTTTCAGCAGGACTCCGGGAGTGCCGATTTCTACGTGCTGTTTGGGATCACGCAGGCCGAGCGGGATTTCGCCAAGCAAGCTGGTGGCGATGCCCTCCTCAGTATCCTCTGTGGTGAGACGGAGTTTCCGGTCACCAATCCTTCGCGTGAGTCAACCAGGGGATAGCGTTCAAGGGTGCGTGGATGTGAGGAACGAGCCGGGCAATGCCGATACGGTTGAACAAGCCCGGCAAATGGTGCCGGGGAGGAAGTGAGGAGTTGGAAGTGAGAATGGGCGGGCTGGTGTGGAGGGGCGAGATTGGAAAGTTGGGCTGATGGGGCGGATGGGGGAGACTGATGTCAGGCGTGGTTTGGGGGTTCCTGGTGGGAGAGGGCATGTGGGGGCGTCGGGTCGATGGGTTGGTTGGGTTTGGGGACGCAATCCCGTTGGGATTGAGGGGGGCGGGCGCAGGATGGACGGGGTGGACGGGATGGACGGGGTGTGGTGCAAGGGAGAGGGCTTGCAGGCGCACTTTGTGCGCGGAGGGAGCTGTAATGCTGACAGCAGACCAGAGCCATCGGCTGCTGGTTCGGAGGGGGGGCTTGGCGGTCACCGGGGCTGATTTTATGGCTTGGAGGGGGACGGGATCTGCGATAGTGGGAGGTGGTTCTTCATGGGGCGGGTCCTTTGACAGGGGGTTCGGTCCATGGGTTTGCTTGCAGTTCACCACAGTCCAACATCAAGGTTGACCATGATTCCGAAGTTTGCCCGCCGTCTGTACCGTCGTGTGTTTCCTGTGAGTCGCGAGTGGCGGCAGGCGGGAGCCGTGTTTGCTGATCAGTGTGCTGCCGCGCCTGACGGTCCGGCGGCAGATGGTTCCATGGGGGGTGGATCGACACTTGAGGCGTTTTTCGATGCGCGGGTGGAAGGGCCCGGGATCTGGAAGTGGCGGCATTACTTTGATATTTATCACCGTCATTTCAACCCGCTGCGTCAGCGCGAGGGCCTTGTGATTCTCGAGATCGGGATTTACTCGGGTGGGTCACTTGACATGTGGCGGGAGTATTTTGGCGAGAGTGCGACGATATACGGGGTGGACATTGAGTCGGCCTGTCGGAGTTATGAGCGGCCGGGCACCCATGTGCTGATTGGCGATCAGGCGGATCGGACGTTCTGGCGCCGGGCGATGGCGGACGGCACGCTTCCGGCACCCGACATTGTGATTGACGACGGGGGGCACACACCGGAGCAGCAGCGCGTCACGCTGGAGGAGCTGCTTCCCTACATTCGTCCGGGCGGGGTGTATGTTTGTGAAGACATTCACGGGCGGGAGAATGCGTTTGGGGCATTTGTTTCCGGGCTAGCCGACAGTCTGAATGGGATGGAGCGGATGAATTCGGACCCGGCCAACCCGAAACGGCGGCTCGTGGTGCCGACCAACGGCGTTCAGGCGGCCATCCATTCGGTTCATCTCTATCCGTACGTGGTGGTGATCGAGAAGCGTGAGGCACCCTTGCCTGAGCTGGTGGCCCCGAAGCAGGGGTCGCAGTGGGAGCCATTTCTCCGATGATGTGGGGGTGAGGGGAGGCGTCATGGAGATGGGGCGGGAGTTGTGGCGGGATTCGGGTGGCGACGGGAGTGAGGGTTTGCTGAGACTGGGTTGATAGTTGGTAGCGGGGCGCGAGAAAAGATTTGCTAATGTGGTGGCGTTCCGTAGCGTTGGAGGCATACATGAAGGTCATTCTGTTCCTGCTTGGCATCGGCGCTGTGCTGCCGCTGGTCACTCTGAATCAAACGGCGGTTGCCCAGGAGGCGAATGCGCAGGGCGATGACGTGGCGCTGGACTGGCTTCTTGATGAGGGGTTGTTTGCGATGACGCCGGATGATCTGGAGACGAAGGCGGGTTCGCGGTTTTTTGTGTGGCAGGACAAGGAGCGGACGCGGGCGCGGTTCAATCCGGATGATTTCGACTTTCAGTTGAAGGGGAATGACGTGGGGGAGGTGCTCATCAAGTTCAAGGAGGGGAAGGTGGCGGCAGTGACGGTGTCGGTGATGAACAAGGGGGATGAGGAGCAGGTGATCACGCGCGGGACATTCAATGAAGCGGTGAAGACGGTGAAGGGGGTGCTGAGTGAGGCGAGCGGAGTGAAGGAGGAGCCGCGGCGCAAGGAGGAGTTGCTGAGCGCGCAGTCGGAGGGGGCGGTGTGGCGCTGCAAGAAGGCGCTCTACATCGGTGAGTGGCTGTTTCTTCCGGAGAAGCGTGAGGAGATTGACGGATGGATCTGGACGACGAAGGAGCACGGTGAGTTTGTGAGGGTGCGGATCATGCCGCCGCAGGTGCAGCTGGGGGTGCAGTTGAATCGGATCCGCACGACGGTTTCGCGGCCGCTGCTGGCGGCGAAGGTGAAGCGTGAGGGGAAGTCGAAGGCGGTGATCGAGGGGTTGCCGATGGTGGATCAGGGGAGCAAGGGTTATTGTGCGGTGGCGTCGCTGGAGCGGGTGCTGCGGCATTATGGCGCGGATGTGGACATGCACGATCTGGCGAATGCCGCGGAGACTTACGGCGGCACGAATCCTGAGAAGATGAAGACCGCGATTCAGCGGATGTCGCAGCGGCTGGGGTTGCGGGTGCGGGAGATTACTTTCATGAAGCAGAAGCAGTATGAGGTTCTGTTCAAGAACTACAACATTGCGGCGCGGCAGGCCGGGAAGGATGTGGTGGATCTGTCGGAGTTGAGGAGTTCCGGCTACATCGACTGGATGAAGGTGGATCCGGAGACGCTGCGCAAGTTCCGGACCAAGGGGAGTGATTTCACGGCATTCAAGCAGGCGGTGGTGGACAATGTGAACAAGGGGGTGCCGATTCTGTGGGCGCTGCAGCTCGGGCTGTACTGGGAGGACAAGATCGATGAGAGCTACGAGGCGAACCGTTATGCGGTGAACAAGGGCAAGAGTGCGGCCGATGGGGAGAAGGACGAGGTGGTGGACGACATTCGCAAGAAGTTCGAGGAGGAGCGGAAGAAGGAGATGGAGGAGCTGCGCAGCAAAGGAAAGCGTCCGCCGGCTTATATGATAGGAGGACACATGCGTGTCATCGTTGGGTATGACGGGGCGAATTCGCGGATTTATTACACTGACTCATGGGGGCCGGGGCATGAGATGAAGTCGATGTCGCTGGAGGAAGCATGGGCTTGTACGCTGGCGCTCTG
>JAIXVE010000132.1 GCA_027483175.1 Verrucomicrobiaceae bacterium | reverse complement strand
TGGCTGATGAATTCGCGGCGGAGGCTTTGTTTGAGGTAGGAGCGGAGACGGCCGCGGGAGGGGTCGAGGTGTTCGAAGTTTTCGGGGCGTGCCCAGCGGGCGAAGAAGCGCTGGGTGAGGTCTTCGGCGTCGTGTTCCGAGCAGCCGAGGGAGCGGAGGAATTTGCGAGCGGGGTGCCAGTAGCGGCGGCAGACGTCTTCGAGGGCTTCGCGGGCGTCTTTGCCGTTGGCGGCGACGGCGACGATGCGGCTCCATGCGGTTGCTGGGAAGAGCCCTTGATCGCCGGGACCATGATCATTCATTCATTTAACGTGAATGGAGGTGGGGAGTGGGAAAGCGGAAATTGGCGGTGATGGAGGGAAGGGATTGCGGTGGCGCGGGGTGGCGGGAGGTGGAAGAGGTGGGGATGAGTTCTGCTGCGCGCGATTGCCATCTGGTGTTGTTTGATGACGAGTGTCCGTTGTGCACGTTCCAGATGAAGACGCTGACGTGGCTGGACTGGTTTGGGGTGCTGCGGTTTCTGCCGGTTTCGCAGCCGGAGGCGCGGGCGGCGGCTCCGGGGATTGGTAGAGAGGATCTGCTGGAGGCGATCCACTGTGTGGCGCGGGATGGGAAGATTCACCGCGGGGCGAGGTGCATCCGGTTTGTGGGGATGCGGTTGCCGTTGCTGGTGCCGGTGGCGCTGGTCCTGTGGGTGCCTGGGGTGATTCAGGTGGCGGAGGTGGTGTACCGGTGGATCAGCCGGAACCGGCTTCTGCTGAGTCGGGTGTTCGGGTGCAAGGGGGCGTGTGCGATTATGCCGGAGCGGAAGAGGGAAGTGAGAAGTGAGAAGTGAGAAGTGGGAAGTGGGAAGGGGGAAGGGTGAAGGGTGAAGGGTGAAGGGGGGCGCGTTGGGAGGGGGTGCTCGGGTGGTGCCGGGCCAGCAGGCTGGCTCCGGGAAAGCGGCAGCAGGCTTCCGCATTCCAAGGCCTTCGGCGGGGGAGCTTGTTGGGAGGGGGCTGGCAGGCGCACTCTGTGCGCGGGGAGAGCTGTAATTCTGACAGCAGTCCAGAGCCTGAGGCTAGCTGGTTCGGAGGGGGCTTGTGAGGAGAGGGGGGGTCAGGGGCGGTTGTTGTTGGGTTGGGGGCGGGGTTGCTGGGGTTGATCGTTGCGGCGGCGGCGGCGGATTTCTTCCCAGCGTTTGCGTTGGGGGTCGGCGAGTTGGCGTTCGACGGCGCGGTCGGATTCGAGCATGCGCTGACGGAGGTCTTTGCGGAGTTTTTCGCGCAGGCGCTGGATGTCTTCGTGGGTGCGGGCGAGGATGGCGTTGATTTCGCGGGACTGGTCCGGGGAGAGATCGACTTGCTTGCGGAGATTGTCGGTCATTTTGGCGGCCCATTCCTGGTTTTCGCCGGGTGGGGCTGGGGTGACCTGACGAACGACGGCGAGACGGCCGCGGATGATCTGGGCGGTGACGAGCGTGCCGGCGAGGGCTCCGAGGCCGAAGATGGCGAGGGTGAGGACCGCTGTTTTCCAGTTCTGCATGGAGGGTGAGGGGACGGTCAGAAGGCGGGATCGCTTTCCGGGAGGTCGGTGGCGAGTGGTTCGTCGGGTGATTCTTCGGCGGCCTGGGAGGCGAGCCATTCATCGTCCATGACGTCGGCGAGGGCTGGGGCGGACCAGAAGCCGGTGATGGCGACGACGGCGGCGGCGGCGGCGAGAGGGCGCCATGAGTTGAGGGCGAAGAGGGCGTCGGTCCATGAGGCTGGGCGGTGGAGACGCTGGAGGACGCGGGCTTCGAGGCCGCGGGTGGCGGCGGCGGCCCATGAGGCTGGGCGGTCGTCGAGGGCGGCGGTGGCGAGCAGTTGATCGAGGTCGCGGTCAGAGAGATTTTTCATGGCGGACGAGGAAATCTTTGAGTTTCTGGCGGGCGCGGAGGGCGCGGACTTTGACATTGGCGATGGACCATCCGGTGACGGCGGCGATGTCGGCGACGCTGCGTTCTTCGAGGTGGAGCATGGTGACGATGAGGCGGTCTTCCGGGCGGAGGGCGGCGAGGGCTGGGCGGAGGCGTTCGGCGGCGTCGCGGCCGGCGGCTTCGTGGGCGTCGGTGGGGTCTGGGAGACGTTCGAGGGCTTCTGGTTCGTCGAGGGGGACGAGGAAGGAAGTGCGGCGTTTACGGCGTTTGAGGTGAGTGAGGCAGGTATTGACGGCGACGCGGGAGACCCAGTGTGGGAAGGGGGCGTCGAAGCGGTAGGAGTGGAGGCCGCGCCAGAGGTGGACGAAGATGTCCTGGCAGAGGTCGTCGAGTTCCGAGGCGCTCTGGACGTAGCGGGAGGCCATGGCGGCGAGACGGCCTTTGCAGGCGCGGATGATGGAGTGGAAGGCGGATTCGTCGCCGGACTGGGCGGCGCGGATGAGGTCAGGGGGTAGGGACGCCTCGTCGAATTCCGCGACCGCGAAGCGACCGGCGGAGGGGAAGGGGATCGGGAGGTGGAGGGAGGCGGTCATTCCTTGGAGAGGATGAGTGAGGGGAGGTGCGTGAGGTTACAGGCAAAGGGTGTGAGGCGGGGTGAATGGGGGGTGTTTGAAGAAACCGGGTTGACGGTCTGCTGCATCTGCCGTTTCAGAAAGTTTACGAGATGAGTTCTGAAATTCCCGAGCAGCCCCGCGAACGATTCCGCCCGTGTGTGGCTTGCCTGCTGATCAACGAGGAGGGCAAGCTGCTGATTTGCGAGCGGGATGATTTTGCGGACAGCTGGCAGTTTCCGCAGGGTGGTCGGGACTTTGGGGAGACCCCGCGGGAGGCGTTGCAGCGGGAGTTGTGGGAGGAGATTTCGTTGTTGCCTGGGGCGTATGAGATTGTGGAGGAGCGTGGGCCGTACCGGTATCGGTTTCCGGTGAGGCATCGGAGGCGGCGGAAGTATGTGGGGCAGCAGCAGACGTATTTTCTGTGTCGGTTTCACGGGCCGGACAGCCTGATCAGCATTGAGACGAAGCATCCGGAGTTCCGGAGCTGGAAGTGGATTGAGCCTTCGGCATTTGATTTGAGGTGGCTGCCGGAGTTCAAGCGTGGGGTGTACCGGGATGTGCTGCGGGATTTTCTGGGGGTGATTGCGATCGGGGACGATCCGCCGCCGCCGCCGGAGCGGGATCCGAAGCCGCGGAAGATCGGGTGATGGTGGTCACTTTGTGGCGGGAGCGGGGCGCTGATCTTCTTTGAAGCGGAATGGTTTGGTGCCGGTGATGGCGTCGCTGGTGATGCTGGGGCACCAGTGTTTTTCGACGTGGGCGATGATGAGGTCGTGGCCGGTGAAGTGGTCGACGCCGGGTGGGCGTTCGGGGTTGTACATGGAGTCGGTCATGTCGCGCATGAAGGCGACGGTTTTGCCGAGATAGACCTGCTGGCGGATGGCGAAGGGGCGGCCGAGGACGCACATGTTGAGGTGAACGCCGCAGAGGATGACGTGGTCGATGTTGCGAGCGGCGAGGAGGTTCCATGTTTCCTGGCCGTCATCGGTGAGGGCGTCGCCGGGCTTGAGTTCGATGAGCGGGTGCTGGCGTTTCCATGGCGGGACGATTTCGCATTTATGGTCGGTGCAGGAGCAGCCCATGTCGCTGTCGTCGACGGGGAGGACGGCTTCATGGCGTGGGTCGGTCCAGCACCATGCGGTGCCCCAGCGCGGGGCGGTGGCGAGGGGGACTGGGGTCTTGGCGAACGGTGCGGCTTTGGCGAGGAGACGCTGAGGTGCGTCCTTGTAGAAGTCGGTGACGCTGCTGGGGGCGTGAATGATGAAGATGCCTTTGGCGCGGGCGGCAATGAGCATTTCGTTGAGCGGGCCGGCGAGTTCGGTGACGCGGCGGGCGGCGCTGCGGCACCAGTGGTTGTCCCACATGTCGCAGACGATGATGGCGGTCTTGGAGGTGTCCCAGACGGCTTTGGATTCGGAGATCGGGCCGGGCGTTGGGGCGTCTTTGGGCCGGGAGCGGAGCGTGAGCGGGAGGGGACCGGCGAGGGCGGAGGCGGTCATGGCGAGCAGGAGGAGAAGTGGGCGCATGGCTGGGTGGGAGCGTGCGCCGCGGGGGAGAGCGGTGCAATGAGATTCGGTCCCGCGGGTGCGCAGGGGGGCGATCCAGTCGACAGCAGCAGCAACTCCGTTCCTTAAGATTCGACTTTGCGCTGGTGGTTGGGTTCTGGATTCATTCGGCGGTGTCGTCAGTGTCGATGGTTGGCGGATAGAGATCAAGGGTCAGCGACAGTCCAGCATCCCCAAGCAACTTGAGTGTCGCAGGTCGAAGGGTGTCGCCTCCCTGGCCGTTGCCGCTACCGAAGCCGCAGAACAACTCGGCATCGACTCCCTCAATGGCGGATAAGCGCTGAAGTTCCGAAACCCTGTGCCCGAGGCGGGCAAACAAGCTCTGAATCTGCTGATCAAAGCCGATCTCCGAACTCGACGCCTCCCGGTAGCACCAAAGATTCGTTTCGTATGGCGCATACTGTCTGCCCTGCTTGCCCATTCTGGGCTGTCCCATGATCCCAAGGATGTCGGGCTTAAGGCCGAGTAAGCTCTCCAACTGGGTGGGGTCCAAGGTGTCTCCCGAAATGCGCAGGCTCACGGCAAACCATTTGTCGTCATCATCGAGCATCTTGGCGGGTGGTGGGTTGAGTTGGGGGGTGATTCAAACGATGGCAACCTCACAAGCGGGGGTGAGCGTTGATCGACGGGTTGAGGTAAAATGAAGGTGCAGCATTGAAGGTGGAATGGCTAGTCAGTTGTGCCATCGGAGTCATTGTTCTGCCGGTTTGTGTGGATGGAGGCCGGCTTCACTGCGTCACCTTTGCGAAGAAAATCCTTCGAGAATCTCCGCTCCGGGTCTCCTCCTGCAAGGCTGTAAGTGCGCCACCGATTCATGTCCCTTGTTGCCGGGAACTCGCTCGAAACCGACATCTCGGATCGGGCAACTTTATGGCGCTTCAAATAGCTTGATTGTCCCGAGTGAAAGAGCATCGCTCCATAGCGCCATTGCGCAAAATAGTGATGGGCCGAATCCGACCCGCAATAGGCCCACTGAAATTGAGGTGGAAAGCTGGCGATCTCAAGGAATTCTTGGTAGCTGCGAGACTGTGTGAAATGGGGTTTCGGTAATGCGCAACCCGACAGAATAAATGCCAGCGTTAGGAGGATTGCCTGAGATGGCGGCGGTTTCATTTTATGGCGGAACGACTCAAACGATGGCAGCCTCCCGGCGGGGCAGTGCGTGGAGCGTAGGGTGAAGATTGGAGTTGCGGTGGGTTATCGGAGAAAGAAGAGAGCCCGGAGGGCTTGCCGGGTGCGCCTTCGTTGCTGGACGGTGGCAGGTCATTTGGCTGTGGGGCGGCCGTATTTCCTGTTCACCCAGCGCACCACAAACAAACAAATCGCTACAATACTCAATGGCGGGAGACACAGCATGAACTGAGCTGTGTCAGACAGTGGAAGCATCCGAAGGGCTGGAATCGCAATCAGCACATTGACGATTCCCCAGGCGATCATGAGCTTGGCGGCAAAGCGGTTCGCGGGAAACCAGATCTCATCGGATGAGAGCGTGAGTTTGGTTCTGAGTCCGTAAACCTGATTGCGTGGAATCCTGTTCAGGAGTATCGGAATCGAAAGACCGATGCCAATGAGTCCGACAACGATCAAGCTGATGGGCACAACAATGGAAGAGTGCATGGTGTGATGTTGATTGTTAGAAGGTATTCGTGGATTGGTGAGTGACTCTGTTTGCTGGCCGAGCAGTGTGATTGTGACAGGGAATTGTGTCTGACATCTTCGTGTCCGGCTGTCTGAAAGTGGTGATTCGCTCACAATATCACAGTGAGGAAGTGCCGTCAAACCGGGAAAGGGGGGGAGGAAGTGAGAAGTGAGAAGTGAGAAGTGTGAATGGCTTGTTGGGATGAGCGTCTGTGGGGAGGGGGCGTGTTTGGAGGATCGTGGTCCCGGGCTTGTGCTGAGGGGGTGGTCGAAGGGGAAGTGAGAAGTGAGATTGGCGTGGTTGGAGAGGCGAGTTTGGAGGAGGCGCGAGTACAGAGCCTCGCGTTCCCGCGCGGTCGGAGGAGGGCTCGTAGGCGCACTCCGTGCGCGGGGAGAGCTGTAATTCTGACAGCAGTCCAGAGCCTGCCGCTAGCTGAGGGGATTTGAGATTTGAAATCACTCCCATCCCATAGGCTTCTGGACACGGGGGTGCCGCCCCTTTAGAGGCCGCCGCTGATCAAGTAAATCCGTTGGGGGTCGAGTTGAGTTAGCAGCCCTGTTTCCGGTTATTCC
>JAIXVE010000252.1 GCA_027483175.1 Verrucomicrobiaceae bacterium | reverse complement strand
GCGCTGAAGGCGGAGTCGAAGGAATGCCAAGTGATGGTCAATGGCGACGGCGATGCGAGCTGGACGCAGATGGTGAAGGCCGTCGATGAAATCAAGAAGCTCGGCATTACCAATGTCGGGCTGTCGGTTGAACGCAAGTAACCCCCCTGCTGCCATGTCGCTCTTCCGTCCCAAAAAGACCCCTGTGCAACTTCCTCCGGATGCGGATTTCCGCACCCGCCGTGCTGCGGCGAAAGAAGAGAAGAGCCCGAAGCTTGCGCTCGCCCTAACTGTCGGGGTGGGTGCGCACCTTGTGGTTTTTCTCTTTGGCGGCATGCTGATTCCGAAGCACGAGGCGGCGGCTGAGGTGAAGAAGGTGGTCGTTGAGAACGTGCAGATTGAGCAGCAGAAGGAGGAACCGAAGAACGAGGAGCGGCCGGAAGACGAGCCGCCTCCGCCTTCGGACACGGAGGAGCAGGTGCAGAATCTCAGTCAGGCGGCGGCCGCGCAGGATGCGGCTCCGGCGATGGCGAACCTGAGTCTTTCCGACCTTAGTTCTGCGCTGGGCGGTGCGAGTGGTGACTCGATGGGTGCATCGTCTGCGGGGCTTGGCGGCGTGGGATTTGCGGGTGGAACTGGCACGGGCGGCGCGGGATTGGGCGGTGGTGGCGGCATGGTTTCTTCGGCGGACCTTGATAACAAGCCGACGGTGACGACGCGTGTGAACCCGAAGCCGGTCAAAGGCGTTGCTGGGAAGGTGAAGCTTCTGCTGGTGGTTGGGTCGGATGGCAGCGTGGCGGAAGTGAAGACGCTGGAATCCGACCATCCGGACCTGCTCCGGAATTGTGTTTCTGCGGTCCGCCAGTGGCGGTTCAAACCAGGCATGCGTGATGGACGTCCCGTGCCCTTCAAAATGCATCAGCCCTTCTCGTTCCAGGGCTAACTTTTTTCCGATGTCTTCCATGCGGTCTTTCGTCCTCGCCGTTGGCCTGATTGTCCCGGGCTTCACTTCATCGCTTGCTGCGCAGGGGTCGTTCCCTCCGGCCTATCCGCTTGATGTCTGGAAGGACAAAGAGTTTACGGCGCGGTTTCTGGGCAACTACGGGCAGGTCGCGGATGTCGAGCCGAAGATCACGGACGACGAGCGGACGGTGCTGACGCAGTTTCAGGATCTGATGGCAGCGGGGAAGAAGGATGAAGCCGCGATGGCTCTCAAGCAGGCGATTCAGCCGGACGGCAAGGGTTCGGGCATTTTCGAGTTCACGCTCGCGCAGGTTGCGGTGGAACGGAACGCGCTGCCTGCGGCGGCCGGTCTCTACAAGGCGGCGATTCTCAAGTACAAGGATTTCCGGCGGGCGTGGCGTGCGCTTGGTTATGTGCTGCACCAGACGCAGGACTATCCGGGTGCGGTCAAGTCGCTCTCTACGGCGATCCGGCTTGGCGACAATGATCCGGTGACGTACGGGCTGTATGGCCATGCGCTGCTTTCCGGCAAGAAGCCGGTGGCAGCCGAGCAGGCGTTCCGGATGGCATTGATGTTCGAGCCTGACAAGAATGACTGGCGTACGGGATTGATCGGGGCGCTGGTCGAGCAGTCGAAGTTTGCGGAAGTTGTGGCGCTTTACGACGAGATGATCCGGGATCAGCCTGAGAATACTGATCTTGTGCAGCGTCAGGCGATGGTTCTGGTGACGATGGATGAAACAAAGCGGGCGAGCGAGAACCTTGAGATTCTGGCCCGCGCGGGCAAGCTGAAGGGGAAAGACCTGCGGCTGCTAGGCGATGTGTACATGCGCGACACGCAGGCGGCGCTGGCTTTCCATGCGTGGAAGCGCGCTTACGAGACAGAGGAACCCCGCGACAATGCGGCGGCGCTCAAGGAAGCGGAGCTGCTTTCTTCGGCCGACGCCCGGACGGAAGCGCGTGAGTTCATCCGCACGATCCGCGAGACGGCGAAGGATTCGCTGGCTGCGCCTCAGAAGGAGCAACTCCTCAAGCTCGAGTCCCGCATTGCATTGGCCGAGGGCAAGAATGACGAGGCGGCTGCGATCATGGAGAAGATCGTCGAGGCCAATCCGCTCGACGGCCAGGCGCTGCTGCTGCTAGGGGATCATTATCTCGCTTCCTCCGCGCGTGAAAAGGCGGCTGGATTCTATGACCGTGCGAGCAAGCTCACGGACAAGGACACGCAGTCGAAGGCCTTCCAGCGACTTGGGCGATTGCTGCTTGAGGAACAGAAGTTTTCCGACGCGCTGCTGCGGTTCAAGTCGGCGTATGCCGCCAAGCCGAGTGCTCAGTTGCAGAAGTACGTTGTCGACCTCGAGAAGCACCTGCAGAAGAAGGGCAAGTAGGTCCGGGAGCGGGGAGGTGGTTCTGGGATTCCATGCACCTTGAGTTTGACCGCTGCCCGATGGGCGTGTAGGGGATCCTCCGATGCGCGGTTCCGACACGGGACTGGTGCTGTTCTTTCCCAGAAAATTCTCCTGCGGTGTTCGTGACTCCTGGTCTTACTGAGCCCGATCCGTTGAATACGTTAGGGGGCTGGGCCTGCCGGACCGAAGTCATGCCTTAATTGGAAGGCTGAAGTTTGGACTTGGCGGCCGCCACCTGCTTGAATCCTTGGGAACGAGGACTCTCGACCATAGACGGCACCGCGGGGCTTTT
>JAIXVE010000168.1 GCA_027483175.1 Verrucomicrobiaceae bacterium | reverse complement strand
GATGGTGGTGGAGGCCGGGGGGACGACGGTGCTTGATGAAGTGGCTCCATGAGGCTTGGGGATGAGGGGTGGATGGGGCTGGCGCTGGAGGAGGCGCGGCGGGGGATCGGGCTGACGAGTCCGAATCCGAATGTGGGGGCGGTGGTGGTGAAGGACGGTGTCTTGTTAGGAAAGGGCTGGCATCGGCGGGCGGGCGGGCCGCATGCGGAGGTGGAGGCATTGCGGGCGGCGGAGGCGGCGTGTGGTGCGGCGGCGGTGCGTGGGGCGACGGTGTATGTGACCCTGGAGCCGTGTTCGACGAGTGGGCGGACCCCGCCGTGCACGGGAGCGCTGATGGGTGCTGGGGTGGCGCGGGTGGTGTGGGGGGCGGACGATCCTAATTCTCGGCATGCGGGTCGGGCTGGGGAGGTGCTGGGGGCGGCGGGGATTGAGGTGATGAGGGGGGTGCTGGCGGAGTCGTGCGGGGAGGTGATTGCGCCGTTTGGGAAGTTCATCACGACGGGGCTGCCGTGGGTGGTGGCGAAGGCGGGGGTCAGTCTGGATGGGAAGCTGACGCGGCCGAGAGGTGAGGGCCAGTGGCTGACGTCGGAGGCGTCGAGGGCGGATGCGATGCAGTTGCGGGTGAGGGCGGATGCGATTCTGGTGGGAGCGGAGACGGTGCGGGTGGATGATCCGGCGTTGACGTTGCGTGGGGCTGGGGTGCCAGAGGGGAAGGAGCAGCCGTGGCGGGTGGTCCTGACAAATTCCGGGAGACTGCCTGAGGGGGCGAGGATTTTTACGGATGAATGGCGGGAGCGGACGTTAGTGAGGCGCGGGGAGACGATGGAAGCGGTGCTGAGGGAGCTGGCGGGGCGCGGGGTGGTGACGGTGCTGGTGGAGGGAGGCGGGGTGGTGCACGCGCAGATGTTTGCGGCGGGGCTGGTGGATGAGGCGTGGATTTATGTGGCTCCGCTGCTGTGCGGTGTGGGGAAGCCGCTGATTGCGGCGGAGGCGTTCGGGGCGGGTTCGTGCCGGCTGGTGACGCGGGATGCGGTGGTGACCGGGGGGGATGTGAGGATTAGGTTAGTGAGGCCTGCTTTGCGACGCGGCTGAGTCTGAGTTAGCGTGAGGGTAAGGGATACGGTTCTGACGGCCCTGCTACGGGCGGAGGCTGGTGTTTGCGGGGGTTTCCCGAACTGTGCCGGGGTTGGGAGCCCGTGACGAAATCGTGACGCGGGGTTATTGGCGGAAGGCGCGGGAATGAGGTAGGGGTATGGTGTTACAACACAAAAAAGAAAGGAATCATTATGAATCCCACGACACAACCGGAAGGACCGGTCACCAGCGATATCCTGCAGCCACTTCGTGAAGTTGGCTCGATGGACAAGACCCAATTCTGGGACATGGAGGATGTGATGGAAGCGCTGCGGATTGCGAATCGCCGGGGGCTTTCGCTGAAGGATTTGCGGAAAGGGAATGGGACGCCGGCGGAGACGCTGCGGCGGGCCTGCTGAGGAGGGTGGTCATTCGATGGGTCGCGGGGCGCGCAGCGTTCTGGCGACATGGACCATGAAGGCGCAGCCGATGACTGGGGCGGCGAGATTGAGGATGGGGATGGTGCCGAGGAGGGTGATGGCGGTACCGGCGATCCAGAGGGTGGCGCGATTGGCTTTGGCCCAGCGTTTGACCTCGTGGCGCGGCATGCGTCTGAGGGCGACTTGCGTGTAGTATTCGCGGCCGCAGAGGAAGCCATTGACGGCGTAGAAGAGGATCATGCCTGCGCCGAGGAGGAGAGAGCCGACGATGTAGATGGGGAGCATGATGAGATTGACGGCGACCATGAGGACGAGGATTTTGATCGCGACGATGAGGCCGTCGCGGATGGCGGTGCCTCGAGATGGGCCGAGTTCCGGGTAGTGGCGGTGTTCGATGCGGTCGGCGACGCCGTCGAGGAAGACGGATTGGAGGACGCCGAAAACTGAGGGGAAGAGGAGGAGGGAGAGGACGACGCCGGCGAGGCCGCCGAGGACGTGGAGGGTGCGGTCGAGCCAGAGGGAATCGGCCCAGCGGCTGTGGGCGAGGAGCCACCATGAGAGGGCCCAGACTGCGGCGTAGCCGAGGAGGCTGAGGGAGACGGCTTTGATGAGCGTCCATGTGAGGCGCGGATCGAAGAGGTCGGAGAGGGTGCGGCGGAGCGCGGCGATCATGGGGAGACGGTGCATGCGGGTGGGGCGCGGCGCAATGTGGAGGGCGGTTGCCTTTTTGGCGGGGTGCCTACAGGATGGGAGTTGCGAGCGATGAGCCGGCATGGCGAAATGGTAAACGCAGCGGACTTAAAATCCGCTGGCCCGCGAGGGTCTTGCGGGTTCGAGTCCCGCTGCCGGTACTTTTTGGGGCGGTGTGGGGCTGTATTTGAAAAGGCCGGAGGCAACGTTCATGATGCCCGGGCATCATGATGGAGACTTTGGCTTTGAGGTCACAGGCAAGATGCCCGTGCCACTTTGCATGCAGGGATTTCTCAAACACAGCCTGGTCAGCTGGGGCGTTGGCGGGGGGAGCGGAGGTGGGACCAGAGGACGAGGGTGAGGAGTGCGGCGGCGAGGGACCATGCTGGTGGGGAGGAGAGTGGGAGGGAGTGGAGGAGGACGCCGGAGGCGACGGCGATGCCTTTGCCGCCGTGGAAGCGGAGTTGGAGGGGCCAGAGGTGGCCGGCGGTGACGGCGAGGCCTGCGGCGGTGAGCCACCAGTTGGTTAGGCCTGCGTGGTGGGCGAGGGACATGGCGAGGAAGCCGCGGAGGGAGTCGAGGAGGGCGACGGTGATGAAGCCGGCGGGGCCGAGGATGCGGCCGGCGTTGCGAGCGCCGGTGGTGCCGGAGTGGAGTTGGCGTAGGTCGGATCCGGTGCGCCAGCGGACGAGGTACCATGCGGAGACGAGGCAGCCGATGAGGTAGCAGGAGGCGAGGGTGAGGAGGGGCATGGGGATGGGGATGGTGGGCTGGGGCGGGGAGGGCGTCGAGGTGGGAAATGGGGATTGGCGGGGGTGCGGGTGGCGATTGCCATGGTGGGAGGGAACAGTTACAGTGAGGGTTGCATGAAAGGACTAATGACATTTCGGAGTGGTGGCTGGCGGCGCTGGCTGGCGGGGTTGCTGGTGTTGAGCTGGCTGGTGGGTGGTGGGGTGGCGCAGACGCTGACGGTGAATGACGATGTGCAGACGGTGGCGGTGCTGACGAACACGGCGGTGACCTTGAGCGGTCGGGGTGAGCTGGTGGTGACGGGGGCTGGGGATTCGCTGCCGGGGAGCACGGTGAATTTTGTGTCGGCGGATGCGTGGTTGAGGTTCACGTCGGTGGTGCCGTCGGAGGTGCGGAACAATCTGCTGGGTCGGATGCGGGTGAACGGGGCGGCGGCGGTGCTGGATGGGAATGTGAGGATTGTGCAGTATGAGCGCGGGGCGGTGGTGATTCCGCAGCCGCCGGATTTTCCGGCGATGGAGGTTTTTGATGCGCGGTATTTTGCGGGTCGGGGGAAGCGGTTGTATCAGTATGTGGAGTACAATGATGTGAGGCTGGGCGGGATGCGGTCGGCGGTGCGGTCGTTCCGGCTGAAGCGCGGGTACATGGCGACGCTGGCGGCGAACGAGGACGGGACGGGGGTGAGCCGGGTGTATGTGGCGCAGGATGGGGATCTGGAGGTGGGGAGACTGCCTGACGGGCTGGAGGGGGCGGTGAGGTTTGTGAGGATTTTTCCGTGGCGGTGGGTGAGCAAGAAAGGGTTTGCGGGGACGATCGGGGGACAGATAAGGCCGGCGTGGTTCTACAATTGGAATCTGGATCAGGCGTCGTCGCTGGATCGAGAGTATGTGGCGATCCGGCAGAACCGGTGGTGGCCTGGGCTGGATCAGGACTGGAGGGCGCGGGGGATCAATCATTTGCTAGGATACAACGAGCCGGATCATGCGCAGCAGGCGAACATGACGGTGGCGGAGGCGATTGCTGGCTGGCCGGATCTGCTGGCGACGGGATTGCGGTTGGGGGCTCCGGCGATAACGGATGGGGGGAAGGCGTGGCTGACGAGTTTCATGGGGCAGGCGGCGGCGGCTGGGTTGCGGGTGGATTATGTGCCGGTGCATTATTACCGGAGTTACTCGTCGGCGTCGGATCCGGATGGGGCGGCGACGCAGTTCTATAACTTTCTGAAGGATATCTATGATGCGGTGGACCGGCCGTTGTGGGTGACGGAGTTCAACAACGGGGCGAACTGGACGAGCGGGCCTGATCCGACGGCGGCGCAGCAGGCGGCGACGATGGGAAAGATGATAGAGATGCTGGACAGCACGCCGTTTGTGGAGCGGTATGCGGTGTACAACTGGGTGGAGGATGTGAGGCGGGTGGTGTGGGATGACGGGTGGCCGACGGCGGCGGGGGTGGTGTACCGGGACAAGGAGTCGCCTCTTTCGTGGCGTCAGGAGATGGCGGATGCGGGGACGGGGAATTCGGCGCGCTATGATTTTGACGGGAATGGGAGGGACACGTGGGGGAACGGACAGGATGCGATGATGGTAGGAGCGCCGGTGTTTGCGGCGGGGAAGGATGGGCAGTGTGTGGTGCTGGATGGGGAGGATTACCTGCAGTTGTCGCCGCGGATCGGGGATACGAGCGGGTTTACGTTTGCGGCGTGGGTGTGGTGGAATGGTGGGAGCAACTGGCAGCGGATTTTTGATTTCGGGGCGGACACGTCGAATTATCTGGCGATGACGCCGAAGGCTGGTGCGACGGGGGGATTGCGGTTCATGATGCGGAATGGGGGAGGGGAGCAGGTGCTGAATGCGGCGGCGCTGACGGCGAATGTGTGGACGCACGTGGCGGTGACGGTGGGAGGCGGGACGGGGAAGTTGTTTGTGAACGGAGTGCTGGTGAACACGAACAATGCGATGAGCATTCAGCCGGTGTCGGTGGGGACGAAGTTCAACTATCTGGGGCGGAGTCAGTTTCCGGCGGATCCGTTGTTCAGCGGGCGGCTGGATGATGTGAGGATTGTGAGCAGTGCGGTGAGCGATGCGGCGGTTGCGGCGATGGCGGGGACGCTGCCGCCGCGGTTCAGTGGCACGGTGCTGACGAAGGGTGGAGCGGTGCGGCGGCAGGTGTTTACGGGGACGCTGGCGGGGGATGCGAGCGGGGGGAGCGGGGTCAGGACGTTCAGCAAGATGAGTGGTCCGGCGTGGCTGGCAGTGGCGCGGGACGGGCGGCTGACGGGAGTGCCGGGGTATGGGGACGTGGGAATGAACCGTTTTTCGGTGCGGGTGACGGATGCTGCTGGGGCGCTGCATACGGCGGAGCTGCGGGTACCGGTGGGGGATGCGGAGGGGACGTGGTGGCGGTTTGGATTTGACGGGAATGTGAATGCGGCGTGCGGGCCGCTGAGTGGGGTGGCGAGCGGGAATCCTGCGTATGCTAGTGGGCGGAGCGGGCTGGCGATTGATCTGGATGGAGTGGATGATTTTGTGACGTTGCCTGGGGGGATTGCAGATGCGGCGGAGCTGACCCTAGCGGTGTGGATGCAGTGGGATGGGGGCGCTGCGTGGCAGCGGGTGATTGATTTCGGGAACAGTGGGAGCGAGAGCCTGTTTCTGACGCCGAGGTCCGGGGCGAACACGATGCAGTTCACGGTGCGGAACCGTGAGGACGGAGGGACCCTGGAAGCGCCGATGCCGGTGACGGGGCAGTGGACGCATGTGGCGGTGACGCTGGGTGGTGGGACGGGTCGGTTGTATGTGAATGGGGTGCTGGCGGACAGCGGGGCGATGCCGGTGGATCCGCTGAATTTCGGGCCTGCGACGAATTATGTGGGGAAGAGCCAGTATGCGGATCCGAATTTCAACGGGCGGCTGGATGATCTAGTGATGCTAGGGTATGCGATGAGTGCGGCGCAGGTGAGTGCGCTGATGAACGGGAGGGCTCCGGGGTTTGTGACGGACCCGTTCACGCGGCCGACGGCGGTGCCTGGGGTGGCGTACAATCAGTCGCTGGCGGGGAGCGCGTTTGATCCGAATCCGGGGACGGTACTGACGTTTACGAAAGTGAGCGGGCCAGCGTGGCTGACGGTGGGGGCGGATGGGAGGATATCGGGGATGCCGGGGGCGGCGGATGCGGGGGTGAACCGGTTTGTGGTGCGGGCGACGGATCCGACGCTGCTGGCGGACGATGCGGTGCTGAACATTGCGGTGCAGCGGCCTGAGGAGTTAGTGGCGCACTATGGGTTTGACGGGACGGGGGTAAATCATGCGGGTGGGACTGCGGCGGTGCTGGCGGGCGGGCCGGTGTTTGGCGAGGGGATTTTTGATCGGGCGCTGGAGTTTGATGGCGTGGATGACCGGGTGACGCTGGCGGCGGGTGCGGCGGCGGGTTTGAGTGACGCGACGTTTGCGGTGCGGGTGCGGTGGGATGGGGGAGGGGCGTGGCAGCGGGTGTTTGATTTCGGGTCTGGGCCTGGGGATTATCTGATGCTGAGTCCTGCGTCGGATGGTGGGACGCCGCAGTTTGCGATTCGGAGTGCGGGGGGAACGGCGCAGAGGATCAGTGGGCCGGCGGCGCTGACGACTGGTGAGTGGGCGCATCTGGCGGTGACCTTGATCGGGAATACGGGGACGCTTTATGTGAATGGGGCGGCGGTGGCGACGGCGGCGATCACGCTGGATCCGGGGGTGGTGACGCAGAGCCAGTGCTGGCTGGGTGCGTCGCAGACGGCGGCGGATCCGCTGCTGGCGGGAGCGATTGATGATTTCCGGATTTACCGGCGAGGGTTGAGTGCGGACGAGGTGGCGGCGCTGGCGATTCCGGTGCCTGCGGTGGCGGTGCCATTGGATTATGCGGGATGGGTGACGGGGTATGGGTTTGGGGTGGGGCAGGGCGGCGCGGTAGCGGATCCTGATGGGGACGGGGTGGCGAATGTGTTTGAGTATCTGGTGGGAACGCATCCGCTGGTGGCTGGGAACGGGGTGGTGGTGGAGGGGTTGCTGCGGAGTGGTGCGGAGTTGGGGATGAGCGGTGCGGCGGCGGGGCAGCGGTATTTGTGCTGCCGGGCGCGGGTGAGGCGGGATCGGCCGGGATTGGTGCTGACGGCGGAGGGGAGCGATGGGTTTGGTGGGTTCAGTGCGGCGAGTGCGGCGGTGGCGGGGGCTGGGGTGGTGGACGGGGAGTATGAAGTGCTGACGTGGTATCACCGAACGGCGGTGGGGGCGGGGTCGCGGGGGCAGTTGCGGCTGCGGGCGGTGGGGCCGTGAGTGGGAAGGGGGGCGGGGGCGCGGGTTTATTCCACCTTGCCGGGTGATGATTCGGCGGTATGCAATGCGGCCTTCGCGGCACCCCTGACCGCTACCATTTTTTATCCATGAGTTCCCGTATTGATGCAGCATTCACGCGCCTGAGGGCCAGCGGATCGAAGGCTTTTGTGGCTTACATCTGTGCTGGCGACCCTGATCTTGAGCGCAGTCTGGAGATTGTGAAGACGCTGGAGTCGTGCGGGGTGGACATCATCGAGCTGGGGCTGCCGTTTTCCGATCCGCTGGCGGACGGGATTGTGAATCAGATGGCGGCGGGGCGTGCGCTGGCGGCGGGGACGACGACGGCTGGGGTGATTGAGCTGGTGAGGCGGATCCGGGAGACTTCGGAGATTCCGCTAGTGCTGTTCACGTATCTGAATCCGGTGTATGCGTATGGGTTTGCGCAGTTTCATGCGGATGCGGCGGCGGCGGGAGCGGACGGAGTGCTGCTGCTGGATCTGCCGCCGGATGAGGCGACGCTGAATGAGGAGCTGTGCGAGACGGGATCGACGCTGCAGCACATCCGGCTGATTGCGCCGACGACGCCGCCGGAGCGGATGCAGCGGATTGCGGCGTCTGGGGATGGGTTTATTTATTACATCAGTCGCGAGGGGGTGACTGGGGCGCAGACGACGCTGGCTGACAATATTGCGTCGCAGGTGGCGGTGATCAAGGGGGGAGGGTCGGCGACGCCGGTGTGTGTGGGCTTTGGGATTTCGACGCCGGAGCAATCGAAGGCGGTGGCGGCGGCGGCGGACGGGGTGGTGGTGGGGAGTGCGATTGTGAAGGTGATAGCGGAGCATGGGAACGGGCCTGAGCTTGCGGAGGCGTTGCGGGCGTTTGTGGAACCGCTAGTGAGGGCTGCGAAGGAGTGAGTGGTGCGAGGCGGGCCGGAGACGGTTCGGGTGAAACGATGCGACCGACGATTGTCCGGCATAAGGTGAACGTGATGCTGCTGCTGCTGGCGGCGATCACGTATATGGACCGGGTGTGTATTTCGCAGATGGCGGGGCCGATTCGTGCGGATCTGGGATTGGATGTCAGGGGGATGGGGCTGGTGTTCAGTGCGTTCAGTGTGGCGTATGCGTTGTTCGAGGTGCCGAGCGGGTGGCTGATTGACCGGTACGGGCCGCGGTGGATGCTGGCGCGGATTGTGTTCTGGTGGTCGCTGCTGACGGCTGCGACGGGATTGGCGGGAGGATTGGCGTCGCTGATGGTGATTCGGTTTCTGTTCGGGATTGGGGAAGCGGGGGCGTTTCCGGGGGTGGCGCGGGTTTATGACCGGTGGTTGCCGGGGATGGCGCACGGGCGGGGATTCGGGATTGTGCTGATGGCGGGGACGTGGTCGGGATTTCTGACGCAGCCGGTGGTGAGCGGGCTGATGGGGCATTTTTCGTGGCGCTGGGTGTTTGCGGCGTGTGCGTTGCCGGGGTTGGTGTGGGCGGCGGTGTGGCTGTGGTGGTTCCGGGATGATCCGGGGCAGCATAAGGGGGTGAACGAGGCGGAGCGGCGGTTGCTGGAGGTGCCTGCGGACCGGCGGGAGCGGAGGGCGGTGCCGTGGAAGAGGTTGTTAGGATCACCGAATGTGTGGCTGGTGTGGGTGATGTATTTCGGGATTATCTACGGGTGGTATTTTTATCTGCAGTGGTTGCGGCAGTTCATTGATGCGGCGCGGATCGGGGAGGAATGGCAGCGGTCGTGGTTGTCCGGGGTGCCGATGCTGGGGTTGGGGGCTGGGGTATTGTGCGGGGGAGTGCTGACGGATGCGCTGGTGCCGCGGCGTGGGTTGAAGTGGGGGAGGCGGCTGCCGGGGCTGGTGGGGTTGCCGGTGGCGGCCCTGTGTCTGTTTCTGGCGTGGAGTGGGGGCGCGGGGATTGGGGCGGTGTGGCTGATGACGGCGGCGGCGTTTTTTTCGGCACTGGGGGCGGCACCGGCGTGGGCGGTTTGTCTGGACATCGGGCGGGAGCATGCGGGGACGGTGAGCGGATCGATGAACATGTTCGGGAATCTTGGGGGGGCGTTGATTCCGATTGTGACTGGGTACACGCGGGCGGGGACTGGGTCGTGGACGCCGGCATTGATGTCGATGGCCGGGTGTTATCTGCTAGCGGCGGTGGCGTGGGGGTTCATTGATGCGACGCGGCGGATTGAGCCTGCGGCGGAGGGATGAGGGCTGGTGGCGGGGCGTGGATGGGGCCACCCGATTGGGAGGATGATTTTCCAGTAGGTTGGGCGGGCGGAATGTGTTTTCATGCGGGGTGAAATTTTCTGCATGTGTTCCGTGGTTTTCGCTGATGCTGGTTTCGGTGGCGGTGTCGGGGGAGACGTCGATTCGGCAGAGTGAGCACGGGAGGGAGGTGGCGGTGCGGTTGAGTGGGCGGCGGGTGAGGGAGATGAGGTCGACGGGGACGAGTGAGGCGGCGGAGGTGGTGGTGAGGGACGTGGATGGGCGGGAGACGCGGCGGTGGGTGCGCGGGCGGTTCATGGTGCGGGGGGCTTGGGATGCGGCGGCGGCGCGGCGTGCGGGGTATGCGATTGAGGAGCGGCTGCCGGGTGGGTGGACGGTGCTGCGGGCGATGACGGCGGAGGGGGCGTTGACGGGGCGGGATGAGGCGGCGGGGTGGGCTGGGGTGGTGGAGGCTCGGGTGCTGACGGGGAAGCAGCAGGTGAAGCGATTGATTCCTAACGATCCATTGTTTGCGAGCCAGTGGCATCTGAACAGCGGGGGGGCGTTTAATCAGATCAATGTGACGGGGGCGTGGGACAGCGTGCGGGGGACTGGTGTGAGGATCGGGATTGTGGATGACGGGATGCAGACCGGGCATCCGGATCTGCAGCCGAATGCGGACACGGCGATTGACCATGACTGGAATGATGCGACGCCGGACACGCCTGAGCCGAACACGGCGGTGGATTATCATGGGACGGCGTGTGCTGGGGTGGCGGCGGCGCGCGGGGGGAACGGGATCGGGGTGAGCGGGTCTGCGCCTGGAGCGACCCTTGTGGGGTTGCGGCTGATTGCGGGGTTTACGGATGATGCGGACGAGGCGGCGGCGATGAGCTGGCGGAACGATGTGATTTCCGTGTACAGCAATTCGTGGGGGCCTGACGATGACGGGCAGACGCTGGAGGGTCCGGGGCCGGCGGCTGCGGCGGCGTTGCGCAACGGGGTGCTGACGGGGCGGCAGGGGAAGGGATGTGTGTATGTGTGGGCGGCGGGGAATGGAGGTGCGGTGAATGACAATTCGAACAAGGACGGGTATGCGAATTCGATTTATACGATTGCGGTGGGTGCGAGCACGAGCGGGGGGTTTGCGGCCGGGTACAGTGAGGCGGGGAGCAATGTGGCGGTGTGTGCGCCGTCGAGTGGGGGGTTAGGGATTGTGACGACGGATCTGACGGGTGCGGCGGGGTACAACAGCAGTGATCCGGGGAGCAATGAGCCGGCGGATCTGGCGTACACGGGGAGTTTCGGGGGGACCTCGTCGGCGGCACCGCTGGTGGCGGGGGTGGTGGCGCTGATGCTGGAGGCGAATCCGCAGTTAGGGTGGCGCGATGTGAAGGAGATACTGATGCGGAGTGCGCGGCAGCTGGAGCCGGCGAGCGGGTGGACGACGAATGGCGGCGGGTTCCATTTTCACGACAAGTTCGGGGCTGGGCAGGTGGATGCGGGTGCGGCGGTGGCGATGGCGCGGGGTTGGAGCAACCGGCCGGCGATGCTGACGGAGAGTTATCCGGTGAGCGGGATCAGCCAGACGATTCCGAACAACACGACGAGCGGGGTGGTGCAGACGTTCACGAGGACGGGAGCGCCGCTGCAGTTGGAGCATGTGCAGCTGACGCTGACGGCGACGCATGTGGCGCGAGGGGAGCTGGAGGTGACGCTGACGTCGCCGACGGGGATGGTGAGCCGGTTGATGCCTGCGCACGGGGATGTCGGGTCGGGGTATGCCGGGTGGACATTTTCGTCGGTGCGGCACTGGGGTGAGGTGGCGTCGGGGACGTGGACGTTGAGGGTGGCGGACCGGTCTTCGGCGACGACGAGCACGGGGACGCTGACGGGAGCGACGCTGACGCTGCATGGGATACCGGGGAATCTGCCGCCGGTGGTGACGGGAGCGGTGCTGAGTGGAGCGGATGCAGCGGGGCATTCATACAGCGACCGGCCGCTGACGGTTAGTGGGGTGACGACGAGCGATGCGGAGGGGAATGCGGTGACGGTGGGGTGTCAGTGGCAGGTGTCTGGCGACCGGCTCAGCTGGGCGGATGTGGGCGGGGCGACGGGGTTGAGGTGGACGCCGGGGCTGGGGATGAGCGGGAAGTGGGTGAGGGCGGCGGTGACGGCGTCGGATGCGGGTGGGGCGGGTGCGCCGTGGTTGAGTGGTCCGCGGCCTGTGAATCGGCGGCCGCGGCAGGATGCGGTGAGGAATGTTCCGTGGGTGTATGATTCGGATCTGCTGACGGAGGCATTGCCTGCGTCGTTTGTGCGTGCGGCGGTGATCAACGAGGTCAGTCAGGGTCAGTCGGGGATCCGGGAGTGGGTGGAGCTGCTGGTGACGCGGACGTCGGATCTGCGAGGGTGGACCCTGACGGATCGGACGGGGACTTATACGACGTTCGGGACGGCGGCGGTGTGGGCGGCGGTGCCTGCGGGGACGCTGATTGTGATTCACAATGGAGGGGACCGTGATCCTTCGCTGCCTGCGGCGGACAGTGATCCGGCTGGGGGGAGCATGATCTGTGCGCATAACAACAGTGCGCTGTTCACGGCGGGGACGTGGGGAGGGCTGAGCAACAGCAGTGCGGACAACGTGCAGGTTAGGGATGCGGGGGGGGTGCTGGTGGACGGGTTGTCGTTCAACAGCGATGCGGGGTATGCGCCGGCGTTCGGGTCCTTTACGGTGAATCGGGCCTTGCGGTTCAACGGGGGGACGGAAGCGGCGGCGGATGCGGTGGGATCGTGGACGATGACGGCGACGGCGACGGCGGCGGATGTGACGCCGGGGTTGGCGAATGGCGGGGATAATGCGGTGCTGGTGACGGGGTTGCGGACCGGGCCGCTGTTTGCGGCGGAGGGACTGCCGGTTGGGTTAGGGATTGATCCTGTGACGGGGGTGGTGTCGGGGACGGTGACGGGAGCGACGGGGGTTTATGCGGTGACGCTGCGGCGCGGGAGTGGTGCGGCGGGTGCGGTGCATTCGTTTCCGCTGATGGTGAGGGATCCGGCGACGGATGGGCTGGATGACGATGCGGACGGGTTGGAGAATGTGCTGGAGCTGGCGTTGCTGCGGGATCCGCGGCGTGCGGAAGCGGGACCGGGATTCAGGTTGCTGCCGGAGGCGGACGGGCTGGCGGTGGAGTGGCGGGTGCCGGCTGGGGCGACGGGGCTGAGGGTGGTGCCGGAGAGTTCGAGTGACATGGCGACGTGGCATGCGGATGGGGCGGCGGTGGTGGTGCTGGGGGATGAGACGGTTGGGGATGTGCGGACGGTGAGTGCGCGGCCGGGGGCTGGGAGCGGGAAGCGATTGTTTTTCCGGCTGCGGGTGGAGACGGGGCCGTGATGGTGATGAAGAGGAGAGAGGTGCCGAACAGGGATTGCTTTGGCCGGAACAAGCCATGCGCCATTTGTTCGCGGTGGATGCTGTGGCTGTTGCTGGAGGGCATGCGGGCATTGCGACGAGATCAACCTCGTCTATACTGCCGCTTTCCATGCTAACCCCAGAACAGATCCAGGAAGTCCTGACTTCGACCGAAGCTGACCGGATCGAGCGGACGCGCTCGACGAAGGACACGGACAAGTTCCGGGAGGCGATCTGCTCCTTTTCGAACGACATGCATTTCCGCACCTATGACGTAACGCCCTGCCTGGGCAGCACTCTGGATGATCTTGACTTGGATGTCTTTGTCTCGAGCTACCGGAGGAAGGCCATTGATCCTGAGGTGATCAAAGAGAATGGCCGTGAACTGGTGCTGCAGCTGGCGGCTCTGCACTTCTACAACCTGAAGCGCGACTGCCCCACCAATGCGGGCTACATCGTGTTTGGGAAAGATGTGCTCGGACGTTTTCCCGGTTCATATGTGCAGTATGTGAAGTTTGCAGGCGAGACACTGGGTTCAGATGTGGTGGAGTCCAGGGTCTTCAACGGCAACCTGCTTGAACTGATGTGGACGGTGAGCCGCTTTATCGCGAGCAGCTTCACGGAGAAGCCGGTCTTCGACTCGGGCTTGCGGGAGAGAATCATCTGGGACTATCCACCCGAGGCCATGCGCGAGCTTTTGGTGAATGCGGTGCTTCATCGGGATTACCAATCGAACTCGCCCGTGCGCTTTTATTTCTACCCGGACCGCATTGAGATCATGAACACCGGCGGTCTCTACGGAGAAGTCAGCAAGGAGAACTTTCCCCACGTTACAGACTACCGAAATCCAGTCCTCGCCGAGGTGCTGATGGTGATGAAATATGCCAACCGTTACGGAAGAGGTATTTCGAAAGCCCAGGCACTGCTGGCTGAGAATGGCAATCGTCCGGCTGAGTTTGAGATCGAGTCGAACTACATCAAAGTCACGGTGTTCAAGCATCCCGAGCGTTGACGGGGGGCGCAGGCGACGGAAGTGGCTCCTGGAAGCCTCCATTGGGTGCGCCCTGACGGGCGGCGTGATGCTGGCGGCGAAGGGCGGCACCAGTTCAAGAGCCGACGCCGGACTGAGGCGGCGATTGCTGGGAGCGAGCGAAGCCGTGCGACTTCGATGCGGAGTTCGCGTTGGATGCTGAGACAGGTTCTGGAGAGCACGCAGGGGAAGGCAAGGCGGCTGTTGCAAAGTGTAGGACATTGCAACACAATGGACTAGACTTTGTAACCTCCGCCCCGGTTCTATGAAACCCAATCCTCCCTTCGAGAAGCTGCGCCAACTTGCGCAGACGAAGCCGCTCTTTCGCCGTGCGGAGGCACTGGCTGCCGGGGTGAATGCCATGGCGCTGACTCGGCTCGAGCGTGCCGGGCTGATCACGCGCACGGGGCGCGGGCTTTACTGCGTGGTGGGTGGGCCGGGACACATCATGCCCGGCTTGATGGAAGCGGCCCTTCAAGTGCCCAAAGGTGTTGTTTGCCTGCTCAGCGCGCTGGCTTTCCACCAGATCGGCACGCAGCAGCCGAGGGAAATCTGGATGATGATCCCGCATAACTGCCCGACGCCCAAGGTGCAGTGGCCGCCCCTGCGCATCATCCGGAGTCGTGTGCCGGAGAGTTTTACTCTGGGTGTGGAAACGCACGTGCTGGATGGTGTGTCGGTGAAGGTGACGGACCCGGATCGCACCATTGTGGACTGCTTCAAGCACCGGAACCATGTGACGCTGGAAGCCTGTCTGGAAGCACTATGGGAACGGCGGCGAAAGGGCCGGAAGAGCCTGCTGCCCATGCACCAATACCGGGAGAAGCTCAGGATGGATCGCGTGATGCGGCCCTACATGGAGGCGCTGGCATGAAGCATCTCGCCGCCTCCATCAAAGACCGGCTGCTGAACCTCTCCCGCAGCAAGGGAGGTGACTTTAACCCGTGGAGCAGTCGTGGCGCGAGCTGCTAGGTTTTCCCGAAGCGAGGCTGCTGATGTATCCGCCGGAAACGGTGATCGCCGAGAAGCTGCACGCGGCCGTGGAACTGCGAATGGACAACAGCCGCATGAAGGACTTCTTCGACTTGGACTGGCTGTGCAGGCACATGGAGTTTGATTTGCCGACGTTGCATCGTGCTTTGAAAGGCACCTTTGCGATGCGTTGCACCGCCTGGCCCGAAGAGACGCCGCTGGCGCTGACGGCTGCCTTTGGCGAAGACAGGAGCAAGCAGGCGCAGTGGGTCTCCTTTCTCCGCAAAAGCAGGCTCAGGGCTGATCCGCTGCCAGTGATCATCGGGCGGCTGCATGGTTTTCTTAATCCCGTGCTTTTTTCAGACGACGGGAAGTCCGCTATGAAATGGAGCCCGGCAGCGGGCTGGCACCATCAATCATAATCTCATGCCCGCCCAGACCACCGGAGCCGCTCTGGAAGCCTGGATGGAACGAGCTCTGACTGGCGGCGAGGGGATGGGGCGTCGGTGGTGGTGCTGGGGGATGAGACGGTTGGGGATGTGCGGACGGTGAGTGCGCGGCCGGGGGCTGGGAGCGGGAAGCGATTGTTTTTCCGGCTGCGGGTGGAGACTGGGCCGTGATGATTCCGGCTTGCGTGGGGGTGCGGGGTGTGGGAGGGAGCGGTCCGCCGTCAGGGGCTGTGGAGTGTGGACGCGCGAACCCCGCCAGGCCCGGAAGGGAGCAACGGTAGTGTGATCCATGCTGTCGCAGTTCTCTGGCGGCGCTTGTGTTTTCCGGCGGGGCTGTCAGGTTCTGGGGCGACGCTGAATTATTCTGAACCGATGGGCCAACCAGTCATCAACCCTGATATCTACCGCCGCCTTGAGGAATTCCTTGCTGGGAAGGGGTTGCGGCGGACGCGGCAGCGGGATGTGATCATTGAGGCGGCGTTTTCGACGACGGATCATTTCACGGCGGACGAGTTGTGGGAGCGTGCGAGGCAGCTGGATCCTGCGGCGAGCCGAGCGACTTTATATCGGACGCTGAGTCTGCTGGTGGAGAGCGGGTTGCTGCGGGAGATTGATCTGGGGATGCAGCAGACGTGCTACGATCCGAATTTCGTGGATCATCCGCGGCACAACCATCTGATTTGTTCGGATTGCCGGAAGATTGTGGAGTTTGAGGACAAGCACCTGAACCTGCTGGAGGACTGCATTTCGAGGCGACTGGGTTTCCAGCCGCAGAGCACGTCGCTGCGGATTGAGGCGAGTTGCGAGACCCTGAGGACGATGGGGGTCTGCGAGGAGCGGAGGAAGAGCGGCGGGCGCTGAGCGGGAGCTGGGAGGGGGGTCAGGCGGGCGGGTTGAGGTGGACGGGGTTGGATTTTTTGGCGGCCTTGATGTTGAGGGTTTCGACGAAGACGGAGAAGGCCATGGCGAAGTAGACGTAGCCTTTTGGGATGTGGTAGTGGGCGGCTTCGGCGAGGAGGTTGGTGCCGATGAGGAGGAGGAAGGAGAGGGCGAGGATTTTGACGGTGGGGTGTTTTTCGACGAAGTTGCTGACGGTATTGACGGCGAGCATCATGACGACGGTGCTGACGAGGACGGCGATGATCATGACGGGGATTTGTTTGACCATGCCGACGGCGGTGATGATGGAGTCGAGGCTGAAGATCACGTTCATGAACATGATCTGGACCATGACTTGAGCCATGGTAGCGGCTGCGGCGGCGGTGCTGCCTTGTTGGGAGCCGTCGGGGCCTTCTAGCTTGTGGTGGATTTCGCGGACGGCCTGGACGATGAGGAAGAGGCCGCCGACGAGGAGGACGAGGTCCTGGCCGGTGATGGCGAGTTTGCCGGGTTCAACGGGGTGAGGGCCGGGGTGAGCGGAGTCGCCCTGACCGAATGGCCACGGGATGGAGAAGAGAGGTTCCTGCATGCCGAGGATGAGGCCGAGCAGGAGGAGGAAGACGATTCTGGGGATGACGGCGAGGATGAGGCCCTTGCGGCGGGCTTTTTCGCGCTGGGCCTCGGGGAGTTTGCCGGTGAGGATGGAGATGAAGACGATGTTGTCGATGCCGAGGACGACTTCGAGGAGGATGAGGGTGAGCAGGCCGATCCATGCTGAGCTGCTGGAGATCCAGGAGAAGTCGGCGAGGTTGTGGAAGACGTCGAGCATGGGAGTGGCTGGTTGAAGTCAGGAGAAGAAGCGTTTGGCTTTTTCGAAGAAGGATTCGGCCATGGGTTCGTTTTCGCCGCCGCAGGCGTCGCTGAATTCCTTGAGTTTATCTTTCTGATCGGAGGTGAGGTTAGTGGGGACCTCGACCTGGACGCGGACCATGAGGTCGCCTTTGGAGGAACTCTGGAGGCGTGGCATGCCTTTGCCGCGGAGGCGGAAGACGGTGCTGCTCTGGGTGCCGGCGGGGATTTTGACGGTGGCTTTGCCTTCGAGGGTGGGGACGACGAGATCGCCGCCGAGGGCGGCTTTGGTGAAGCTGAGGGGGATTTCGCAGTAGAGGTCGTCGTCTTCGCGGGCGAAGATTTCGTGACGGCGGATGTGGATGACGACGTAGAGGTCGCCGGCTGGGCCGCCGCGCATGCCGTTGTCGCCGTTGCCGCTGGAGCGGAGGCGAGCGCTTTCGGTGATGCCTGCGGGGATGCGGAGTTTGATGCGGGTGCTTTTTTCGACGCGGCCCTGGCCGCGGCAATCGGGGCAGGGGTTGGAGATGATCTGGCCAGCGCCGTGGCAATCCGGGCAGGGTTGCTGGACCTGGAAGAAGCCGCGGGTGGCGATGACCTGGCCGGCGCCGCCGCAGGTGGAGCAGGTTTTGGTGCCGCCGGGTTTGGCGGAGCCTGAGCCGCTGCATTTTTCGCAGGCGACGGAGCGTTCGAGGTCGATGGATTTCTCGGTGCCTTTGGCGGCTTCTTCGAGGGTGATTTCGAGGTCGTAGCGGAGGTCGCTGCCGCGGGAGGGGCCGTTGCGGGAGGAGCGTCGGGAGCCGCCGCCGAAGAATTCTTCGAAGATGCCACCGCCGCCGCCGCCGCCGAAGACCTCGCGGAAGACTTCGAAGGGATCGTGGAAGCCGCCGGCGCCCTGGCCTGCTGCGCCCTGGAAGGCGGCGTGGCCGTGGCGGTCGTAGGCGGCGCGTTTTTCTTCATCGCCGAGGACATCGTAGGCCTCGCCGATTTCCTTGAATTTGTCTTCGGCGGATTTGTCGCCGGGGTTTTTGTCGGGGTGGAATTTTACCGCGAGTTTGCGGTAGGTTTTTTTGATTTCGTCGGCGCTGGCGGATTTTTCGACGCCGAGCACTTCGTAGTAGTCCCGTTTGGCCATGGAGGAGAGGGGGTGGGCGGACGATCCTTGGTTGGGTCAGGCGTCGGGAGCGGCTGGGCCGCTGCTGAGGATGACGGAGGAGGGTCGGAGGAGACGGTCGCGGAGTTTGTAGCCTTTGCGGGTCTGGGTGATGATGGCTCCTTCCGGGAGGGAGTCGTGGGGTTGCTGGGTGACGGCGTCGTGGAGATTGGGGTCGAAGGGACCGGAGATGGGGATTTCTTCGACGCCCTGGTCGCGGAGGAAGTCCTGGATTTGTTTCAGGACCATATTGAGGCCGATGAAGAGGTTGGATTTTTCGTTTTCCTGGCGAGCGGCCTGGAGCCCGTAGTCGAAGTTATCGAGGATGGGGAGGAGGCTTTCGAGGAGACCGGCGTTGCCATAACGGGCGGCTTCCTGCATTTCGCGGGCCATGCGTTTGCGGTAGTTGTCGAGTTCGGCGGCGGCGCGGAGGGCGGCGTCTTTCCACTGGGCGACTTCCATGAGGGCGGCGTCGAGCGGGTCGGACGGGGAGTCCGGGGTGAGGTCTTGGAGTTCTGGGTCCTCTGGGTGCGGTGCGGGGTCGCTCATGGTCTTGATCTGGTCGTTGCTGTGGGCCTTGAAATACGTCTGCGCCGGTGGGTGGACGCGGCGGAATGCGACCTTAGGACAGGGCTTGCGGGGCTCAACCTGTTTTCGCGAGGAAGGGGTGAGGGATGGAGGCGAGGGTGTGGGTACGTGAAAATGAGTTCGCCGGTGAGGAGTGGTGGCGGCAGGGTGGGGGTGATGCGCCGTATACTGATTGCTGTGATGTGGATGCCCGTGATGGGTGCTGGAGCTGAGCTGACGGAGGAGCAGACGGCATTTTTCGAGACGAAGGTGCGGCCGGTGCTGGCGTCGGCTTGTTATGATTGTCATGGGCCGGGGAAGCAGAAGGGAGGGCTGCGAGTGGATTGGCGGGAGGGGTTGTTGAAGGGAGGGGAGAGCGGGCCGGCGATTGTGCCTGGGGATGCTGAGGGGAGTTTGCTGGTGCGGGCGGTGTCGGGGACGCATGCGGAGTTGAAGATGCCGAAGAATGGTGAGCCGCTGGGGGCGGCGGCGGTGGCGGATCTGAAGGAATGGGTGCGGTCGGGAGCGCCTGATCCGCGGGATCGGCCTTCAGCTGGGGAGGGTGGTGATTGGGCGGCGGCGTTTCGGTTGCGGCGGGAATGGTGGTGCTGGCAGCCGCTGAAGGAGGTGGAGGTGCCGAAGGTGGCTGGGGTGAGGCATCCGGTGGATCGGTTTTTGAGGGAGGCGATGGCGGCGCGTGGGGTGGAGGCGGCTGGGGTGGCGGATGCGGCGACGCTGGTGCGGCGGGCGTGGTTTGTGCTGGCTGGGATGCCGCCGACGCCGGAGGAGACGGCGCGGTTTTTGGCTGGGTGGGATGGTGCGGATGGGGAGCGGCGGGAATGGGGGCGAGTGGTGGACGGGTTGCTGGCGTCGCCGGCGTTCGGGGAGCGGTGGGCGCGGCACTGGATGGACTGGCTGCGGTATGCGGAGAGTCACGGGAGCGAGGGTGACCCGGCGATTCCGCATGCCTGGCAGTATCGGGATTATCTGATTCGGGCGCTGAATGCCGACGTGCCGTATTTCCAGTTAGTGAGGGAGCATCTGGCGGGCGACCTGATGGAGCCGCGGGTCAGTGCGGACGGGAAGCTGAATGAGGCGGCGATGGGTCCGGCGCATCTGCGGATGGTGTTTCACGGGTTCACGCCGACGGATGCGCTGGATGAGTTTGTGAATTTCACGGACAACCAGGTGGATGTGGTGTCGAAGGCGTTTCTGGGGCTGACGGTGAGTTGTGCGCGGTGTCACGATCACAAGTTCGACGCGATCAGTCAGAAGGATTACTATGCGATGTTCGGGGTGTTTGCGAACGGGCGGCCGGGGCAGGTGGATGCGGCGGCGGATCCGGGGCAGCGGGCGCTGGTGGGAGAGATGCTGGCGTTGCGAGGGAGGTATATGAGAGAAGTGCTAGCTGCGTGGGGAGCGGCGGGATTTGCGGAGGGTGCGCTAGGGCGGTGGGTGCCTGGGAGTGCGGCTGAGGCGAAGGCGGCGGAAGGGGATGGACTGGGGCCGTTAGGGGTGCTGTTGCGGATGCGGGCGGCGGGAGAGGAAGGAAGGGCAGCGGAGTGGGCGCGGTTGCAGGGGCTGCGGGATGAATATGTGAAGCGGCGGCAGGCGCATGGGGAGGCGCGGGCGCATTTCCGGTGGACGGCGGCGGCGGGGGGGCCGGGGAAGGTGTATCGATCCGGGCCGGGGTTTGAGGCGGGTGGTGAGAAGCCGCTGGTGGCGGTGGGAGCGGGCGGTGACGAGCCGGCGTTGCGGTTCCGGGTAGCGGGTGAGTATTCCGATGCGGCGACGAGACTGCACCGCGGGGTGTTTCAGAGCGAGCGATTCGAGAGCCGTGGCGGGAGAGTGTGGGTGCGTGCGAGCGGGAGGAATGCGTCGGTTCGGCTAGTGATTCGGAATTATCCGCGGGCGGGGCTGGTGTATCCGAAGACGGGGTTGGATCATGACGAGATGCGGTGGGTGTCGTTTGATCTTGATTACTGGAAGGGGGAGACGGTGCACATTGAGGTGCTGACGAATCCGGATCATCCGGTGGAGGCGGGAGGCGGGGAGCGGGCGTGGATCGGGGTGTCGGAGATTTTTTATCCGGTGGATGCGGCGGTGGTGCCGTTCGAGCCGGCGGCGGCGTTGTTAGGGGTGCTGGACGGGGAGGTTCCGGGATCGATGGGGGAACTGGAGAACCGGTATGGGAAGGCGCTGCGGGCGGCGGTGGCGGGGAGGCTGGATGACGAGACGGCGGGGTTTCTGAATGCTGCGATGCAGAGGGGATTGCTAGGGACTGAGCCGGCGGTGGTGGCGAGGGTGCGTGAGGAGATGGGGAAGCTTGAGGGACGCGTGCGGGCACCGGTGCGGGTGCCGGGGGTGATGGAGACGGATGCGGCGGACTGGCCGCTGTATGTGAGGGGGGATATCCGGAAGCCCGGGGAGGCGGTGCCGCGGGGGTTTCTCTCGGCGCTGGATGGACGGCCGTATGAGACGGCGGGAAGCGGGCGGCTGGAGTTGGCGGAACGGATTGCGGGGCCGGGCAGTGCGCTGGCGGCGAGGGTGGTGGTGAACCGGTTGTGGCATCATGTGTTCGGGCGCGGACTGGTGGCGACGACGGACAATTTTGGGAAGTTAGGCGAATTGCCGAGTCATCCGGAGCTGCTGGACTGGCTGGCGGGGGAGTTTCTGCGCAACGGTGGATCGATCAAAGCGATGCTGAGATTGCTAGTGACATCGGAGGCATTCCTGGCGCAGTCGGCGGCGTCGCCGGCGGCGGCGGCGAAGGATCCGGACAATGCGCTGCTGTCGCACTGGACGCTGCGGCGATTGGAGGCGGAGGCGATCCGGGATGCGATGGTGGCGATGACTGGCAGGATGGAGCCGGGCGGTGGACCGGGGGTTGAGGGCGGAGTGCCGCGGCGGAGTGTTTATGTGAGGGTGATCCGGAATGCGCCGGATGCGTTTCTGACGGTATTTGATGCGCCGATTCCGAGCAGCACGAGGGGACGGCGGGACAGCACGAATGTTCCGGCGCAGGCGCTGACCCTGATGAATGCGCCGCTGGTGCAGGGTTGGGCGAGGGAGTGGGCGGAGCGGGTGGCGAAGGGGACGGCGGATCGCGCGGAGCAGGTCAGGCGGTTTTACGTTGAGGGTTTTCAGCGGGTGCCATCGGGAGAGGAAGTGGAGCGGAGCCTGCGGTGGATGGAGGAGGCGGAGATGGCGGGGCGGGTGAAAGCGGAGAAGGAGGAACGGATGCGTCGGGAGTTAGCGGAGGCTAGGGCGGCGCAGGAGGCGATGGTCGCGCCGGTGGTGGCGAAGCTGCGGTCGGCGGTGCCTTCTGCGGATACGGCTCCGGCGGCGATGGCCGAGTGGGATTTCGAGGGGGAGGTGTCGGCGATTCCGCTGCGGCTGCATGGAGGGGCGAAGATTGAGAAAGGGGCGCTGGTGTTGAATGGGCGGGATGCGTGGGCGTCGACGGGGCCGTTAGGGGTGACATTGCGGGCGAAGACACTGGAGGCGTGGGTGACGCTGAGCACGCTGGAGCAGGCAGGTGGCGGGGTATTCACGGTACAGGATCTGACGGGGACGACGTTTGATGCGGTGGTTTTCGGGGAGCAGGATCCGCGGCAGTGGTTGGCGGGGAGCAATGTTTTTGCGCGCACGAAGCCGGCTAAAGGGCCGCCGGAGACGGATGCGGCGACGCGGCCGGTGCATGTGGCGATCACGTGGGCGGAGGACGGGACGATCCGGTTGTTCCGGGATGGATTGCCGTACGGGCGGCCATATAAGAGCAGCGGGCCGGTGGCGTTTGCGGCGGGTCAGACGATGATGCAGTTAGGATGCCGTCATGGTAATCCGGAGGGCAACCGGCTGCTGAGCGGGAGCATTCACCGGGCGCGGCTGTATGACCGGGCGTTGTCGGCGGAAGAAGTGGGTCGTTCTGCGGGACTTGAGGGGGTTTTCATTTCGCGCGAGCGGATGCTGGAGGCGCTGACGCCTGCTGAGCTGGAGCGGTATTCGAAGTTTGATGCGGTGATTGCGCCGCTGGAGATTGCCTTGGCGGCGGAGAGTCCGGCAGCGCCTGCGGATCCGCTGGCGAGCTTTGCGCTGGCGTTGCTGAATGCGAAGGAGTTCATTTATCTGCGCTGAGGGGGGGATTGACAGGGTGGATGGGGGCTGGGATGGTGCTGGGCTTTCCCATGAGCCGCCTGAAATTACTGATGCTTGTTGTGACCCTGGTGACGGGGCGTGTTGTGTCTGCAGCGCCGCCGGCGCTTCCGCAGATCATCAATGTGTCGTCGTATGATCCGAAGGAACGGCAGCGGCAGGGGAGGAGTTATTCGGAGAATGATGTGACGGCGCTGCGGGATAATGGAGCGGCGGGGCTGATTGCGCGGGCGGGGAAGGGTGGGAATCTGGACACGAAGTGCGCGGCGTTCATTCAGTCTGCGGATCGGGTGGGGATGCTGCCGGGGTTGTATTACCGGGTGCAGCGGCATGTGGATCCGGTGGTTCAGGCGGATCAGTTTGTGAACCGGGCGATCGCGCTGGCGCGCAGCCGCCGCTGGAATGCGTCGTCGCTGCTGTTGTGCGGCGATTATGATGGAGACCTGACGTTGTCGGCGATCTTGCGATTCATGGATCGGGTGGAGGCGCGGACGGGAGTGGTGCCGGTGGCTTATCTTGAGAACAGCACGCAACTGAAGCAGCAGACTCGGGCGGCGGACCGGGCGACTCGGGCGCGGTTGGGCCGGGCTCCGTACTGGCTGGCGCTGTATTCACATGAGAGCGGAGCGGGGCCGGTATTTCCTGCGCCTGGCAGTCCGGAGGGACTGGTGGGGCAATACCGGCTGTGGAGCGATTGGACGATGTGGCAGTATGGCGGGGTTGACTGGGCGCGAGGGGCGTCGCGTCCGAAGGTTTACCAGCATGGGCGGTGGCAGTTCAGTCCGTGGTTTGGAAATCTTGACCGGCCGGTGGAGCGGAGTGTTTTCAACGGTTCGGTGCGGCAGTTGACGGGATTCTGGCAGCGGCATGGACTGCGGTTGAGGTAGGTGCGCCCGATTGACGCCGCGGGTGGGCGGTCCCAGAGATTTGCGGCATGAGTGATCTTTGGAATGGACTGAGCGATGGGGCGCGGGCGCGCCTTGAAACCCGGCAGTATGGAAAAGCGCCGCTGGCGGAGCGGTTAGGAACATCGGGTGTGGAAGCGCGAGAGATTGTGTCGGTGGACGGAGCGCCGGGGGGATTGGAGGACGTGTGGATTCCTGGGGTGGTGGTGTTTCCGCGGACGATTTATCCGCAGCACAGCCGAGGGTTTTTCGGGGAGTTTGCGCGTGAGACGGATGGGGCGCTGCATCGGATTGGAATGTGGCCGCGGCAGTGGGCGGCGGCGCGGATGTTTGCGGGGACGGCGAAGGGATTTCACATTCATCCGCCGGCGATACCGGAAGGGGTCGATGCGGCGGCGTGGTTCCGGCGACTGTTCGTTGATGAGCCGGGAAATTTTGGGCTGCGGCCTTATGAGCGGGAGCAATGGGACGCGATGTTCTTTTTGCAGGGCATTGCGGAGATGATTCTCGTGGATGAACGGCCTGGGTTGCCGCGGAGGGTGATGCGTTTTATTCTGTGGGGTGATGATCTTCCGTCGGCGAACAATGCGGGGGTGGTGATTCCTGCGGGTGTGGCGCACGCGCTGCGGTCGGCGAGCAGTCAGGATCTGCTGATGGTTTACGGGACGAGCACGACGTTTGTGCCGGCGAACGAAGGACGGATTGCCAGCAGTGTGGAGGCTGCGCCGCTGCCTACGGTGTGGCAGGAGTATCTTGATGATGCTTGAGATTCGCCGATTGCTCTGCGGGCGGAGGCATGAGAGCGTCGGGAGTCATTAACCGACAGACCTGCCTGCCATGAAGAAGCTACCACTTGCCGCCATTCTGTTTCTTGTTGCCTGCGACAATGACAAGGCGCGGGAGGCGCAAGCCAAGGCAGCGGAGGCGGCGACTGCGGCCAAGGCGGCGGCGCGTGAGGAAGCCGGGCAGGTGGTGACGAAAGCGAAGGAGGTGGGAGCGACCGCGGTGGACAAGACGAAGGCGGTGGCGGCGGCGGCGATTGAGAAGTCGCGCGAGTTGAAGGCCGAGGCGTCGGTGAAGGCGGTCGATCTGCGGGCTGCTGCTGCGGAGAAGGCTGCTGAGATTGCGGCTGCGGCGCGAGGCAAAGGGAGTGCGGCGGTGGAGAGTTTCCGGACGCGGCTTGCTGGTTTCCACGAATGGCTTGCCACGAAGGATGGTGCGGCAGGAGACTTGAAGAACACGGATTCGGTGATGAAGGACATCATGGCGAATCTGAAAGCGATTCCGACGGACGGACTCCCTGAGGATTTGAAATCGGGTTTTGGAGAGTATCAGAACACGCTGATCGAAGTGCAGAAGCTGCTGGCGACGATGCCGAAGGCGGAAGGTGCGGCGCTTGCGGAATGGGAGACTGCCAACAAGGCGGCCTTCGAGTCGTTGAATGCGAAGATGGCGGCAGCGGTCAAGGGTTTGAAGGAGGCTGCTGCCCGGCATGGGATTCCGGACCTGCCGCTTGGCGAGTGAGGTTACTGGTGCTCCGTGCTATCGGCATCTGATGAGCCGGCGAATGCCCGGGAACACATGCGGAGCATGCGGGAGCCGGCTTCGAATTCGTCGTGGACGACACCGCCAGGGGCGACCCTGCGGAGCATTTCTGCTTCGTCTGGAAAGCGGGCGCGGCAGAGGAGGACGGCGTCGGGGTTTCGTTCACGGGCCTGGGTGATGACGGTTCTGGCGATTTCCGGCTGGGGGAAGGTGACGACGAGGAGACGAGCGCGGGCGATGCCTGCGAGTTCGAGGGTATCTGCTTGGGCGATGTCGGCGAAGAGGACGGCGTGACCTTCTGCGAGGAGCCGGGCGACGGTTTCGGCGTTCAGTTCGATGATGATGACGGGAATGCCGAGCCGCTGCAGACCGCGATGGAGGATCTGTCCGACGGTTCCGTAGCCGCAGAGGATCGCGTGGTCGGTGATGCCGCGGATTCGTTTTGCGGCGGCGGCTGCGGAAGGCTTGGCGGGTCCCTTCTGAGCGGGGGAAGGCTGCCGCGGGGCCTCCTTGAACCAGCCGCGTGCTGCGGCGAACTTCATGAGGAACGGGGAGACCGTCAGGGAGAGGGCGGTGACGGCGAGGACGCCGTTGGCGAATCCCGTGGTCAGCAAGCCTCGTTCCGCGGCTTCCCGGCAGAGCACGACGGAGAATTCGCCGCATCCGGCGAGTGCGAGTGCGGCGGCGGTGCCGGCGGCTTTGGGAGATCCTGAGAGCCGAGCGCCGAGGGCGGTGAGGAAGGGTTTTGCGGTTAGGGAGAGAACGGTTGCGCCAAGGATGAGCGGCCAATGTGCGGCGAGGACCGGGAGGTTGACGAGGGCGCCGAGCGAAAGGAAGAAGACGGTGAGGAAGAAGTCGCGGAACGGGGCGGCATCGGCGAGGATGCGGTGACTATATAGGGAGCCGCTCACGGTGACTCCAGCGGCGAAGGCACCGAGACTTAAGCCTAGGCCGAGCGTATCGCCCAGGGCGGCGACGCCGGCACAGAGTGCGAGAACGGCGAGCGTGAACAGTTCACGCGAGCGGGACTTGCTGACGGAGCGCAGGAGCGCGGGAACGGCGATGCGGCTCAAGAGGGCGGCGCATCCGATGAAGAGGAGAGCTTTGAGGGCGAGTCCGCCCCAGCGCGCGGCAGCGCTACTGCCGTCCGGAGCGCTCTGGAGCAGCAACAGGAAGATGATGACGAGGATATCCTGGACCAGAGCAATGCCGAGGGTCAGTTTTGCGCCGGGATGTTCTGAGATGCCGGTGTCGTCGAACAGGCGAACGCCGACTGCGGTGGAGGAAAGAGCTGCGGCCATGCCTGCGGTGACGGCGGCTCCGGCCGACAGGCCGCATGCGAGCGCGAGGGCGGCGACCAGTCCTCCGGTCAACCCCACCTGCCAGAGACCAGCCCCGAGGCCGCGTTTCCTCAATTGCTGCAGCTCGTGCCTTGAGCATTCGGCTCCGACAGTGAACATGAGCAAGAGGATGCCGACATCGGCCATCTCGCCGAGTAGTTTTGCTGCTTCCGTGCCTTCGCCCATGGGAATCGGGCTCAGCCTCGCGAGGAGGAATCCGCAGAGGAAATAGCCAGGCAGCGCGGGAAGGCGGAAGCGGCGCAGGAGCAGCGTGAGCAGAACGGTCGCGAGCAGGGTCAGCGCCAGCAACGGCATGAACTGGCCGCCACCGCCGGCGGCTGCGAAGACGGGAGACCGGGAGTTGAGATCCATAACAGAACGGCCTGCGCATGGGCGGGCTGTGGGCAGTATTGGCGTGGATGAGATGATCGGCCAACAAAACCTGGGCCTACCGCTGGGAATTGCGGGCGACTTGGGCGGGTGTTCATGGGGCTGGGGCAAGAAAGTTGCAAAAAAGAGGGAGAAAAGAGTTGCGTGTGTTGGAGGGTGTGGTATTGACAGGGGTCGCACGAAACAATGCGATCAGCGCGGCTGAAGGACCTGGTTGTGACGGAAACGATCACAATCGGGCTTTTTGTCCCCCTGAAACGAACGTTCTTTGCCAAACAGTTTCATTTT
>JAIXVE010000288.1 GCA_027483175.1 Verrucomicrobiaceae bacterium | reverse complement strand
CGACGAGCAACACAGGAATCGGGAAAAAGACCCGTCCCCTACCCCCTCCGCAGTGCGGCTCAATCCTCCTTCCTTCCCACAAAATCAGAAGATACCATCTGTAAGGCGGGCTGCACTAGCCACCCCACCCACCCGCAACCCGAACACCCCAGCCACACAAGTCTCCGGCCGCACCATCCCCGCACTCCGCAACGCCACCCGCACCACGGTCTTCTCCTTCTCCATCTCCACCCTCACAACTTCAGCCCCCGCACTCAGCGGCTTCCCGTAATTCCCGTAATTCCCGAAATCATACAGGTACCGCCACCAGTTGTTCACCCGCCCATCCGCATTCACCCCAGCCGCCTTCGGCAGTCGCTCGAAATACCACCGCATGTAATCCCGGTGCGTATCCCCTCCCTCCGGCGACCACGTCCGCACCGACACTTTCTTCGTCTTCCCCGTCAGCTCCGGATAGTTCAGAAAACTTCTCCACCCAACCCTTCCCGCTCCGCCGGTTCCTCACATATTCCTCCACCGTGTACCGCCCCCCGTCCTCCCTCGCATAAATCTCATCCAGATCACGCCACTCCGCTATCTCCAGCCGCAGTCTCCCGCCCGACGCCTTCTCCATGTCCTCAATGCACCCCTTCGCCATCACCCTCGGATCATTCCACCCGAACAACTCGTGCAGCCGCTTCCCCTCACTCACAGGATCATAATTCAACACCAGCACCTTCATCACCACCGGCGCTGTCCCCGCCTCCTCGGACCTAACACCACACACCGCCATCACCAGTACGCCAATCACAGATTTCATCGCTCTCATTCCCCACACCTCTCCTCTCCACCTCCTCCCGCGCCCCTCCCTTTCTCCTCCGCATCCCCGGCTCCACACCGAAAAGTTTCCTTGCCGCCCCACCGACATTCCTGATATCCCGCTGTCGTTCATTTTAATCTCCCCCCAACAAAATGAAGACTCCCCCCATCACCTCCCTCTTCACCGTCCGCTCCCTCACCGCCGCCGCCTCCTTCCTCGCCCCTGCCGCCGCACGCGCCGACCTCGTCGCATGGTGGTCCTTCGACTCCCCACCCTCCGGCGGCGTCGTCACCGACTCCCGTGCCGGCCTCCCCGGCCAACTCCTCGCCGGCGCCGCCATCACCGACCCCAGCCAGGGCCGCTCCGGCACCGCCTCCGACCGCGCCAGCCGCTTCGGCGTCGGCAATCAGCGCATCTACGTCGGCAACGCCGGCTACTTCACCGACGCCGCCGCCTCCAACATCCTCTCCGTCTCCTTCTGGATCCGCCAGAACGCCATCCGCAACGCCACCCCGCTCTCCTTCGTCTCCCCCGCCGCCTCCGGCGGCCGCGGCTTCCAGGCCCACGTCCCATGGAGCAATAACACCATCTACTTCGACACCGGCGGCTGCTGCACCAATGACGTCAATCGCGTCTTCGCTGGCTTCTCCACCGACTGGACCCAGTGGCGTCACGTCGCCCTCATCAAGGACGGCGACTCCAAACTCGTCTACATCGACGGCGGCCTCCTCGTCTCAGGCATCAGCACCGCCCCCATCAACTCCGCCATCACCGAACTCTTCATCGGCAACAGCCCCACCACCACCGAAGCCGTCAACGGCGACATCGACGACTTCGCCGTCTTCTCCCACGCCCTCTCCGATACCGACGTCGCCCAACTCTCCACCGGCGCACCCCCGGACTCCCTCCCCGGCGTCAATCCTAACGACACCGACGGCGACGGTCTCCCCGACCTTTGGGAACTCCGCTTCTACCCATCCCTCACCGAACTCACCAGCCCAACCACCGACCGCGACAGCGACGGGCTAAACAACGGCTCGGAACTCGCCCTCGGCACCAATCCCGCCAACTCCGACTCCGACGCCGACGGCGCCTCCGACGGCTCGGAAACCAACACCGGCATCTGGGTCAGCACCGCCAACCGCGGCACCAGCCCCATCAATCCCGACACCGACGCCGACGGCCTCAGGGACGGCGCAGAATCCAACACCGGCACCTTCGTCAGCCCAACCAACACCGGCTCCAACCCTCTCCTCACCGATTCCGACTCCGACCTCGTCCGCGACGGTGATGAAGTCTCCTACGGCTCCAATCCCGTCAACGCCGCCAGCACCCCAGTCCAGCCCGGTGTCCCCACGCTCCTCGCATGGTGGCAGTTCAATGACAATTCCTCCCCAACCATCGCCCGCGACTCCCGCGCCGGCCACGCCGGAACCCTAACCACCAACGCCGCCTACTCACCAGACGCGGAAGGCGCTTCCTCCACCCCGGGCGATCGAGCCCTCCGCATCTCCGCAGCCGGCGGCAAACTCCGCCTCGACAACGCCCCGTGGCTCAACATGGCCACCCGCATCGACAAACTCACCGTCTCCTTCTGGCAGAAACGCGTCAACATCGCCAACTCCTCCAGCTTCTGGTTCTACTCCACCGCCGCCGGCGCAGGCAGCGCCTTCCGCGGCTTCCAGTCCCACTGCCCATACTCCAATAACATCATCTACTTCGACTCCGCAGGCTGCTGCGCCGCCAATCAGCGCATCAACGCCGCCATCACCACCGTCGACTGGACCCAGTGGCACCACTTCGTCTTCCTCAAAGACGGTCCCTCCAAACGCGTCTACATCGACGGCGCCATCTCCCTCTCCGGCACCGGATCCCTCCCTCTCCCCACAGACTTCAGCGCCCTCAACATCGGCGCTGACAACGGCGCAGGCTCCATCAACGGCTGGATCGACGACTTCTCCATCTTCGCCGCCGCCCTCAACGACCAGGACATCACCAGTCTCGCCACCCGTACCAAATCCCCCGCAGAGATCAGCACTTCCTCCGACGCCGACGCCGACGGTCTCGTCGACGCATGGGAATTCCTCTACTTCCCTGGCGACCTCACCAAACTCTCCGCCACCGGCGACTTCGACCGCGACTCGTCCACCGACTCCCAGGAACTCGCACGCTCCACAGACCCCACCAACCCGGACTCCGACGGCGACTCCCTAACCGACGGCAGCGAAACCAACACCGGCATCTGGATCAGCCCAGCCAACACCGGCACCAATCCCAAAAAAGCCGACTCCGACGGCGACGGCTTCACCGACAACGTCGAATCCGCCTCCGGCACCTACGTCTCTCAGGAAAACCCCGGCACAGACCCCAATAAGCCGGACTCCGATGGCGACTCGTTCCTCGATTCCCACGAAGGTCTCTACCTCGCCAATCCTAACCTCGCCTCCAGCGTTCCGTTCGACCGCTCCAAACCATTCCTCCTCGCCCACTGGGCCTTCGACGACGCCTCCGCTCCTGACCAATCCCTCGACGCCGTCCGCGGCTTCCGCGGCACCGTCACCGGCACGTTCTCCGCTCCAGGCGGAGGCCGCTCCGGGCTCCCCTCGGACTCCTCCATCTGCCTCACCGGCGGCCAATCCGTCACCGCCAACGCAGACTTCGCCAACCTCGCCACCTCCGCTGACAAAATCACCATCTCCTTCTGGCAGAAACTCGACTTCGTCACTAGTTCCTCCGCCTTCTGGCTCACCTCCCCAGGCAGCGACGGCGGCCGCGGCATG
>JAIXVE010000184.1 GCA_027483175.1 Verrucomicrobiaceae bacterium | reverse complement strand
CAGGGCTCCCCACGCACTCACTCCCCTCCAGGCTCAGGCACGCGCTTCTACCGCGTCAAACGCCTCTCCGCCTCCTGACCGCCGCCTCCGGCAACCAAACCACTCACCGGCCCACACCGCCGGCCGCCCCCTCACGCCTACGCTTCGCCAACCCCTCAATCCACTAGCCTTCGCGATTGTCGGAATCCCTCTCCGCGCCAGGATCGGCCCAAACGCCAGATCCCATGCGCCCGTCCCACGCTCCATCTCGCTCCCGCTCCCTCAGCAACTGGATCCTCCTCTTCCTCTTGCTCCTAACCGCCACCGGATCCGCCCAAACCCCATGGCTCCAATCCCACCGGCTCGGCAACGAGGTCCGCTTCCTCTACTCAAACCTAGTCCGCCGCTACGACCTCACTACCAGATCATGGCTCCCGGACATCACCCTCCCGCGCTCCGGTGCCACCGCCTTCACCGGCGACGACCTCGGCAACGCCGTCGCCTACGGCACCTCCATCTACCGATACTCCCCTTCATGGTCCGGAGAATCGGCCCCCAGCCTCTCCTCTAACCCCGTCAGAACCCTTTTCCTCGACGGTTCCCTCATCATCTCCGTCGCATACAACGAAACCTCCGGAACCGTCACCACCTACAATCGCAACTCCGGAGCGGTCATCTCCTCCAGGCCGCAGGATCCCGGTTTCGACGGCTCTCCCATTCACCTCAAAAGTCAGCGGAGACTCGTCGGCTGGCGATACTCCACCACCTTCTCCTCTCGCGAACTAGCCAGCGCCAGCTACACTTCCACAGGCTCGATCTCCGGCACCACCCCTCTCGGCCCAAGCTCGTACGAGCCCTTCAGGCTCTTCCTCTCTCCAGACGAACGCCTCATCATCAACTCATCGGGCACTTGTTACCTCGCCAACTCGGGGGCCATCGCCGGCGTCATCATGGCCTATAGCGTCCGCAGCGCCGCATGGATCGGCAATTCCCCCGTGCTCCTCAGCGACAATACCCTCACCGCCACACGCCCCGACCTCACGATCGCAGCTAACCTTGCCATCGCCTCGAATGCCTCGGAACTCGCCCTTCACCTCTCAGATGCCTTCATCTTCCGCCCCACTGCTTCCGCACCTTCCGTCGAAACCATTCCTCTCACCAGGATCAATGCTCCCGATCCGGTGATCGGCCCCGTCGATCCCTCAGGCTTCCGATATGACATCAATCATTCGTCCATCAGCCCTGACAATGTCATCCACCTCTTCAGCAGACAACTCCAGTCCATCTTCAGATGGTCCACTTCCTCCCGTTCCTACCTCAAATCCCTCCCGCTCCAGCAGGAAGCCGTCAGCGCCTTCTCCAACCGCGTCTCCAGCCGCCTCTTCCTCGCACGCCCTCGCCCCGCTCTGGCGATCTCCAGAATCGACCTCTCCCAACCCAATCCCGCCGAAGCTCCATTCATCTCCCTTGGTGCCCCATCCATCGGAACCGCCGTCGCAGGCGATTCCATCGTCTCCTTCGCCGCCAACGGCACCTTCAGGTACTCGCCCGCCGGAACGCTCGTCGCCAGTTCCCCGTTCTCCTACAGTTCATCCACGGCACAACACCTCTGGGATCCGGCCACCAGCCGCATCTACAGCATCGACACCTCTTTTGCATACGCCACCCCGTCGTTCCTCCCTGTGCCCCCCGACGGCATTGGCACTACCTCCACCAGCATGAACTCCGGACGCTCTAGCGTCCCGTTGCTCGTCTCGCCCTCCGGTCATCGCCTCATCACCGGATCGGGCATCATCTACGACACGGCTTCCCTCACTGAAATCGAACCCCTCGGCTTCAACCCGGTCGACGGCATTTGGATCGGTCAGGACTTCGCCTCCATCCGCGAACACCGCAGCAATACCATCCTTCAACTCTCACCCGCTCCTTCCTTCAGGACAACCCAGCTCGTCAGACACTTCAGAGGCCTCCCCGTTCGCATCCTCCCATTGCCGCAGGGCCTTGCCGTCATCACTTCCATCAGCCGCTTCCCGGTCTTCCACCTGCTCGATTCCTCCTTCAACATTCTCTACTCCTCTCCCACACCCCCAGCCGCTCCAGACACCCCCGTCCTATCAGCCCGCCGCACCGACAGCATCTCCCTTCAATGGACAGACCTGTCAGACAACGAGGACCGCTTCATCATCGAATTCCGCCCCGCTGGCACAGGCTCTCCATGGTCCCAGGCTCTCACCTCCCCCGCAAACTCCACCGCCGCCACGGTCCAAGGACTAGCCCCCGGCACTTTCTACGACCTCCGCATCATCGCCGCCACCGAATCCGTTCCCTCCTCCCCTTCACCAGCCACCTCCATCCGCACCCTCGCCTCCCCGGACGAACCTCTCGGAGAACCCTACAACCTCGCCATCGAACAAATCCTCAACACCAGCATCACCCTCTTATGGTCAGACGTCGTCAGCAACGAATCCGCCTTCCTCATCCACCGCTCCTCCACCCCTGACGGCCCAGTCACCACTCTCAGCGCCCCACCCAACTCCACTTCCTTCAAAGACTCAGGCCTCACCCCTGGCGCAACCTACTACTACCGCATCCAGGCCATCAACGGCGACCGCTACGGCGATCTCTCCAACCAGATCTCCGCAAGCACCTATCTCACTGTACCGCTCCCGGAAACCCCGCTGTCCTTCACCGCGTCGGAAATCACCGCCACTTCCGTGCGGCTCAGCTTCTCACCCTCCGGGTTCGCCCACGACGCCGTCGCCATCGAGCAATCCTCCATCCCGCCTTCCACATGGACCACCGTCGCAGAACTCCGTCCCTCCATCCGGTCAACCGTCATCTCCGGCCTCGCCCCACTAACTAGATACTCCTTCAGAGCAAGAGCCTACAATAGCACCGGAAGCTCCCCCTCTGGCAGCATCGATGTCCTCACCTCCTCCTCCGGCGGATCCTTCGTTTCCGTCGCCATGCGCTCCAACAATATCTACTACTTCCTCTTCTCCGCACCCCATCGCATCGAACGCTACGACCTCGCCGCCAGATCATGGCTCCCTCCCATCCCCCTCATGGGCCGCCCTTCCGCTCTCTGGGTCGATGACTCCGGTATCTACACCGGTGAAGACTCCAGCATCATCCGCTACCAGCTCGATGGCTCCGCCAGATCCGTCTTCGCCCTCTGCTCCAGCCCCGTCTCCCTCATCTCCGCTTTCAGAGACCGCATCGCCGCACTCGTCGGCGTCACCACATGGTTCACTTTCAGCAAAGCCCCCGAACTCGAAATCTCGGACGTCGGAACAGACTACTTCCCCCTGGGACGCGACACCGCATCCTTCGACCCCGCCCAGCTCAGGCTCATCATCAACCAGGCCAGCGGCCTCGTCCCCAGCGTGAAGTTTTTCACCTTCGCACCCAATGGCAGTCTTACCTCCAGCATAAGGTATTCTCTCAACATCCTTCCGGACAAGTTCCAACCCCTCCGCTTCTTGTATTTCCCGGACGGCACCAGAATCGCTGACACTCTCGGGAATGTCTACCTAAACGCCCCCGGCAATCCCATCGTCACCCCCATGACGCCTGCCTTCACCGACATGGCCTTCCATGGCTCAAACATCCCTATCATCCTCCGACCCGGCCGTCTCACCGCATACACCAACGCCCTCTCAGAATCCGGCGCCGCACCGCTCTCCTCCACCCTCGGTGTCCGCCTCACCCTCCACGCAGACGATGCCGTCGTCTTCTCCCTCGACCCCGTCTCCCCTCGTGGCCTCCGCGCCGAATCCATCCCGCTCCAGACCCTCAACCTCAACACCCACGGCGTCCCCGTAAACCCACAGAATCTCGCATTCACGCCGGATGCCTCCCTCACAACCCCCGACGGCGTCGTCTGGCTCCTCAGCAGGCTACACCTGTCACTCTTCCGCTGGTCCCCCACCACAAGAGACTTCCTGCCCACCATCCCACTCCAGGGCTCCCCTCTGTTCATCTCCCACTCATCCACCGACCGCCGCATCTACCTTTACTACCAAAACGGCGTCACCACCTTCCTCGACGCCTCCGCCCCCTCGCCCGCAGAACAACCCTTCGCCTCCGCCGCTCCTTCTGCCCCCTCCATGACCGCCGCCGATCCCTTCGTCATCATCGGCTCAGAAATCTACAACAATACCGGCACCAGACTCGCCCAGTTCACCACCAGACCGACCGCCTCCTCATGGAACAAAGACACTCGTCGGCTTCTCTCCCTCTCTCGCTCCGATTCATTCATCCCAACTTACGATATCACCTCCCTCATCCTCACCCCATCCGGTCAACTCCAGTCAGCAACCACCGTCCACACCTACACCGACACCTCCCGTCAGAACCCTTGGATGCCGCCCCTCAGGGAAAGCCCGGACGGCACCACGCTCGCCCTCGGCAGCGGACAAGTCTTCACCGTCGGTTCCTCTGGCCAACCTTCCAGATCAGTCGCCCCATTCACCGACGCTCTCTGGCACGCCAATAACCTCGTCTCCATCCACCCCTCCTCCGGCAATACTCGTCTCCGGATCTCGCGCAGCCCAACCCTCACTACTGACCTGACCTCCCGCACCTTCAGAGGCACCCCAGTCCGTATCTTCCCCTCGGATTCCGGCTTCCTCCTCCTCACTATCGCCGAGGGCACCCCGCGCTTCACTCTCACAGATCCAGACTTCAACCCGCTCTACCAATCCCCCGCCAGACCCGCCCCCCCCACCCAGCCAGTCGTCAGCTCGCGGACCACTCACTCCATCTCCCTCACATGGGCCGATCGCTCCGACAACTCCACCGCCTTCCTGCTCGAATTCCGCCCTGCATCCCCGGACGCAGCCTGGACTCAGCTCCCCGCCCAGCCCGCAGGCAACACCTCCGCCACCGTCACCGGTCTCAACAGCGATTCTTCGTATGAAATCCGCGTCGTCACCTTCGCCGATAGCCTCCGCTCCGATCCGTCGCCCATCACCACCTCAAAAACCCTCTCCTCGGATGACGAACCCATCGGCGAACCCTACAACCTCACCGCCATCCGCAGGTTCCATGATTCCATCACCCTCTCATGGTCAGATAACGCCACAAACGAATCAGGCTTCCGCATCTTCCGCTCCCTCAGCCCAGCCGGCCCCTCAACCTCTTTCGTCGTCGACGCCAACACCACCTCCTTCACCGACTCCAACCTCCCTCCCGGCACCACTTACATCTATCGCATCCAGGCCTTCAACGACACCACCGACGGCGACCTTTCCTCAGCTCTCTCCGCTCTGACACTCCCCGCCGCCTCCGCCCCTCCCGCTCCATCAAACCTCACCGCCTCGGACATCTCCTACCAGCAGCTCTCCCTCTCATGGTCCGATAACTCATTCAACGAGGACTCCTTCATCGTCGAATTCCGGCTATCATCATTCATCTTTGACCCTCCATGGGCCACCGCCCGGACCCTCCCCTTCAATTCCACGTCCACCGTCATCACCGGCCTCACCGCAGGCACCCGCTATGACTTCAGAGTCGTTGCCCTCAACTCCTCAGGAAGCTCCGCCACCAACACCATCACCGCCACCACCCCGGCCGCAGGGGGCACCTTCCTCAACATCTCCAGCAGATCCTCACGCTTCTACTGCTTCGCCTTCGCAGAACCTTTCCGCATCGAACGCTTCGACCTAATTTCCCTTCAGTGGCTCTCCCCTCTCCCCATGACGGCCGCAGCCTCCGCACTCTGCATCGATGACTCCGGCATCTTCGCCGCTGAAGACCGGAACATCGTCCGCTGGAACCTCGACGGCTCCAACCGCTCTGTCCTCACCTCCACAACCTCACCCGTCTCCAGCCTCTTCACCTCCGCTGACATCCTCGGGGTCTTCGACGGCCAGCTCCGCACCTACCTCAAATCCTCTGGCGCACCTCTCAGCTCCATCACCACCCCCGAAGGCTTCTCCGCCCCTTCCTCCCACCCCTCCACCAACCGCATCTTCTTCCGAGGCCCCTCCGCCTCCATCCCCACCCTCCACGCCTTCGACTTGTCGCCGAACGGTTCCCTCGCCGCCAGCACCTCCGCGCCAAGACCCGCCGCCGCCTACACCGCCACCGCCACATGGACGTTCCCGGACGGCACCCGTGTCATCGACTCCGCAGGAAACATCCACGGAGCCCGCGCCCTCGCTCCCGTCACTTCCATCCTGATCCCCTCAGGCACCACTGTCATGGACGTCGCCTTCCACGGCACCGACCTCCCCGTCATCCTCCGCAGCACCGGCGCTGTCAGCGGTTACCGGAACTCCATGCTCGTCTCCGGCACCGGCTCAACCTCTCGCCGCAACCCTTGCCGCCTCGCGGTCAACGCCTCCAATGCCATCGTCTTCGCTGCAGACGGCTCATCCTTCAACGGCCTCGGCTTCGACATCATCCCCCTCTCCGCCCTCTCCCTCCCAACCCCAGGTCAACCCGTCAACCCGGACGGGCTGCCCTTCGCCCCCGCCAGCGCCTTCATCGACAAAGATGGCTCCCTCCGCATCGCCGCTCCTTCCATGATGAGTCTCTTCACATGGTCGCCCTCGCAACGAAAATACTCAGGCTCTCTCCCGCTCTCCGGCCCTCCGCTCATCACATCCTACCAACCCGCCACCGACCGGCTCTACTTTAGCGAAGGCGGCACCGGTATCAGAATGGCCAGCCTCTCCAACCCGCCCTCCCCGGACGAGCACTTCACCACTCTCCCTAACCCAGTCGGCGCTCTCGTCACCGCCGACAACTTCCTCTTCGCCGCAGCCTTCGCCCCCACCACCGCCACCCACCACATCTACGACGCCGCCGGCCAGCTCACCGCATCCTCCGGCTCAACCGCGCGCGCAGACTTCCTCACATGGGACCCCGTCACTCGGCAGATCGCCTTCCTCTCCACTCCCACCTCCCTCGCCAGAGTCTCCATCTCCCCCTCAGGCCTCTACGCCCCGGAACTCTCCCGGCAACTCTTGAACGACGCCACCGCACCCTTCCGACTCTCCCCGGACAATTCCCTCATCGCCTTCAGTAACGGCCATTTCATCGCAAACATCAGCAACCCTCAACCCCGCTTCTTCGACGGCACCCCCACTGACCTCGTCTGGCAGAACCGCAACCTCGTCGCCCTCGAACCCAGCGGCTCCTCCAACACCAGAGTCCAGCGCTGGTCCACCTCATGGCTCCGCGATCGCGCCGCCATCCTCATCGGCTCGCCATGGCGCATCTTCCAGAACCCCTCAGGCGGCTTCATTGTCATCACCACCACCGCCGGCTCCGCCCCCCGCATCCATATCCTCAACCAGAACCTCGAACCGCAGTTCGACTCCGGCACCCCCGCCACACTCACCGTCCGCTCCACCTCAGCCCCCCAGCGAGTCGATTTCGGCGATCCCGCTACCTTCCAGGTTCTCGTCACCGGCACCCCTCCATTCACCTACCGCTGGTCCCTCAACGGCTCCCTCATCCCCGGTGCCACCGAAAGCCACCTCACCATCCCACGCGCCGGCTCACTCTCCGCCGGCAACTACGAGGTTACCGTCTCCGACGCCAACGGTTCCACTGGCCCGATCACTGCCCCTCTCGCTGTCGGCCCCGTCCAGACCCAATCCTACCTCGAACGCACTCTCCTCGTAACCGGCGCAAACGATGTCGCCCAATTCACAGAGCCTCTCTTCAATTCCGTGCGCTCGTCTTTCTTCGTGCCCCTGCACCCAACCACAGTCCCAGCCAGCTCCACCAGAGCGCTCGCCGGAGCCACCACCGACCGTCTCGGCCGTCTCCACGTCCTCAGCCATTCCTCAAGGCTCTCCATCACCACAGAGTTCCTCAATACCTTCGAACCCGCTTTTGTAAGATGGACCCAGCGCATGCTGCCAGGACCCGCCTCCTCGGACCGCCAGTCCGTCGGCGATCTCCACATGCAGGGCCTCTGGGCAGTCACCCAACGCGGTCTCCTGCACACCACCACTGGCGAATGGCGCCCATTCACCACTTCATGGATCCCCAGCCGCGTCGCCGTCGGCCCGGATCAGCTCATCTACGGCATGAACCAGGCAGGCAGCATCCGCGTCTGGAATGCCACTTCCAATTCATGGAACATCGTCGCCTCGCTCCCGACCACCTCCACCTACAGCGCCTTCACCGTCTCTCCCGACGGCAACTTCCACACCGTCGCTCAGGGCGTCTACCGCTCTTTCGGCGTCACGGGAACCCCTATCCGCTCCCTTACCCCGGCCTCTGCCCTCAACGCCCGCAATCTCGCCATCCGCCCATCCGGCACCTCCCTCCTCGCCGCCGGAACCTTCAATCCCACCGCAATCTCCCTCACTCAAACCGATCTCGTCTCCGAATCACGCATCTCCATCTCCAGCAGCATCTCCACCACCGGCTGCTACGTCGGATGGGTCGGCCCCATCGCCACCACACGCCCCGCCATCGTCTCCCCATCCGCCCCTCCTGCCCTCAGCGGCTCCCCATGGTCATGGCAACCGGAACTCACCCACCCGGATCCCGACGCCGTCCTCTCCATCACCATCTCCAACCAGCCGTCATGGATCTCCCTCACCAACGGCATCCTCTCCGGCACGCCCCTCGCCTCCAACGCCGGCCAGAACCCAGTCAGCATCCGCGTCTCCGACTCCCGCGGCAATGTCGACGAACGGACCTTCTCCATACCCGTCTTCGCCAAAAATGACCCGCCAGTCATCCCCGCCGCCATCCCCGACATCTCAGCCTCTAACTCCGCCGCCGACCAACTCATCAGCTTCGCTCCCTTCGCCTCAGACCCCGACGCCGGCGACTCCCTCACATGGCGCATCACCGCCAACTCCAACCCTGCCCTCTTCTCCTCTCTCTCCTTCAACCCTCAAAACCGTCTCTCCATCCGCTACGCACCCTATCTCAGCGGCACCGCCACCATCTCCGTCTCCGTCACCGACCGCTTCGGAGCCTCCGCCCAGCGCTCCTTCAATATCTCCGTCCCCGCTCTCCCCGCCCCCGCCATCACCTCCCAGAACACCCCATCCCTCAACCCCCTAACCGGTCTCTGGGAATTGCCCGTCACCATCCAGAACATCGCCCAGCGCCCCATCGGCGGCTTCTCCCTCTCCACCTCCTCACTCCCGCCCGGAACCTCACTCTACAACGCCTCCAACACCCTCTCCCCGTCCCCCGCCATCACCGACGCCCGCCCCCTCATTCCCGGCCAGTCCATCACCCTCACTCTCGAATTCCTCCACCCATCCCAGGATCCTCTCCCCGCTCCGACCCTCACCACCGCCACCACGCTCCCACGCCCCGCACCTCCCGCCACCTTCGCCATCGACCGCGCCTCGTTCCTCTCACCAGACACCCTCCTCCTCGAGTTCCCCACGGAACCAGGCACCTCCTATCAAGTCCAATACAGCAGCGACAGCCTCAACTGGCTCGACTCCCTCTCCCGCATCCGTGCCGCCGGCACCTCCACCCAGTGGATCGACTCCGGCACTCCCCGCACGGCCTCCCCTCCCGGCTCAGGCACCCGCTTCTACCGCGTCAAACGTCTCCCCGGCTCCTGACCGCCCCCTCCGCAATCCACTAGCCTTCGCGATTGTCGGAATCCCTCTCCGCGCCAGGATAGGCCCAAACGCCAGATCCCATGCGCCCGTCCCACGCTCCATCTCGCTCCCGCTCCCTCAGCAACTGGATCCTCCTCTTCCTCTTGCTCCTCACCGCCACCGGATCAGCCCAAACCCCATGGGTCCAATCCCACCGGCTCGGCAACGAGGTCCGCTTCCTCTACTCCAATCTCATCCGCCGCTACGACCTCACCACCAGATCGTGGCTCCCTGACATCACCCTCCCACGCACCGGAGCCACCGCCTTCACGGGCGATGACTCCGGAAATGTCGTCGCCTACGGCTGGATGCTCTACAAATACTCCCCCTCATGGTCAGGCGAATCCTCCGCAGGAACTCTCGCCTCCTCAGCCGACAGGGTCTTCGTCGACGGCAATCTCATCATCGCCACCCACTCAGTCGGCCCCTCCGGTCGCGTCACCACCCTGAACCGCTCCACCGCCGCCATCATCGAGTACAAACGCGTCGAAGGCGAACCCATCTACGGAGCCTCCCTCGCCCCTCGCATCAACCGCCTCTTCGGCAGAACCTCCGGCGTCGCCACCCCCGATCTCGCCGCCGCCAGCTACTCCGACGCAGGAACCGTCTCCGGCCCCAACAACAGCCCCTACTCAGGCACCTACCCAAACGCCACCCGCGCCTTCGTCTTCCCAGACGACCGCCGCGTCGTCGACTCAGCCGGCTCCGTCTACTCCACCGGCTCCATGACCTACACCGGCAGCCTCGGCCCCATCGTCACCGACATCGCATGGAACGGCGACATCCCCATCGTCCTCGCCGGAAACGCCCTCATCGCCTTCAACCCCACTCTCGAAGAATCCGGCCGCATCACTCTAGCTACCGCTGGCACCGGCCTCGCCGTCACCGCCTCCGACGCCTTCGTCTTCCGCCCCGCCCCCACCACCCCCTCCGTCGAAATCATCGCCCTCGACTCCTTCGGAGCCCCCCCACCCTCCAACGGCCCCCTCGACCTCGCCGGCACCAGATTCCCCTTCACCGACGCCTTCGTCGATACCAGAGACATCATCCATCTGGTCAGCGGCCCTAACAGCACAATCATCCGCTTCTCACCTGCCTCCCTCACGTTCCTGCCTTCCCTCATGCTCCCGCAGGAACCGGCTGCGGTTTCTTATTCCAACCAACTCGACCGCCTCTATTTCGTCAATCACTCGGAACCCAACGCCATCCGCAGCATCGACTTCCTCAATCCCAACCCCATCGACGTCCCCTTCGCCAGCCTCCCCGGTCCGGCTCAAGGCATCGCCGCCGCCGATGACCTGCTCCACTCTTCCACCGCCACAGGCAATCTTCTCATCCACTCCAGCTTCGGCACTGTCCTCAACAATACCACCGTCTCCCACACCGGATCCTCACGCCGCTGGGATCCCGTCAGGCGCCGCATGTACCGCTTCCGCGAAAACACCAACCCGCGCGACCTCCTCTACGAAGTCATCGGCACAGATGGCCGCGTCGGCCAAATCATCGAATCCCCATACAATGGCGAGTACTCCTTCATACCCCCCCTCCTCGTCAGCCCCGACGGCAACAGCATCGTCACCGGCAGCGGCGTCGTCTTCAATGCCACCGGCCTCACCCGCATCACCACCCTCCCCGTCGCTCCCACCGACGGCATCTGGTTAGGCGACTCCTTCCACTCCATCGAACTCTACGGCAGCAGAACGGATGTCTGGTCGTGGAACTCCAGCTTCTCCTTCAGTCAGCCCTCCACCTCGCTCGCGGGCACCCCCCTCAGAATCCTCCGGCTCTCCAACGGCTACGCCGTCATCACCTCCATCAACGGATACCCGACACTCCACCTCCGCACGTCCTCCGCCTCCTACCAGTCTCCTGTCAAACCACTCGCTCCACGCACCCCCGCCGTCCGCACCCGCTCCTCAACCAGCGTCTCCCTCACATGGTCCGATCAGTCGGACAACGAGGACCTCTTCCGCATCGAATTCCGCATCGCCAACTCTAACTCCCCGTGGTCCCAGGGCCTCGATCTGCCCGCAGGCACCACCTCTGCCACCCAGCCAGACCTCCTCCCGGACCGCACCTACCAATTCCGCATCCGCGCCATCTCCCGATCCCTCGCCTCAACCCCCTCATCCATCGTCACTGCACGCACCCTCAGCTCGCCGGACGAACCCTTCGGCGAACCCTACCAACTCACCGTCACCAGACTCTTCGCCACCAGCATCTCCCTCTCATGGTCTGACAACGCCACCAACGAATCCGGCTTCCGCATCCTCCGTTCCCTCGCCCCCGACGGCCCAGCCACCTCCTTCTCCGTCCCTGCTAACGTCACCTCCTTCACAGACTCCGGCCTCCCCCAGGGCACCACGTTCCATTATCGCGTCCAGTCATTCAACGGACCCACCAACGGCGAACTCTCCTCCCCACTCGCCGTCACCACCCGCCCAGCCGACGTCCCGCCAATCGCGCCAGCCTCCTTCTCGATCACCGACGTCACCGCCACCTCCGTCCGCCTCACATGGACCGATAACTCCCTCAATGAGGAGTCCTTCGAAATCGAACGCTCCTCCAATCCGGTCACCTCGTGGTCCACCGTCGCCACCATCCCCTTCAACTCCTCCTCCACTGTCATCTCCGGCCTCTCCCCTTTCACCTCCTACTCCTTCCGCGTCAGAGCCTCCAACGCCTCAGGCTCACTCAGCTCCGCCATCGTCACCACCACCACACTCCGCGTCGGTGGCGAATTCCTCAACCTCTCAAGACGCCACGGCACCATCTCCTACTTCGTCCTCAATGCTCCCCACCGCATCGAACGCTACGACCTCGCCACCTCCTCATGGCTTCCCCCAATCCCCCTCAATGCTCAAGCCACCGCCCTCTGGACCGATCCCTCAGGACTCTACGCCGCAGAAGGCTCTGACATCATCCGCTGGAACCTCGACGGCTCCTCCAGATCCCTCTTCGCCACGCTGTCCTCACCCGTCCGCGCCATGTACGCGACGAACACACACCTCATCGTCAGCACCGCCGCCACTTCATGGACTCCCATCCCCATATCCACAGGCTCGCCCACTTCTCCTTTCTCCCTGAATTACACCCCGGCCACTCCTCTCCCTGAGGTCTCCTACGACCCTCTCCTCAATCGCTCCTTCTTCTCCACAAAACTCAACACCGGTTCATCCGCCATCTGCTTCCACGCTCTCTATACCGGCTCCGACTTCGTGGACGCTCAAAACATCAGCTCCGCCCCGCAACTCCCCGCAGCCTCACGCACCTTCCTCTTCCCCAACGGCGGACGCATCATCGACGACGCCGGATCCATCTACTCCACAGACAGCCTTCTCTACATGGGCTCCCTCGGCTCACCTTTCACTGACCTCGCCTTCCTCGGTTCAGATATTCCCATCATTCTCAGAAACAACGAGCTGCACGCCTACAACAACACCCTCACCCAGACCGCCTCCCTCAGAATCTCCTCCACCGACCCGGTCCGACTCGCCGTTCACGGCACCAACGCACTCGTCTTCGCCAGAAGCCATCTCGCCACCTCAGGCCTCACCATCGAATCCATCCCTCTCGCCTCTCTCGGCTCTCCCGTTCCAGACCAACCCATCGACGTCTCCACCCTCGCCTACACCCCTGACGAAATCCTCTCCGCCAACAATGACGTCGTCTGCCTCGTCTCGCGGAAACACCTCTCCATCTTCCGCTGGTCACGCTCCCTCCGCTCCTACCTGCCCTCCATCCCTCTCCTCGGCGTCCCAGCCCGCGTCACCCTCTCCCCCGAAACTCAACGCCTCTACCTTGCCTACGCCTCAGGCTTCATCCGCCAGATCGACCTCTCCGCCACGACCCCGGCCGAACTCCCCTTCAGATACATCCAACCAGCTCCCAAGCTCGCACTCTCCGCTCTCATCGCCACCCACGACTCACTCTACGTCTCAGGCGATCGCCAGTTCGATCGCTGGCACTCCGTCTTCGACCTCACCGGAACGCCCCTCTCATCGTTCACCTCCAACACCACAGAACGCGATCATTCATGGGACCCGTTCTTCCGCCGCATCTACTACCGCGTCGCAAACACCTCCCCCAACATGGCCTTCCGCACCATCAGCCCCGACGGTTCCATGGTCCCCGGTCTCACAAGGGCACTCAACCCCTATGTCTCGTTCTCCACTCCCGTCCACATCCGCTCAGACGGCCAGCGCATCGCCCTCGCCTCAGGCCAGATCCTCTCCCAATCCAATCTCAACCTCACCAACACTCTCCCGGAAGGCATGACCGACCTCCTCTGGATCGGGAATGACGTCGCCTCCATCCGCCCCAGCGCCGACTCCACCCTCCTCCAGCGCTGGATCGCACCACTGCTCGACAGAAGCACCGTCTCGCTCCGCATCTCCGGCTCTCCCCTCCGTCTCCTCAACGCAGGCACCGGCTTCCTCGTCATCACTCATCTCCACGGCCGCCCGTGCTTTACCCTAACTGACAACGCCTTCATCCCCTCCTTCATCTCCGACCCCACCCCTCAGGCCCCCTCCTCCCTGACATCTCTCTCCCGCACCACCACCTCCATCACCCTCTCATGGTCCCAACGGGCCGAGAACGCTTCGTCCACTTTCCTCGAATCACGGATCGCGGGCTCCACTGACCCGTGGCTCACGCACCCCGCAGTCCCCTCCTCCACCACACAACTCACCATCAGCGCCCTCACCCCAGGCACCCGCTACGAATTCCGCGCCTCCTCCCTCTCAGGCACCCTCCCCTCACCCCCCTCTCCCTCCCTCTCCATCTCAACGCTCACATCCCCGGCTCAACCAGTCGGCGAACCTTACAACTTCTCCGTCAAGGCCTATCCAGGCAACTCCAGCACGTTCACATGGCAGGATAACGCCTCCAACGAAACCGCTTTCGTCATCCTCCGCTACTCTTCCCTCGACGGCACCCCCAACGCCATCGCCCTCCCTCCCAACACCACTTCCTACGTCGAGCCCTCCGGCGCACCCTTCTACTTCTACCGCATCCAGGTCATCAACGGCCCCAACCAGGGCGACCTCTCCGCCGCCATACCCGCTGCCCTCAGCCCCTCCACCATTCCATCCTCGCCAACCAACCTCTCCGCAATCGCCACCCCCCAGAGCATCACTCTCTCATGGCGCGACAACGCCACCAACGAAGTCGCCACCATCGTCGAATCCTATTCCCCCATCACATTGAACTGGTCTCCTCTCCAGACCCTCGGCCCCGACGTCACCTCCGCCGTCATCAATAACCCCACCCCGGGTGTAGAGCTCACCCTCCGCATCACCGTCGTAAACAGTATCTCTTCCAATTCCTCTGACAGCATCGTCGTCACCCCGCCTGGCATCGGCGGTTCGTTCCTCAATCTCTCAAGAGAATCCTCCGGCATCCAGTACTTCGCCTTCGCCGCCCCGGACCGCATCGAACGCTACCACCTCTCCTCCCGCCAGTGGCTCCCCCCTCTCCCCATGTCCAGACCCGCCTCTGCTCTCTGGGTCGACGATGCCGCCATCTACGCCGCTGAAGCCCGCGACCTCATCCGCTGGAATCTCGACGGCTCTAACCGCCAGACCCTTATCACCACCCCAAACTGGATCTCCTCCGTCTTCACCACCGCCAATATCCTCGGCATCCACGACGGCCTTCTCCACACCTTCGATCGCCACACCGCTCTCCCTCTCAAATCCCTCCCCTCCCCCTCCGGCTTCGTCAGCCCCAGCGTCAGCCCCACCACCGGCAGGGTCTTCTACCGCAACGCTCCCGGCTTCCCCAACGCCGCCGCCTTCCTCGACCTCGCCCCCGACGGCACCATCGCCTCCAGCGGCATCAGCGAAACCTTCCTCGGCATCCAGGAATCCCCTCTCACCCGCATCTTCCCGGACGGAAGCCGCATCCTCGACGAAACCGGCAGAGCCCTCACCTCCACCACTTTCTATCAACTCCCCTCCATCGGCACCTCCGATGACGTCGCCTTCGTCGCGCCGAACACCCTGATCACACTCAGCAGCAATCAAATCAGATCCTATCGCTTCGGATCCGTCTGGACAGCATCGCGATTCGTCGGCCCTCCACCGGCAAAGCGAATCTCCGTCAACGGCCCTGACGTCATCGTCTTCTCCTTAAGCACCACCGCTCCCAATGGCATGGTCGCATCCGCCTCTCTCCTCTCCGACCTCAATGAACCCCCGCAAGGCCAGTACGACGACCCTTCAAATCTCGACTACACCCCCTCCGATGCCTTCATCGACCGCAACGGCGACGTCCAAATCCTCAGCCGCGACCACCTCAGCCTCTTCCGCTGGTCCCCTTCCGAACGGAAATACACAGGCGCACGCTACCTCCGCTCCGCCCCAGCCTCCATCGCCTACAACCCTGCCGCCGATCGTCTCTACCTCTCCGATCAAGGTCGCGACATCCTCCAACTCGACCTTTCCGACCCATCCTCCTTCCCGGTGCCGTTCACCGCTGCCGATCCTCCCGTCCGGAACATCACCCTGACCGGCAGCCTCCTCACGGCTGCTCACGGCCCCGCCTCCTCCCACCTCCTCTCGGTCTTCTCCCTCACCGGCGATCCGCTCTCCTCCACCTCCGGCATCAACTCCGCTTCTTCCTTCACATGGGACCCTGCCAGTCGCCAGTTGTACTCCCTCCGCTCCCAGTCACCCGCCTCTCTCCTCTCAGACTCCATCTCCACAGATGGCATCATCGGCAATCGCCGCGAATCCACCCCCGCAGAACTGCCCAACCCGTCAGGCCCCATCCGCATCAGCCACGACGGCAGTCTCATCGCCCTCGCCAGCGGTACCCTCGTCCGCTCAAACGACCTTGCATCCATCCGCGACATCGGCATCCGCCCCGCCGACATGCTCTGGCTCGGCAATCAGCTCGTCTCCCTCGAACGCAACGCTTCCAATGACACCATCGTTCAGCGCTGGTCTTTTACGTGGACCCGCGAGAAAGCCGCCGCCCTCCGAGGCGTCCCCAATCGCATCCTCAAGGCACCCGACGGCAATCTCTTCGTCATCACCCAATCCACCTCCTTTCCTCCCATATTCCATATCCTTTCTCCAGACCTCAACCTGATCCATTCCTCCGCCCCCCTCAGCCTCTTTATCGTTAGCATCCCGCGTTCCCAGCGCATTCCCTTCCTCGGCGAGACGGTCCTCGAGGTCCTCGCCCACGGAACCCCTCCCTTCTCCTATCAATGGTTCCGCAACAATCAGGCCATCCCGGGCGCAACCTCCAGTCAGCTGCCCATCGTCCGCGCAGGCTCCTCTTCCGCAGGCACCTACCGGGTTAGGGTCTCATCCAGCACCAGTACCATCGATTCAAATTCATTCACGCTCAGCGTCGGACCACCCACCACTTCACCGCCCCCATTCTCCCCTCGCAGTCTCCTCCTCAGCGGTGGCGGCTCTCTCCGCGTCTTCGCACCCCCGCTAACCTCCACCACCCCCCAACGAACCTATACGGTCCCTCTGCCTCCTGACACCACACCCTCAAACTCGGTCGCCCGCACCAGCGGCGCTGCAGTCGACCGCGTCGGCCGTCTCCACACCCTCAATCATGCCTTCGGTTCCACCAGCTCCCAAGTCTTTCTCACCACCCACGACCCAAGCCTGAATTCATGGACCCATCGCCCCCTCCCAGGCATCCGCACCCCCAACTCATGGCGTGAAGGCGATCTCTGTCTCTCCGGCGACTGGGCCGTCATGAACCGCGGTCGCTTCCACCTCTTCTCCTCGGAATGGCAGCCGTTCCCTTCCGACTGGCTCCCCTCCCGCGTCGCCACCACGCCCGCTGGCACCATCTTCGGCATCAGCACCACTAATGTCGTCCGCCAGTTTCTCCCCACATCCAATTCATGGGACTCCCCCATCCCCCTCCAACTCGCCACCCCCGCCGACGCCTTCACCGTCGACTCCAACGGCACCTTCTTCGTATTCGCTCAAGGCACCTACCAATCCTTCAATCCAGACGGCTCACCCCTCCGCTCGCTCACCCCACCTACCGCACTCAATCCCCTCAATCTCGCCATCGGCGGCACCGACAATCTCCAGCTCGCCGCCGGTCCCGCCGCCAGCAACGGGCCCATTGCCATCTCTCAAACCAGCCTCGCCAGCGAATCCAGATTCGCCCCAAACACGGCCTCCACCTTCCCCGGCATGTTCGTCTCATGGGTCCCGGTCATGGACGAAAACCTCCCCGTGTTCGTCCAATCCTCTCCACCCCCAGCCACCGAAGATGTCCCGTGGTCATGGAAACCTGAAGCCACCCACCCCGACCCCGACGCTACCATCGTCATCACCGCCCTCTCCATGCCCCCATGGATGTCCTTCTCCAACGGCACCCTCACCGGCACTCCCACCGACCCCATCTCCCCCACCCCAACCATCTCCCTCCGCGCACGCGACAACCTCAATCGCGAGTCCCTCTGGTCCCCCTCCCTCACCGTCACCGACGTCAACGACCCGCCAGTCATCCCCGCCGCCATCCCAAACATCTCCGCCTCCAACTCCGCCGCCGACCAACTCATCAGCTTCTCCCCCTTCGCATCCGATCCTGACTCCGGCGACTCCCTAACATGGCGCATCACCGCCAACTCCAACCCAGCCCTCTTCTCCTCCATCTCCTTCGACCCTCAAGGCCGTCTCTCCATCCGCTACGCTCCCTATCTCAGCGGCTCAGCCACCATCACCGTCTCCGTCACCGACCGCTCCGGAGCCTCCGCCCAGCGATCATTCAAT
>JAIXVE010000032.1 GCA_027483175.1 Verrucomicrobiaceae bacterium | reverse complement strand
GGGCTAACGAGGTGGATTCGATGAGCCGTTCGATTTGTTCTTTGTCGAAGTCTCCGGTCGCGACGTCGTAGAGTGCGCCTCGCAACCAGCCGAGGGCGGTGTAGATGGTTGCGTACTGGCGCGCTGAGAACTGAGGGGCGGGAGGGTTCATGATTGTTGGAGGGGAGGTGGGGGCGAGGGGCGAAGGGGCTGGTGCGGGGATGGCAGGTGCTGGGTTATGAGGCTCGGTCCGGTGGGGGGATGGGGTGCGGTTGGGCGGCGTTTTCCAGGGCGATGCCCGTGGAAAAGATAGGGCGCCCCTTCAGGGCTCCTGTCGGGTGGGTTGGTTAGACCCGGGGCGTTGCCCCGGGCTGCGGTAGAGCGCGCCGTTGGCGCTGGGGGCGGTGAGGGAGGGAACGAAGAGGGACTCACGCGAAGGGGCGAAGGGGGCGTGTTCTGAGGGATGGTTGAACTGGGGGAGTGCCGCGCGCACTCTTTGCGTGGTGGGCTGGGCGGGGTTATTCTGCGGGGGTGAGTTCGCGGATGAGGGCTGGTCTGGTGAGGGCCCAGAGATTGGTGGATAGGGCGAGGAGGCCGAAGGCGATGGGGAGAGCGGCTGGGAAGGCGACTGGGTGGCCGGCCTGGGAGGCTTTGGCGATGGTGGCTCCGAGGAAGAGGAACCAAGGGATGAGGGCGAGGGAGAGGGCGAAGAGGAGCCACCATCCGAGGGGGCGTTTTCGTGTGAGGAGGAAACCGCCGGTGCTGAGGAGGATGCCGACGAGGATTTGGATGGGGCCGATGGTGCGGGCGTGGGTGGCGACGAAGTTAAGCGGGGCTGGGAGGGCGGTGGTGTCGATGCTGAAAGTCCCGCTGGAGAGCGCGAAGGATCCGGCAGTGGCTGCGAGGCCGCCGAAGGCGAGGAAGAGCCCGATGGGGATCCAGAGACCTCCGATGGTGGAGGCGGTGAAGGATGGCTTCACGTGGCGAGCGTGGTCAGGGCTCGATGGTGACCGGGGTGCCGATGGCGACGTTGTCGAAGAAGTTGGCGGACATGTGTTCGGGCATGCGGATGCAGCCGTGGCTGGCTGGGTAGCCCGGGAGGAAGCCAGCGTGCATGCCGACGCCGTCGTTGGTGAGGCGCATGAAGTTGGTCATTTTGGCGCCTTCGAATTTGAGACCGGGAGGTGGGCGGTCGGTGCGGTTGTCGACATCGCCGTCGATGACATTGCCGTACTGGTCGACGAAGGCACCGTAGCGGCTGGATTTGTGGCCTTTGTCTTTCTGGATGATGCGGAAGGAGCCGGTGGGAGTGCGGTGGCCGACGTCGCCGGTGGAGAGCCATGATTTGCCGACGAGGACGGAGCCGCGGTAGAAGTAGGCGGTTTGCTCGCTGAGTTTGATGCGGATGCGGGCGGGGCCGTTGCCTGGGCCGCCGTCCCAGTGGGAGATGAGGTCGGGGGGGCCGCCGATGGGTTGGCCTGGTTTGCGCGGGGTGCCCTGGCCTTGAGGGACGCCAGAGGGGTCGTAGTAAAGAGTGCCGTCCGGGGCGCGCACGATGCCTGGCGGGAAGGGACTGCCGCCTGCGGTGGTGGCTATGGGGGACTGGCAGGCGGAGAGAAAGACCGCGGAGAGGGCAGCAGTGAGAAGAGGGATGGCGATTCGGGACATGGCGGTGAAGACGCTAGATAAGCGGGAGGGGGCGTTCGTCTACGCGAAAATCGGGGGGTACGGGATGGGGGCGGGTGCGGGTGCCATGGATGCGGAGGTGGGCGGGCTTGTGGCTGGGGGCGGGGAGGGGCGAGGGAGTGGGATGCAGAAGCGACTGATTGTGCTGATGATGGTGGCGTGCCTGATGCCGGTGCGGGCTGGGCTGCGGTTGGCGGTTTTCGACAGTGATGCGACGCCGCCGGTGGGGACGCAGATGAGTTACGATCCGATGCTGGGGGTGGGGAAGTTATCTTTGCGGTGTCGGGGGGTGGTGCTGACGGGTTCGGGGGCACCGGTGGTGCTGGCGACGGTGGATTGGATCGGGGTGGCGAATGAGGGGCATGATTATTTCCGGGCGGCGCTGGCGAAGGCGGCGGGAACGGTGGTGGAGCGGGTGGCGCTGCATGCGTTGCACCAGCACGATGCGCCATTGTGTGATTTCGGGAGTGAGCGGTTGCTGCGGGAGGCGGGGCGGCCGGTGGGGCCGTTTGAGGGCGGGGTGCAGCGGGAATTGATCGGGCGGGCGGCTGGGGCGGTGGAGGCGGCGATGAAGCGGACGGAGGAGGTGACGCATGCGGGGAGCGGGGAGGCGGAGGTGAGGCAGGTGGCGTCGAATCGGAGGATCATGGGTGCGGATGGGAAAGTGCGGGCGACGCGGTATACGGCGTGTCGGGATGCGGGGCTGCGAGGTGAGCCGGAGGGGGTGATTGATCCGAAGGTACGGGTGGTGGGGTTCTGGAATGGGGATCGGGTGTTGGCGGTGCTGAGTTATTATGCGACGCATCCGCAGAGCTATTACCGGACGGGGATGGCGGATCCGGATTTCCCGGGGATTGCGCGGTTTTTGCGGGAGCAGACGGTGCCGGCGCTGCATGTGCATTTCACGGGAGCGGGTGGGAATATCGGGGCTGGGAAGTACAATGACGGGAGTCCGGAGATGCGGGCGGCGCTGGCGACGCGGCTGGAGGATGGGATGGCGCGGGCTTGGGAGACGGTGAAGAAAGAGCCGTTGGGGGAAGGCGAGGTGAGCTGGCGGGTGGAGCGGGTGGCGTTGCCGGTGGCGAAGCATCTGGAGGCTGGGAAGTTGCGGGAGTCGCTGCGGAGCGGGGCGGCGGCGTCGATATTGGGGTCGGCGATGCAACTGGCGTGGGTGGAGCGGTGCGAGGCTGGGTATCGGGTGGAGGTATCGTGTCTGGCGCTGGGGAAGACGAGACTGCTGCACATGCCTGGGGAATTGTTTGTGGAGTATCAACTGGCGGCGGCGAGGATGCACCCTGAGGGACTGGTGGGGGTGGCGGCGTATGGGGATTACGGGCCTGGGTATATTGGGACGGCGGCGGCGTATCCTGAGGGCGGGTATGAGACTCAGCCGGGGTCGTCGTTTGTGGATCCGGGGGTGGAGGCGGTGCTGATGGGGGCGATGGAGCGGGTGCTGGGTGGTGAATGAGGGATAGAAAGTGGAGCAGTGGCGGACGGATTGCGTGTGGTGTTCGGGTTGCGGGTGGTGGGGAACGGATGGAGTGGGGGAGGAACCTATCCGGAAACCATGCGCACTCCAATTGTACTAGCCCTGACTGTGACGACGATGCCGCTGGTGGCGGCGGACAAGGAATGGAATCCTGACACGACGTTTCCGGCGCTGAAGCCTGAGGACGCGATGAAGACGATTGAGGTGCCGAAGGGGTACCGGTTGGAATGTGTGGCGAGTGAGCCGATGGTGGAGGAACCGTCGATGATCGCGTTTGACGGGGATGGGGCGATGTATGTGTGCGAGTGGCGGACGTACATGCAGGACGAGCATGCGACCGGGCAATTGGATCCGGTGAGCCGGGTGGTGAAGCTGCGGGACACGGATGGGGACGGGAAGATGGACCAGCGGACGGTGTTCATTGATAAGGCGGTGCTGCCGAGGTCGGTGCTGCCGATGGGGGATCGGGTGCTGGTGGTGTTTACGGGGTCGACGTCGGTGTGGTCATATTTTGATGATAACAAAGATGGGGTGGCGGACCGCTGGGAGGAGAGTTTCAAGGGGGAGCCGGACAATGGGAACATTGAGCATCAGTCGTCGGGCCTGATCTGGAATCTGGACAACACGGTGTGCACGAATGATGTGCGGTTTCGTTATGAGAACGGGAAGCTGTTGCCGATGCCGCATGCGACGGGGCGGGTGAGCCAGTGGGGCCTTGCGCAGGATGGGGATGGACGGCTAGTGTGCAGCTGGGGTGGGGGTGCGAATCCGGCACATTCGTTTCAGTTGCCGGCGGGGTATCCGATCGTGCAGTTGAAGGAGCACGATGACGAGTATGAGCGGCCGTGGTCGGCGTGTCCGGTGTGGGATTTTTCGGATGGTGGGTATGATGTGAAGCTGCAGCGGATTCTGACGCGGTTTTCGGCGACGTGCGGGCAATCGGTGCTGCGGAGCCCGTTGTTTCCGGAATTGGCTGGGTGTGCGGCGACGTGCGAGCCGGTGGGGAGATTGGTGAGGTTGAGTCGGTTCACGTGGAAGGACGGGATGGGGATGGCGCACAATGCGTTTCCGGGGACTGAGTTCATCCGGAGCAGTGATGCGTATTTCCGGCCGGTGTGGACGGCGAGCGGGCCGGATGGGGGGCTGTACGTGGCGGATCTGTATCGGGGGATCATTCAGGAGAAGACGTGGTTTCCGACGGAGGTGGAGAATAATCAGGACTGGCGGGACCAGCATCAGGAGCGGTGGGTGGCGCGGTATCACCGGGTGAAGAAGTGGGGGATGATCAAAGTGGTGCGGCACGGGAGGATTTACCGCGTGATGCCGGAGGGCGGGAAGCCGGTGGCGGCTCCGAAGTTGCTAGGGAAGACCGGGGAAGCGCTGGTGATGGAACTGGCGAACCCGGATGGATGGTGGCGGGACACGGCGCAGATGCTGCTGGTGTCGCGCGGGGACAAGACGGCGGTGCCGGCATTGGAAGCGATGGTGAAGGGTCACGCGGAGACAAATGCGCGGGTGCATGCGTTGTGGACGCTGGAAGGATTAGGGGAATTGAAGCGGGACGTGCTGCTGGGTGGGTTGAAGGACAAGGCTGGGCGGGTGCGGCGTGCGGCGGTGCAGCTGGCGGAGCGTCGGGTGGTGGCGAAGGATGGGGAGATGGGTGCGGTGCTGACGGGGATGAGCGGGGACGAAGATCCTTTTGTGGTGACGCAGTTGTATCTGGCGTTCCGTGCGGCGGCGGCGGCTGGGGTGGGGATGATCCCGGAAGTTGTCAGGGAGAAGGCGGCGGTGCTGCCGGTGGTGAATGCGGTGATGGATCAGGATCGGGCGGCGGCATTGGAAGGACCGCTGGGGGAGACGGCGCGGAAAGGGAAGGAAGTGTATGAGTCGCTGTGCATTGCCTGTCACGGGGTGGACGGGAAAGGCGTGAAGGCCGGGGACAAGTTCCTTGCGCCGAAGCTGGTGGAGTCGTCGTGGTTTGCGGATGGCGGGAACGTGAAGGTGCTGGCGCGGGTGTTATTGAAGGGCCAGAGCGGGCCGATTGACGGGGTGACGTACGGGGAGGGATTGATGCCGCCATTGGAGACGAGTCACAGTGACGAGCAGATTGCGGCGGTGCTGACGTATGTGGGGCAGCGGTGGCACGGGTGGAAGAATCCGGTGGATCCGGCGTTGGTGGCGCAGGTGCGGAAGGAGACGGCGGAGCGGAAGCAGCCGTGGACGCACGAAGAGCTTAAGACGGTGGCCAAGTGAGGCCGTGGGCGGCGCGTGCTTTGCGGCATTGGTCGTCGCCCGGGGAGACCTCGCGGCAGGGGTGGGGTCGCTGCTGGTAGATCCGGCAGGAGACTTGCTGGCCGACGGTGCCGTCGAGGTGCGTGCAGCGGACCGGGTGGGATTGCGTGCCGCTGAAGCAGACGATGTTAGGGGAGACGGGGACGAGGTCGGATTCCGGGAGGCCGAGGGCGGCGGCTTCGAGGTATGGGAAGGAGACGCGGAAGTGGGCGCAGCAAGCGCCGCAGGTCAGGCAGGCAGAGGCATCGTCGGGCATGCGTGGAGGCGAGAGAGTGGAGACGGGAGGGTTTGAGCGAGGGGGAGCACGGGCGGGTGGGTCGTGCAAGGCGGAGACGTGGAGAGATTCCGTGAATCGGGCTGGTCGAGTGGGTGGGGGCAGCCGTAGGGAGAGGGTATGCAGGAGAGATCGCTGAGAGAGACAGAAGCGGAAGCGGCGTGGGCGGGGCGTGCGTTGGGGGAGCGATTGGGGTGTGTGGCGCGGTTTCGGGATCTGCTGGCGGGGGCGGGGATGGAGGCGGCGGTGGCGGCGCGTCCGGTGGGGATGGAGGCTGGGGAGCGGGCGATGCGGGAGGCGCTGACGGCGCAGGTGATTCCGCTGGCGGAGGCGGCGGCGTTTCTGGTGCGGGAAGGGCCGGGGTTGCTGCGGGTGCGGCGGTTGTCGTGGTGGCGGCAGCCGGTGTGGCTGGGCGGGGTGCGGACGGAGATCAGGCGTGAGCCGGTGGGGCGAGTACTGGTATTGGCTCCGTCGAATTATCCATTGCTGCTGCCGGGAGTGCAGAGCTTGCAGGCATTGGCGGCGGGGAATGCGGTGTGGTGGAAGCCCGCGGTGGGTGGGGAGGCGGCGGCGGAGTTCATGGTGGGGTTGCTGCGGGCGGCGGGGGTTCCGGAGGGAGTGATGCGGGTGCTGGGGTCGGATCCGGCGGTGGTGCGGGTGGCGCTGGATGAGGGCGTGGACAAAGTGGTGCTGACGGGTTCCGCGGTGACTGGGGCGGCGGTGCTGGCGGATCTGGCACCGCGGCTGGTGCCTGCGGTGATGGAGTTGTCAGGGTGCGATCCGTGTTTTGTGAGGGAGGATGCGGACGTGGGGCTGGCGGCGCGGGCGGTGGCGTTCGGGTTGAGGTTGAATGACGGGCGGACGTGCATTGCGCCGCGGCGGTTGCTGGTGAACCGGCGGGTGGCGGGGGCGTTCCGGGAGGCGTTGCGGGCGGCGCTGGATGGGGTGGAGAAGCGGGAAGTGCCGGCGCGGTTGAATCAGCGGGTGAATTTCGAGGGAGCGACGGAAGTTTACGGTGGGATGGGGGAGGATGGGCGGCGGATGATGCCGGTGGTGATGGCTCCGGATGGTGGGGGGCATGTGCTGACGCGGAGTGATTTGTTCACGCAGATTGCGACGTGGGAGGAAGTGGAGACGGATGAGGAAGCGCTGCGGTTGAATGCGGCGTGTCCGTTTGCGCTGGGGGCGTCGGTTTTCGGGCGGGATGAGGGAGCGGCGCGGGCATTGGCGGCGCGGATTCCGGCCGGGGTGGTGGTGATCAACGACGTGGTGGTGCCGACGGCGGATGCGCGGGTGCCGTTTGGCGGAAGGGGTCGGAGTGGGTTCGGGGTGACGCGCGGGGCGGAGGGATTACTTGAGATGACGGTGGTGAAAGTGATTCAGGTGCGGCGCGGGAGCGGGCGGCGGCACTACGAAGATGGGGGCGGGATGGAGGCACCGTTCTTTCAGCGGTATCTGGAAGCGGCACACAGGCGTTCTCTTGCCGAACGTCTATGTGCTGTTTATCATCTGTTGAGGATGGCGATGCGGCGGCAGACTGAAAAAAAGACAACACCCGACCTTATTCAAGACACACCATGAAGAACGAACGAGTTGGCATCATTGGCGGCGGACTGGCCGGGTTATCGGCGGCGGTGGTGCTGGCGGGACGCGGGCATAAAGTGACCTTGTTCGAGGCGAATCCGTGGATTGGGGGGAAGGCGGCGCAGTGGGAGCAGGAAGGGTACCGGTTTGACATGGGGCCGACGATCCTGACATTGCCGTCGGTGCTGCGGAAAGTTTGTGAGGAAGCGGGGACGACGCTGGAGAAGGAATTCAACATGGTGCGGCTGGATCCGCAGTGGCGGAGCTTCTTCACGGATGGGTCGGTGCTGGATCTGGTGGAGAACGTGGATGTGATGGCGGGGAATGCGGAGGCGTTTGCGCCGGGGAAGGGAGCCGGGGAGGGGTATCGGAAGCTGCTGGAGCTGTCGGAGAAGCTGAACACGATTTCGAAGAAGTACTTTTTCTACAAGGCGATTGGGGGGATCAAGGACATGTTCCGGCCTGGGGAGATGGTGAATCCGGGCGTGCTGCGGGATGTGCTGACGATGCGGATGGGGCAGTCGGTGGGGAGTGTGCTGCGGCAGTTTGTGCCGGACGCGAAGATTTCGCAGATGCTGGATCACTTCACGCAGTATGTGGGGTCGTGTCCGGAGACCTCGCCGGCGGTGCTGTGCGGGATTGCGCACATGCAGACGGATGAGGGCGTGTGGTACCCGATTGGAGGGACACGGGCGGTGCCGGTAGTGCTGGGGAAGATTGCGGAGCGGTTAGGCGTGGAGATTCGATCGGACAGTGAAGTGAAGCGGATTCTGCAGGAGAACGGACGGGCGACCGGGGTGGAACTGGCAAGCGGGGAGCGTGTGGCGTTGACGGCGGTGGTGAGCAACATGGACAGCGTGCGGACGCATCGGGAGCTGGTGGGCGGGCCTGCGGCGGCGGCGTTCGAGGCGCGGCGGAAGTATGAGCCGGCGTGTTCGGGTGTGGTGCTGTATCTCGGGCTGCGGGAGCGTTATGAGCATCTGCTGCATCACAATTTTGTGTTCAGCCGGGATCCGCATGAGGAGTTCGAGGCGATTTACCGGAAGGGCGAGCCTGCGCCTGATCCGACGGCGTATGTGTGTGCGCCATCCGGGACCGAGCCAGCGGTGGCGCCGCCGGGAGGTGAGGCGCTTTATGTGCTAGTGCACACGCCTTATCTGAGGCCGCATCATGACTGGAAGGCGATGCTGCCGGCTTACAGGCGGGTGATTCTGGAGAAGCTGAAGACGACTGGGGGGATGCCGGACATTGAGGAGCGGATTGTGACCGAGCACACGCTGACGCCGCAGGGGATTCATGATCGGTACCGCGTGCTGAACGGGGCGATTTACGGGTTGGCGAGTCATGGGCGGTTTACGGGGGCGTTCAAGCCATCGAACCGGAGCCGTGATGTGAGGGGGCTGTATCTGGCGGGCGGTGCGGCGCATCCTGGGCCGGGGATGCCGATGGTGCTGATGTCGGGGTGGATTGCGGCGGACGCGCTGCATGCGGATTCTGCGGCGTGAGTGCGGGCAAGACGATGGTGAGCGGGTACCGGCCGGCGTCGCGGCATGTGCTGCGGTTTTTCCGGTGGTATATCCGGCGGCACCTGCGGCGGCACTTTGCGGGCGTGCTGCTGTTAGGCGAGCTGCCGGAGGTGGCGGAGGACCGGTCGGCGGTGGTGTTTTCGGCGCATCCGTCGTGGTGGGATCCGCTAGTTTTCATGTTTCTGCATGAGATGGCGTTCGGGTGGCGTGGACAGGCTGGGCCGATTGATGCGGGGCAACTGGCGAAGTTTCCGATTTTCGGGAAGCTGGGGTTGTTCGGGATTGAGCGCGGGACGGCGGCTGGGGCGCGGGAGTTTCTGCGGTGCAGCCGCGAGCATCTGAGGGAGCGCGGGGCGGTGCTGTGGGTGACGCCGCAGGGGAGGTTTGCGGATGTGCGGGAGCGGCCGCTGCGGTTGGCGGGTGGAGTGGAGATGCTGGCGAGGAGGGAACCGGGGGCGCTGCTGGTGCCGCTGGCGCTGGAGTATTGCTTCTGGAATGAACGCCTGCCGTATGTGTTAGCGCATTTTGGCGAACCGGTGGAGGCTAGCGGGATGGAAGCGGGATTGGAGGCGGCGATGGACCGACTGGGGGCGGCGGCGAGGCGGCGGGACGGCGGGGAATTCCGGTGCCTGTTGCGGGGGAAGTCGGGGACGGGGGGGGTGTATGACTGGCGGCGGCGGGAGTGATGTCTGATTGGTGTTAGGTTGTTGCTGTCAGGGGACGCAACCCCGTTGGGGTTGGGGATTTGTTTTGGTTAGACCCAGGGTAGGCCTTCGTGCCTCAGGCCAACCCTGGGCTTTGGGACGCAATCCCGTTGGGATTGAAGGGGGGCGGCGGCGGGAGTGAATTTGTCTGTCAGGAGATGGCGGAGACGGCTGGGGGCGGGCTCTTGATTTCCTTCATGAGGACGCGGGAATTGCGGCCGCTGCGGCGGAGTTTGTCGAGACGAGCGGCGGGGAGGCGGGTGGGGTCGACGGTGGAGTAGCCGAGTTTGCCTTCGAAGAAGTTGTAGGCCTGGGTGCTGAGGGCGAAGACGGTGGTGAAGCCGAGGTCGCGGGCGCGGCGTTCTGCGAACTGGACGAGCGTGCGGCCGAAGCCCATGCCTTCGTGGGATCTGCGGACGTAGAGGCAGCCGATTTCGGCCATGGCCTGATCTGGCCATGGCTGGACGGAGACGATGGCGACGATGGTGCCGTCGACTTCCATGACGTAGTAGCTGTCGATGGAGGCGCGGATTTCGTGTCGGGAGCGGGCGACGAGTTCGTCGTCGGCGACGGCGGTGCGGACCATGCGGACGATGGTGTCGATGTCGTTGCGGCGGGCTGGGCGGATGCGTTGATAGGCGTCGCCGTAGACCATGGTGCCGACGCCTTCGATGCTGAAGAGTTCGCCGAGGAGTGCGTCGTCGGTGCGGCCGTCGAGGAAGTGGACGCGGGGGACTCCGCCTTCGCAGGCGCGGGCGGCGTGGCGGAGGAGGAGGACCTTGCTGCTTTCGGATTCGGCGTTGTCCGAGGGTCTGGCGGAGAGGGCGCGGGCTTCGTCGATGGAGAGCTGGCGGATGCGGCGGTGTTCGGTGTCTTCGACGACGCCAGCGCCGACGAAGAGGAGCTTGGAGGCATGGAGGGCGACGGCGACCTCGACGGCGACGGCGGCGGAGTTGAGACGGAGCGTGCGGCCCTGGCGTTCGCAGCCGCTGGGTGGGACGAGGGGGGTGATGCCCTGGTCGATGAGTTGCTGGATGGTCTGGGTATCGATGCGGTCGATGGCGCCTGAGTAGCCGAGGTCGCGGCCGCGGATGACGCCTGCGGGGTGGGCGGAGACGGCGTTGGAGACGGCGGCGCGGAGTCCGACACCGGCGAGGTGCTGGAGCATGGTGGTGGTGAGACGGCTGATGGCGTCGATGGAGGCCTCGAGGGTGGCTTCGTCGGTGACGCCGGTGGCGTCGGGGCTGGATAGTGTGACGCCGCGAGTGGCGGCGAGGTCCATGATCTGGAGGCGGGCGCCGAAGACGACGACGACGCGGATGCTTAGGGAGTGGAGGACGGCGAGGTCGAGGAGGACGTTGCTGAAGTTCTCGTGGCCGATGAGGGCGCTGTCGATGAGGACGACGAACGTCTGGCCGCGGAACTGGGGGACATAGCGAAGAATGCCGCGGATATCGTCGTATTTCATCGTGCGGGGATCGGAGGCGGGGATCAAGGGAGGGCGAGTGTGGGGCTGGCGGCTGGAAAATCAACCATGGTTTGGGGATGGGGGGGTGGACAGGCGGGCAATGCGCGCCATGGTGGGGGAATGGCAGCGTATTCTTCTCAGGCCCGGCTCAGCAGATGGCTCGCGTTGCTTGCGGTGACGATGGTGGCGGTGTATCTGTCGTGGAAGCTGATTGAGCCGTTCATGGAGGTTTTGCTGCTGGGGGTGGCGCTGGCGGTGATTTTCCGGCCGTGGCATTTGAGGTTTCTGAAGTGGACGGGGAAGCCGGTGGTGGCGGCTGGGTTGTCGACCTTGCTGACTCTGCTGGTGCTGGTGGTGCCGATGGCGTTTGTGTCGCTGACGCTGGTGAAGGAAGTGCCTGGGGCGATTGCTTCGCTGCAGGCTGGTGCGGAGACGGTGCAGCAGAAGTGGGCGGCGGATGCGGGTGCGGATTCGTGGCTGGCGACAGTGCGGCGGGACTGGGAGCTGGACGAAGTGCTGGGGCCGGAGAAGCTGCGGGAGTATGGCGGGCAGCTGACGGGGTTTGTGCTGAAGAATGCGGTGAATGTGGTGGGTGGGGTGCTGGGGTTCTTTCTGAATTCGGTGTTTCTGGTCTTTGTGCTGTTCTATCTGTTTCGGGATGGCGGGAAGCTGGGCGGGCGGTTTCTGGAACTGGTGCCGTTGCCGCGGGATCAGACGATGCAGATGGCGGAGCGGACGGGGGAGGTGCTGCATGCGTGTGTTTACGGGGTGATCATGGTGGCGAGCGTGCAGGGGTTGCTGGGTGGCCTGACGTTTCTGGCGCTGGGGTTGCCGTCTCCGGTGACGTGGGGGGTGGTGATGACCCTGTTGTGCACGCTGCCGATTGTGGGGGCGTGGCTGGTGTGGCTGCCGGCGGCGGCGGGGCTGGCGCTGCAGGGGAATTACACGAAGGCGGTGATTCTGCTGGTGGTGGGGCAGTTTCTGATCAGCAGCATTGACGGGTTTCTGAGGCCGGTGCTGGTGGGGCAGCGGGCGAAGCTGCATGAGCTGGTGATCTTCTTCGCGGTGCTCGGCGGGCTGCGTTACTTCGGGCTGCTGGGGATTCTGCTAGGTCCGGTGGTGGTGTCGCTGACGTACGGGTTGCTGGGGGCGATGTGGCGGGTGCAGCAGAACGAGGCGGGGGAGAGGGAAGTTAGAAGTGAGAAGTGAGAAGTGAGAAGTGAGAAATGGGAAATGGGAAGAGGGAAGAGGGGTGGGCTTGTTGGGAGAGGGGGAGGGAAGTGAGAAGTGAGAAAAGGGAAGAGGGAAGAGGGAAGAGGGGTGGGCTTGTTGGGGGAGGGGAGTGGAGGGAAGTGAGAAGTGAGAAGTGAGAAGTGAGAAGTGAGAAAAGGGGTGGGCTTGTTGGGAGAGGGAAGAGGGAAGAGGGAGGTTAGAAATGAGGTGGGCTTGTTCGGAGAAGGGGGGTGGTGGCGGGGTGGTGTGGGGCTGAGTGCCGGCGTGCTTTGGGGGACGGCGTTCCGATAGCGAGCGGCGTGATGGCGTTGATTTCTGGGGGCATGGGTGGGGTGTTGAGGGGGGGTCTGCGGAAGAATTGTTGGAAACCCTTGCAAATCCGGCTGGTTCGGCGATTCATGCTAATGTCCATTCGGATTCATTGGGAGTCGGGGGTGGGAGTTGTGATGAGGCACTCCGATTGCCGACGGGTATCCTGCCGCATGTGGCGGGGTGGAAGGATGTTCTGCACAATCGATTGAAGATGTTTCCCCAAAGGCAGAATTTGTTCGACTGGGTTACGCAGTGCTGGAATATCGCTTTGGGCAGAAGGGTAGCGCCTGAGGGAGATGCGTGGCTTCTTGGGCCTATGGGAGCCGTCAATGAAGGCGCCAGCGAGTTCATTCAGCGAATCGCTGAACAGAATGGGCTTACGATTCAGCGCAACGTGCCAGGTTCCGGACTGGTGGAATCCATGGACGACTGGGCGGTATCAGTCAGTCCTGGAATCAAGGACTTCTACAGAAGAACCAGTGATTTCAAATTGTCGGTAACGATGGTTTGGAAACCGGGGTTTGGAACGCTTGGATACCTTGTGGCGAAGTTGTTCAGTCGACGGATCCAGCAACTCAACCTGCCGCAAGGATCGAGCGATGAGATCACCTTCAACAGTGATTTCTTCTGCCTTTCCGATGGAGATGGCCGCGTTCGATACACGATCTGGCACAGATCCATAAGAGCCACCGGCGAAGTGGTGTTTTTCGGCATCTACTCGACCTGCCGGATTCCATCAGGAGAAGTCTGTGTGAAAGTGGTTTTTCCACTTCCTTGTGGAAGCGCGACAGTCATCTTTCGGCCACAAAGTGACCAGCAGGGAGGTCTGCTGCTGGTTTCATCCGGAAAGCGTGAGGGCGATCCTGGATTTTATTTTCTTGTGCAGGACAGGCAGGGTTGTGTCTGGAAACATTATCTGCCGAGCCTGCGTGAAAGCATTCTGGTTTCCGAAGGCCGCGATGGAAGCCTGAGTGCCGAGCACACCTTGCGTTTGTGGTCTTTCAGTGTTTACAGCATGAAGTACAGCATTGAAGATACGAGATTCGGAATTGCGAGATAAATGCAAGTATTCACCTACCATCTGGCGCAGGTTCCGGTCAGCATCGGTTTAGCGGCACTCTGCCGTCCACTCACAATGGATCGGGTGCCGGGATTGATTCATTCGGAATGCATGGCGGAAATGGAACTGGGGGCGCCTGTGTTCTCCGCCTCACGCATGAAGCTGAAGAATCTAACGATGTTTGCGGCGTGGGAGAGCGAGGGTGCGGTCGACGGATTCCTGAAAAACACGAGGTTGGGGAAGTGTTTCGATTCCGGGTGGCATGTGCGCATGGCGCTGCTGAGGCGCTGGGGAGCTGTGAGGGAATTCGACGGCTTGATGGAGAGTGATGCTTCTTCTGACCGGAATGCTCCCACTCCCATCCCATAGGCTTCTGGACACGGGGGTGCCGCCCCTTTAGAGGCCGCCGCTGATCAAGTAAATCCGTTGGGGGTCGAGTTGAGTTAGCAGCCCTGTTTCCGGTTATTCCGG
>JAIXVE010000194.1 GCA_027483175.1 Verrucomicrobiaceae bacterium | reverse complement strand
GGTTATGGCGTGATCAAGATGAACATTGATACGGACACGCAGTATGCGTTCACGCGGCCGATCGCGGATCACATTCTGAAGAATTACGAAGGTGTGATGAAGATTGACGGCGAGGTCGGGGACAAGAAGCTCTATGACCCGCGCGGGTATCTGAAGAAGGGTGAGATCGGGTTGGCGGCGCGGTTGAAGCAGGCTTGTGATGACCTGCTGAGCACTGGGAACACGATTTACGGGAAAGTGTGAGGGCGGCATGAGGCCCGCGCAGGTGCGGAATGGTGAGGGGCGGCATCCGGTGGGGATGCTGCTCCTGTTTGTGGCTGTCGTGATTGTCAGTGCGGGGGCGCTTGCGCCTGTGCTGTGGGCGGCGGGGAAGGCGTTTGCGGCGATGGTGGAGACGCGCGGGTGGCGGGAGGTGCCGGTGGTGGGGTGGTTTGGGGGGAAGTTGGCGGAATCGGATTTCGGGCGGTATTTCGGCCGGGCGTTTCTGGTATCGGCGCTGGGGTGGCTATGGCCGTTTCTGCGGTGGATGGGGGTGGGGCGTGAGGGGCTGGGATTGGAGCCGAATCCGCGGCGGTGGGTGGATTACTGTGGAGGTTTTGTGGTGGCGTCGGGGATGCTGCTGGCGATGGGCGGGTATTTTGTGTGGCGGGGGGCGTATGACTGGCGGATTGATCCGAAGCTGAGCGGGAAGATCGGGCGGGTGCTGATGTCGGCGGCGGTGGTGCCGGTGCTGGAGGAGTTTTTGTTTCGCGGGGTGTTTCTGGGGATGGCGATGCGGGCGGCGAGGAGGGGAGTGGCGATCGTGGTGGTGTCGGGGTTGTTTGCGGTGCTGCATCTGATCAAGCCGCCGGATCCCTTGCCGGCGAGTCTGGCGAGTGAGCCGATCCGGTGGTGGTCGGGGTTTGAGATGACGGGGATTATTTTCCGGAGTTATGGGGATCTGGGGTTATTTGTGTCGGAGTTTGCGACCTTGCTGATGGTGGGATTGATTCTGGCGTGGGCGCGTGGGTTTACGAAGTCATTGGCGCTGCCGATGGGGTTGCATGCGGGGTGGGTGTTCGGGGTAGGGACGTTTGCGCTGGTGAGTCGGACGAGCAAAGGATTGCGGCGGGGGCAGTGGGAGATTGGGGAGGGGGCGTGGCAGGTGCCGCTGATTGGGGAGAATCTGAAGCTGGGGTTGGCTCCGCTGGTGGTGCTGGGGTTGACGGCGGTGGTGGTGGGCGTGCTGTGGCGGGCGCGGCGGCGGGCGGAATGAGGGAGGGAGAGGGACCGTGAATGGCGTGGTGATTTCGCTGGTCAACTGGGGTGGGGTGCCTAGGATCGGCGGCCATGCAATCCCCCCAGAGCGAGCACGAAGATTTCATCCACAGCGAGGCGTTTCTGCATCGGCTGATGCGGCGGCAGTTTCGATTGAGTGCGGCGTGTGCGGCGGCGTTTGTGGTGGTGCTGCTGGGGATGCCGCTGATGAATTATTTCGCGCCTGAGCTGATGGCGGTGCGGGTGGGGGGATTTACGGTGTCGTGGCTGGTGCTGGGCGTGTTGTTTTTCCCGTTTGTGTGGGTGATCAGCGGGATTTTCATCCGGAAGTCGCTGCGGATGGAGCGGGAGGAAGCGGAGCTGGCGCTGGAGGAGAACCGGCGGCGGGGCGTGTGACGAGATGAACCGAGGGACTGACTGGGCGTGCGCTGAGGAGCGGGTGTCTGGTGGTTCTGCAACGAACTGAACTGATGCAAGACATGATGTTGATGACTGTTGGGGCGATCGAGCTGAAGCTGGACTGGTGGGTGGTGGTGTTATCGGGGGTGACGGTGGCGGTGACGATCTGGATGGGATTCTGGGCGGCGCGGAAGGCGCGGACGGCGTCGGATTTTTTTGTGGCGGGTCGGTCGGTGAGTGTGGGGTGGAATGCGTCGGCGATCTCTGGTGAGTACCTGAGTGCGGCGAGTTTCATGGGGATAGCGGGGATGGTGATGAGCAGCGGGTATGATGCGTTGTGGTATCCGGTGTGTTATGCGTGCGGGTATCTGTTTCTGCTGCTGTTCATTGCGGGGCCGCTGCGGCGGTTCGGGGCGTATACGATTCCTGACTTTGCGGAGGGGCGGTTTGATTCGCCATTGTTCCGGAAGATTGCGGTGACGTTTGTGCTGTTCATCGGGTTCTTTTACACGATGCCGCAGATGAACGGGGCGGGGAAGGCGCTGGCGTATATCATTCCTGGGTTGCCGTACTGGGTTGGGGTGGCGGTGGTGGGTGCGGTGATCACGGTGAATGTGGCGTTAGGGGGGATGAAGGGGATCACGCTGGTGCAGGCGTTTCAGTACTGGCTGAAGATGTTTGCGATTTCGGTGCCGGTGTTTGTGCTGGTGGCGGTGTTTGGCGGGTATGGGTCGCAATTGAAGGCGAATGTGACGGCTGGGGAGAAGGCTGCTGGGGTGACGGTGGTGGAGGCGGCTTCGGGGGCAGGGGTGAAGCGGGAGGCATTGCCGCCAAGTGATACGGCGAAGAAAGTGAGTGTGCCTGCGGATGAGACGTGGATTGCGCCGTTCGGGCCGAGGTCGTCGAAGCCTGCGAAGACGGCGCAGGGGGCGGGGGTGAAGATTGAGGATACGCGGCCGTATGCGCTGCTGTGGACGTATTCGCTGATCATTGCGCTGGTGTGCGGGACGGCTGGGCTGCCGCACATTCTGGTGAGGTTCTACACGAATCCTGACGGGGTGGCGGCGAAGCGGACGACGATGTGGGTGATGATTCTGATTGGGGTGTTCTATCTGTTCCCGCCGGTGTTCGGGGTGCTGGGGAGGAATCTGATGCCTGAGTTGTACAATGGGGCGTCGGGGGTGAAGGGGACGGATGGGAGCGTGCTGAAATTGCCGCTGCTGCTAGGCGGGGTGTGGGGGAGTGTGCTGAGCGGGGTGACGTGCGCGGGGGCGTTTGCGGCGTTCATGAGTACTTTCAGCGGGTTGCTGGTGAGCATCACGGGGGCGCTGGCCCATGACATTTACGGGCGGATTCTGCGGCCGCAGAGCACGCCGGAGCAGCGGATGCAGATGTTCAAGGTGTTTGCGTTTGTGTGCGGGGGAGCGGCGATTCTGCTGGGGCTGGTGGTGGAGAATTTCGAGATCAACATGCTGGTGGGGTGGGCGTTTGCGATTGCGGCGACGAGTTACTTCCCGCTGTTGTTTCTGAGCACGTGGTGGCGCGGGATCACGATGAAGGGAGCGGCGACGGGGATGCTGGCTGGGGGGATGCTGAGCCTGGTGTCGATTGTGAGCACGATGTTTGCTGACAACTGGGGAGCGGATGGGTTGAAGGCGTGGTATGCGGTGCATCCGCTGGTGAGGACGCTGGCGGAGCAGCCGGCGATCTGGGGATTGCCGCTGGCACTGGTGCTGATGGTGACGGTGTCGCGGGCGACGCGGGCGACGGTGCCTGCGGATGTGCGGCGGAAGATGCTGGTGCTGCATGCGCCGGAGGCGCTGGGATTGAAGGAAGAGTATATCAAAGAACACGAAGGCCTCGGGCACTGAAATTGTTATGGCAGGAAAGACACCACCGGGAGACGCGGACGGCCTGACGAGGCTGAAGCGGATTGTGCATGATCTGCGGAGCCCGGGAGGGTGTCCGTGGGATCAGGAGCAGACGCATCAGAGCCTGATGCCGAATCTGATCGAGGAGGCTTACGAAGTGCTGGAGGCGGTGCAGAACGGGGATGTGGTGCACATGTGCGAGGAGTTTGGCGATCTGCTGCTGCAGGTGGTGCTGCATGCGGAGATTGCGTCGGAGACTGGGGGATTTGATTTTGACCGCGTGGCGCACGGCATTTCCGAGAAGCTGATCCGGCGGCATCCGCATGTGTATGGGGAGAGCGGGGTGGCGGACACGGCGGGCGTGCTGGCGCAGTGGGATGAGATCAAGAAGGCCGAGAAGGGCGGGAAAGTGGTGCGGACGATGGATGGGGTGAGTCGGGCGCTGCCGTCACTGCAGCGGGCGGTGAAGCTGCAGAAGAAGGCAGCGAAGGCCGGGTTTGACTGGCCGGATGCGGCGGGGGTGGTGGAGAAGATTCGGGAGGAGTTAGGGGAGACCGAGGAGGCGCTGGCGAGTGGGGATGCGGCGGCGACGGCTGAGGAGATCGGCGACCTGTTGTTTACGGTAGCGAATCTGGCGCGGAAGCTGAAGCTGGATCCGGAGGTGCTGCTGGCGACGGCGAACGCGAAGTTTGCGAGACGTTATGGGGCGATGGAGGAACGTCTGGAGGCGGAGGGGAAGGGGGCGGGGGCGACGCTGGACGAGATGGAAGAGGCGTGGAAGAAAGTGAAGTTAGAAGTTAGAAGTGAGAAGTGAGAAGTGAGAAGTCGAAAACCGGAAGGAAGAAGTGAGAAGGAAGAAGGTGAAGTGAGGAAGGAGGAAGCTGGAATCAGGTATTGGATTTTTGGAGGACGAGGGCGGAGCGGGCGGGGAGGTAGACGAGGATTTCGTGGCCGTGGGAGACTGGGCGGGAGAGGAAGGACTGGTCTGGGCGGAGGCGGTTGAGGCCTGCGAAGCGGGGTTCGTCGGTGGAGAGGACGAGTTGCCATGAACCTGGGGAGCAGGGGACTGGGTGGTCGACTGGGCTGTTCCACGGGTGGAGGTTGATGAGGAAGAGGAACGGGCCGCGTTCGAAGATGAGCGTCTGGTGGGCGACGTGGGAGTCGAGGAGGTGAGGAGAGTGGGAGAAGAGGGCTGGGGTGCCGAGGGTGGCGAGCATGGCCTGGTCGAAGTCGCCGAGGGCGCTGAATTTGAGGAGCGGGTCGTCGCGGAGCGACCACTGACGGCGAGCGTAATGGCAGGACCATGCGTTGCCTTCGCGTGGGAAGTCGATCCATTCCGGGTGGCCGAATTCGTTGCCCATGAAGTTGAGGTAGCCGTGGCCTGCGGTGGCGAAGGTGAGGAGGCGGGCGATTTTGCAGAGGGCGATGCCGCGGTCGGTGTGGGGGTCCGAGTGGGCGCGGGCCATGCCGTGGTAGATGGAGGCGTCGAGGAGACGGAAGAGGAGGGTTTTGCCGCCGACGATGGCCTGGTCGTGGCTTTCGACGTAGGCGATGACCTTTTCTTCCGGGCGGCGGGTGGTGAGTTCGTGGTAGAGGTGTTCGACGTGCCAGTTTTCGTCTTCGACCTTGGAGGCGAGACGGGCCCAGATGTCGGGGACGCCCATGGCGAGGCGGAAGTCGAAGCCGGTGCCGCCGGAGGAGGTGGGACTGACGAGCCCGGGCATGCCGCTGACGTCTTCGGCGATGGTGAGGGCGGAGGGGTTGAGGGAATGGATGAGATCGTTGGCGAGGGCGAGGTAGGCGAGGGCGTCTTCGTCGACGGAGGGATTGAAGTAATCCTGGTAGGAAGAGAAGACCTTGCCGAGACCGTGGTCCATGTAGAGCATGGAGGTGACCCCGTCGAAGCGGAAGCCGTCGAGGTGGAATTCCTCGATCCAGTAGCGGGTGTTAGAGAGGAGGAAGTGGAGGACGGCGGGTTTGGAGTAGTCGAAGCAGCGGGAGTCCCATGCTGGGTGGAAGCCGCGTGGGCCGTCGTGGAAGTACTGGTAGGGGGAGCCGTCGAAGTGGGAGAGCCCTTCGATTTCGTTTTTGACGGCGTGGGAGTGGACGAGGTCGATGATGACGGCGATGCCTAGGGCGTGGGCGGCGTCGACGAGGGATTTGAATTCTTCCGGGGTGCCGAAGCGTGAGCTAGGGGCGAAGAAGCTGCTGACGTGGTAGCCGAAGGAGCCGTAGTAGGGGTGTTCGAGGACCCCCATGATCTGGATCGTGTTATAGCCTGCGGCGGCGATGCGCGGGAGGATGCGGAGTTCGAATTCCTGCCATGTGCCGACCTTGGCGGCTTCCTGGGCCATGCCGACGTGGCATTCGTAGATGAGGGGCGGGCGATTGGCGGTGAGGGGGCGCGGGTGTTGCCAGAGGAAGGGCGGGGATTCCCAGACCTGAGCGGAGAAGATGAGAGTGGAGGGGTCCTGAACGACGCGTCGGGCCCATGCGGGGATGCGGTCGCCCTTGCCGCCGTTCCAGTGCATGGAGAGACGGTAGTGCATGCCGTGGTGGAGGGCGTCGTGGGGGAGGTGGAGTTCCCAGTCGCCGTGGTCGTTGATGCGTAAGGCGGCGCAGTGGGGGAGTTCCTGCCAGTTGGAGTGGTCGCCGACGAGGAAGAGGGCGGTGGCGTTAGGGGCCCATTCGCGGAAGACCCAGCCGGAGGTGGTGCGGTGGAGACCGTAGTGGAGGTGGCCTGAGGCGAAGGAGGAGAGCGAGCCGGAGGGGCCGATGAGACGCTCGCGGAGGGCGGCGGTGTTTGCGGCGCGGCGGTCGAGGTCCGGGAGGAAGGCGGCGAGCCATGGGTCGTCGCGGAGTTGCGGCGGTGCGGGCGGCGACGCGGGCGCGGGGGAGTTAGTGGCCGCTGTGGGAGCGGCGATGGATTTCCGTTTGGCGCGGGGTTTGGCGGGCGCCTGATTGCGTTCTTTGGTGGCCGACATGGGAAATGAGCGTTGAGCGGGCGGCCTTCGGGGGTCGGGCGTAGCGAGAGAGGAGTCAGGGGGCGGCCTTGGAGCGGGTGGAGGCGGCGGGTTTGGGGCGCGGGGCGCGAGCGGATTTGGCGCGTGGGGCGGCGGGGGATTTGGGCGGCCGGGGTGGGGGTGCGGGCGGCGCGTTTTCGGATTCGGTGACGATGAGCGGCCGGTGGAGCATGTCTTCGTAGATATCGAAGTAGTGTCGGGCGGTGGCGGCGTGGTTGAAGCGGGCGACGGATTCGGTGATGACCCTGCGGATGATGGTGTGGCGTTCGGCGGCGGGGCGGTGGTGGAAGCGGACGGCTTCGTCGATGGCCCAGCGGAGGCCGGTGGCGTCGAAGAAGTCGAAGACGAAGCCGTTGCCGGAAGTGCCGTCTGGCGAGAGGTGGGAGACCGTGTCTTTGAGCCCGCCGGTGTTGTGAGCGATGGTTAGGGTGCCGTAGATGGGAGCGATCATCTGGGGGAGACCGCAGGGTTCGAAGGAGGACGGCATGAGGACGCAGTCGGCGGCGGCGTAGGCGAGACGGCTGAGGGATTCGTTGAAGTTGCAGACGGCGACGCGTTTCTGGATTTCGTGGCGGCGGACGATGTCGGCGAAGTGGCGCTGGTAGTCGCCATTGGCGACGACGACGAGCTGGAGACCGTCCGGCCAGTAATCGGAGATGGTGCGGTAGAGGATTTCCGTGAGGAGTTGCGGGCCTTTCTGGACGGGGTCGAGACGGCTGGGCCAGAAGAGGAGAGGGGCGTCCGGGTTGATGTCGAGGCCGAGACGTTCCTGGAGGGCGGTTTTGGCGGCGCGTTTGCCCTCGGTGAAGGAATCGGCGTTGTATTTGAGAGGGAGACAGATGTCCTGGGCAGGGGAGTAGCTAGCGTCCGGGGCGTTGAGGATGCCGACGGCGCAACCGGCGGAGCGTTTGTTCCAGATTTCCTGACGGACGGCTGGCGGGACGAAGTGGTGCTGACCGTCGGCGACCTCGTCGAGGAAGGAAGGGCTGACGGTATTGATGTAGTGGGCGGCGAAGATGCCGGAGGCGAGCTGATCGACGGGGACGTGGGGGCGAGCGGACTCGTAGTTGAGGGGCGGCTTGTCGTAGTAGAGGTGCTGCCAGAAGAGGGCGGCGTCGATGCCGCTGGCTTCGATCTGGTCGAGCGTGAGTTTTTCGGTGTGGATGTTATGGACTGTGAAGAGCGTGGGGATGCGGTAGCGGCGGGCGGCTCCGGGGATGAGGCCTGTCATCCAGTCGTTGCAGTGGATGAGGTCTGGAGCGACGCGAGGGATGATGTTGTTGATGACCTCGCGCTGGAAGGCGAGGGCGATGCGCGGGTTTTCGCCGCCGTAGTTGGAGTAGACGGTGTCGCGGTAGTAGAAGATGCGGTCTTCGGCGAGATGGATGCGTTCTTCCGGGAGCCGTTCGCGGATGGTTTTGAGTTCCTGGCTGAAGATGTCGTAGACATCGGCGTGGAACATCTGACGGTAGTTAGGGAGGGCGACGTGGACATCTGCGCCGAGTTCGAAGAGTGCGGCGACGAGGGAGGCGGAGACATCGGCGAGCCCGCCGGCTTTGGCGTGCATCCGCTGGGCCATATTGCCCATGCCTTCCGGCAGATAGGTGATTTCCGGGGTGACGATGAGGATGCGCGGATTGGACACGAAGAGGGCGCGGTTGGGAGTTGGCGAGGGGGGACTCGGACTACTCCGACCATGTTACGTATCCCGGGGAAGCGGCCTTCCATTCGCCGCCGGCAGGGAGGACACGGGCGGAGAGACCGAAGCGGCCGCTGGATGGGCAGGGGACGGTGATGACGTATTCGTGCCAGCCATCCGGGGTGGATTTGCGGAGGGCCATGGGGTGGAAGGTTGGGGATTTGATCTGGTTGCCGGCGTCGGCGGGGCCGGTGCAGAGTTCGACGGAGACCTCTTCCGGGGAGAGTTGGCCGAGGAAGACGGAGGTGACGAGGCTGAAAGAGTCGCCGGAGTGGAGGGCGCGGAGGTCGCGGTCCGGTTGAGGCGAGTGGACGCGGACGTGGTGCCACGCGGAGTCGAGGCGGAGACGCTGTGCATTGAGGGCGATGGCTGCGGTGCCGGAGCCGGCCATGAGGTGGCGGTAGTGTTTGGAGGCAGGGATGTAGAATTTGTCGCGGTATTCTGTGACCATGCGTCTGGTGGTGAAGAAGCCGAGGCCCATGCGGATGGAGGCTTTCATCATGGCGACCCAGCCAGCGGGGTCGCCGCCGCCGGAGCGGGCGTAGAAGAGCGGGGCGATGTCGTCTTCGAGCATGCGGTAGAGGGCGGCGGATTCGATGGCGTCGCCGTATTCATCGTCTTCGTATTCCTCGCCATTGCCGATGGCCCAGCCGCAGTCTGGGGCGTAGCCTTCGCACCACCAGCCGTCGAGGATGGAGACATTGAGACAGCCGTTGATGGCGGCTTTCATGCCTGAGGTACCGCTGGCTTCCATGCGGCGGCGTGGGGTGTTGAGCCAGACATCGGCGCCCTGGACGAGGGCGCGGGCGAGGCGCATGTCGTAATTTTCGAGGAAGAGGAAACGGTGGCGGACCCCGGTGCGGCGGGAGACGTCGACGACCTGGCGGATGAAGTCCTTGCCGTGGTGGTCTGCGGGGTGGGCTTTGCCAGCGAAGATGAACTGGACTGGGCGGTCCTTGCTGCCGAGGAGGGCCTGGAGACGTTCCGGGTCGCGGAGGAGGAGCGTGGCGCGTTTGTAGCTGGCGGCGCGGCGTGCGAAGCCGATGGTGAGGATGTCAGGGTCGAGTACCCCGCGGGCGGCGGAGAGTTCGGCGCGGGTGGCGTTGCGAGCGGAGAGTTGGTGCGACATGGCGTCGCGGGCGGTGCGGAGGAGACGGCTGCGGGCCATTTCGTGAGCGCGCCAGAGTTCCTCGTCGGGGATGTCGTTGATGCGTGCGAGGTCGCGCGGGTTGAGGGCGGATTTTTCCCAGTCAGCGCCGAGGAACGTCTGGAGGAGGGCGAGGATTTCCGGCGAGACCCATGTGGGGGCGTGGATGCCGTTGGTGACGTGCTGGACGGGGACCTCGTCGCGGAGGTGTTGAGGGAAGACGTGCTGCCACATGCCGCGGGAGACATCGCCGTGGAGTTTGGAGACGGCGTTGGCGCGCTGGGCCATGCGGAGCCCGAGGATGGTCATGGAGAGCGGACTGTCTTTGTCGCCGGGGGCGCGGCCCCATTCGATGACGCGCCATGGGGGGACACCGGTTTCCGGTTCGAGGGCCTTCATGTGTTCCTCTATGAGGGCGACGGGGAAGGTTTCGTTGCCTGCGGGGACGGGCGTGTGGGTGGTGAAGACATTGGCGCGGGAGGCGACCTCGCAGGCGGAGTCGATGTCGAGACCCTTGTGTTTGGTGAGGAATTCGAGACGGGCGACGCTGAGGAAGCCGGCGTGGCCCTCGTTCATGTGGCAGACTTCGGGTTCCATGCCCATGGCGACGAGGGCGCGGAAGCCGCCGATGGCGAGGAGGAGTTCCTGGCGGAGCCGCATGAAGTGGTCACCGCCGTAGAGGCGAGCGGTGAGGTCGCGGTAGTGCGGCGGGTTTTCGCCGAGGTTGGCGTCCATGAGGAAGAGGGAGATCCCGCCGACCTTGAGGTCCCAGACCCGGAGGTGGCAGATGCCATCGGGGAAGGGGACGGTGATGTGGATGGCTTCGCCGGCGGGGTTGCGGGCGAGGCGCATGGGGAGGTTTTCGATTTCGTTGAGCTGGTAGTGTTCCTGCTGCCAGCCGTCGTGGTTGAGTTTCTGTTCGAAGTAGCCCTGGTGGTAGAAGAGGCCGACGCCGCAGAGATTGACGCCGACATCGGAGGCGGCTTTGAGGTGATCACCGGCGAGGACCCCGAGACCGCCGCTGTAGAGTTTGATGCTTTCGTGGAGGCCGAACTCGAGGGAGAAGTAGGCGACGAGCCCGTGGAGCCCGAGGGAATCGGAGGCGGTGCATTCGCGGAAGCGGGTTTCGAGGCGAGCGAGCTGGGTTTGGAAGCCGGTGTCTTCGGCGAGGGCTTCGAGGGTGGGGCGGGAGACCCGGCGGAGGAATTCGAGAGGGCTGCCGGTGCAATCGCGCCAGAGGGTTGGGTCGATGCGGCGGAGGAGCTGCTGGGCTTCCGCGTTCCAGCACCACCATGCGTTGCGGGCGAGTTCCTCGAGGAAGCGGATCTGCTTCGGGATGCTAGGGGCGACGTTGATGATCTGGACGTTCTTCATGAGATGGAGTGGCGGATTACTTAAAAGCAGGTGGCGTGCCGGGTGTGGCTGGGATGACTGCGATGACGGGTATTACTGGCGGAGAGCGGAGGAGTCGAGGAGCTTGCGGACGCGGAGGAGTTCGCTGACGGACCATGCCTGAGCGCCGCAGCCGCCAGGGGAGTGGGGCGAGGCACCGTCGGTGATTTCGAGGAGATGGCCGAGGCAGTTGGAGGAGAGGAGAGCGGCGGCGCTGTCGAGGATGGCGCGGGCGGCTGGGAGGGAGTTTGGGAGATTGGAGAGGAGGAAGGCTTCGGCGAGGGAAGGCATGGGCCATGGCCATGCGGTGCCGTTGTGATAGGCTGGTTTGCGGCGGGTGTCTTCGTCGCCGGAGTAGTGGGGCCAGAACGGGTGGAGCGGGTCGTTGAGGAGGTGGCCGTTGCGGAGGATGGGGAGCGGGAGGGAGACGGGTCGGTCGGCGAGCGTGCGGATGGCTCCCGGGACGAGGAGTTCGGAGCAGGCGTGGATGATGGCGGCGGCGCGGTCGGGGTTGGAGACAGCGCCGAGCGTGACGGCGAAGAGCTGGTTAGGACGGAGGTGGTCGTCGCGGGAGGCGAGGGCGGCTGGGGTGCCGGAGGGAGCGTGGAGACAGTCGGCGAGCCAGCCCTCGGAGGGGTGAGGGAAGAGGGATTCGATGGAGTGGGCGACGCGGAGGGCGAGCTGGGCGCAGGATGGGTCGCCGCCGTGGGTGCCCATGAACGAGAGGGCGGCGTGCCAGAGCGCCTGGATTTCGATGGGGTAGCCTTCGCGCGGGGTTCCGGCTGGGTGGTTGGTGTCCATCCATGTGAAGTGGGAGGGACTGAAGACGAGAGCGGAGGCTGGGTCGGTGTGGATCCCGTTGGGGGTGCCGGATTGATAGTGGGCGATGATGGATCCTAGGATGGCGCGGATGGGGCGACCGCCGGCGGATTCGTCGAGGAAGGCAGGGCCGGTGGCGCGGACGAGGTCGGCGGTGGCGGTGAAGAACCAGAGCGGGGCGTCCGAGGTATCGCGGTTGGAGCAGTCGCTCCCGCGGATCATGTTAGGGAGCGTGCCGCGGTCTTCGAATTGGGCGAAGGTGAGGAGGATGCGGCGGGAGGTATCGGTGTCGCCTGCGGCGATGAGACCGCGGAGGGCGATGAGCGTGTCGCGGCCCCAGTCGAGGAACCATGGGTAGCCGGCGATGATGGTGTGGCCGGAGTCGCGGCGGACGACGAACTGGAGGAGCGCGTCGCGGAGCGACCATGGGGTCGGGCTGGGGAGAGGTGGGGGATCGGCGGGGAGGGAAGGAGAGGAGGAGAGGGCGGCGTCGAGGACGATGGGGAGATTGGGGGCGAGAGTGCCGGAGAAGAAGCCTGGGCTGAAGAGATCGGAGGAATGGCCGAGACCGCGTGCGGCGTCGAGCGGGTGGGAAATGGATAGGGATTCCGGGGCTGGGGAGAAGGCTGCGTTTGAGGAATGGAGGACGAGGAAGCCATCGCGGCAGGGTTGGGCGAAGCCGTGGGGTGAGGGGAGCGTGGCGGCGGCCATGGAATCGAAGTGGCCGTTGGCGAGCGTGGTTTTGTCGTGAAAGCAGCGGTCTTCGATGTCGGGTCGGAGGATGAGGGAGACCTCCTGGGGGTGGGAGTCGGTGCGGGAGAAGTGGAGGAGACAGCGGTTAGAGTTGTGGACGAGGTGGAGCGTGAGAGTGAGGGCGATGCGTTGCCCGTTGCCGGTGGGGACGAGGAATTCCCATGCGGCGTGGGAGGAGGAGAGCCGGATGACGCGGGTGCAGCAGTCGGCGTTGAGTTCGGTGCTGAAGCCGCGGCGGACGATCCATGCGCGGCAGCGGGTGAGGAGGATGCGGCGGTCGGTGGGGACGGAGGCGTCGGGGTTGGCGGCGAGGAGGGCGTCGTATTGGGAGCGGATGGAGTTCCATGCGGCGCGTACATGGCTCATGGCACCGGTGCCGTTGGTGAGGAGGACGTGGAGGTCCGGTTGCTGACGGATTTGGGTGCCGGAGAATTCGGGGAAGCTGCCGGGGAGTGGTTGGGGTGGGACGAGCGGGATGGAGAGGCGGGAGAGAGAGCGGCCGTTGCGGATGGAGGCGAGGAGGGAGGGGCCGGGGTGGAAGCCGCTAGGGATGGTGGCTGCGTGGAGATGGCCGTCGGGGAGTGAGGGGAATGGGATGGAACCGGCGGAGACCGAGAAGGGGAGGTGGTGGACGACTTTGAGTGTGGCGTCTGCGGGGGCGACGATGGAGCGGCGGGCGTCGCGCTGGAGGTTGATGGTGATGAGGTGAGCGGAGGAGGAATCGGAGGAGGCGACGAGCGAGGCGGCGTGGGAGCGGAGGGCGTCGAGGGATTTGTTTTGTGCGGGGATGGGGCGGGAGGAGACGGGGAGACAGAAGACGGCGGCGGGAGGGAGAGTGAGGTGGAGGAGACCGTCCGGGGAAGGGATGGGGGATGGGGAGAGGCCAGAGAAGAGACAGAGCGCGCCGGGGGGTGGGGAGAAATCGGCGGCGTGCCATGAGGCCGGGTGTGGGTGATCGGGGTCGAGATTGACGAGGACGAGGAGAGAGGCGTGAGGGTTTTCCGGGACGGAGCGGAGGAGAGCGATGACCTCGCCGCCGAGGACGGGGAGGAGACGGAGAGTGGCGTTGGAGGCGAAGGCTGGGTGGGAAGAGAGGAGGTGGTTGAGCGTGGCGATGGCGGCTTCCTGGCCTGGGGCGCGTTCCGGGTGGAGCGGGCTGGCTCCGTGGACGAGGACCCGTTCCGAGGCGAACCATTCGACCCCGCAGGTGATGCCCCACGCGCCCTGAACGGAAGTGAGGGCGGCGAGGGCGGTGCGCATGCGGGCCCATGATTCCGAGCGGGAGGCGAGCCGTTCGTTGTCGTGGGTTTCTGCGTAGTGGACGTGGAGCCCGTGGGAGCTGGAGGCGTCGAGGGCCTGGGGGAGGTACCAATCGACGGCGCTGCGGGAGTGGTTCTGGAAGAGTTCGCTGTAGGCCCAGTCGAGACCGCCGCGGGTGAGGAGGTCGAGCGTGACTTTGAGCGGGCCGCCGAGCCCTTCGAGGAGGAAGACGGTGTCGGGGAATTCGTCGCGGACGCGAGCGGTGAGGTATTCCCAGACGGGGAGAGGGATCATGTAGCCGGCGTCGCAGCGGAAGCCATCGACACCTTGGCGGCACCAGAATAGGAAGACGTCGGCGATTTCCTGCCAGAGAGGGAGGTGGCGGTAGTCGAGTTCGACGAGGTCGGCCCATGTGACGCCCCATGCGCCTGGGGAGTGGAAAGAGCCGTCGGGGTTGCGGACGAACCATTCCGGGTGGTGCTGGAGGAGACGGGAGGCCCAGCCGGTGTGGTTGATGGGGATGTCGATGAAGAGACGGCCGTGGCGGGCGTGGATGGCGTCGGCGAGTTCGGAGAATTGTTCGAGCGGAGTGGTGCGGCCGTCGAATTCGGCGCAGGCTGGGTCGACGGATTTGAAGTCGAGGGAGGCGAAGGGACTGCCGAAGCGGCCCATGCGGGCGTGGGTGGTGGGGACTGGGAAGGGAGGGAGGAGGAGGACGATGTGGAAGCCCATGGTGCCGAGGATGCGGTCCATGTGGGCGGCGAGGGCGCGGAAGGTGCCGGAGGGAGGGATGGCGGACCAGCCGTCGCGGTCGAGGGCGGCGACGGCGGCGGGGTCGTGGGGTGGCTGTTCCGGGCGGAACATGCGGACGAAGGCTTTATAGATGGAGCATCCGGCGGCGGTCCATGCGGGTTGGACCTTGATGCCGACGTTGCCTGGTGCGGCGGGCCAGACTGGGGTGGAGGAATTGGGTGGGAGGAGGAAGGCGCGGGCTTCGAAGAAGCCTGGGGAGACGAGTGGGAGGGCGCAGATCCAGCGGCCGGGGCCGTCTGGGGTCATGGGGATGTCTTCCCAGTCGTCGCCTGGGCGAGGGTTGGCGGATTCGACGGCGAGGCGGATTTCGCGGCGTTGGGTGGCGGCGTGGCGGGCGTTGGTGCGGAGGAAGGCCGAGGCGTCTGGGGAATCTGAGGAGAGAGAGAAGAGAACGGAGCCTCCGGCGAGCGTGATCAGCGACGTTGCGGGAGGCGGATCCTGCTGGGGGTGGCCTGCCATGGGAATGGGAACTTGCACAATCCGTGCCTCGCAACCGCCCAAATTCCGGACGGTTGACTATGGAGGGGGGATTGGGGAGAAGGGAGGGAGAGGGGACGCTGATGATTTCGTCATGTGAAGTGTTGACACCCTCTGGCGAAACTGCCAATTGTCCGTGAAATTTCAGTACCCGAAAATTCCCTATGAGTGACCAGGAGAATCCTAATCCCACCCCACCGCGTCCGAACATTGCCGCACCAGCGGTTCCGTTGAAGAAGGAGACGGTGCGCATTACTTTGAAGCCGCAGGCACCTGGTGCTGAGGGTGAGACAGTTGCATCGGCTCCGCCACCGCCGTCGGCTCCGCGTCCTCCGATGGCTCCGCCGCCCCGTCCGGGAGCGCCGACGGTGCCACTTTCTGCGGCTCCGCGTCCGGCGACGCCGGGAGCGCCGCCTGCACCGGGTGGGGTGCCGCGTCCGGCACCGCCGACGGCGCCTGTTGGGAGCAAGACGATTCCATTGTCCTCGCCACCGGCGCGTCCGACGAGTCCAGTGCTGGCGAAGCAGACGACGAAGATTGGCGGGACGGCTCCGATGCCACAGGCGATGCCGAAGGCGACGGTGAAGTTGTCGCCAGGGGCGGCACCGGCTGCGCCAGTGAGCAGCGTGGCGGTGCGTGGTGCGCAGTTTGAGGAAGAGGAAGAAGTCAACGAAGGGCCGTTGAACATCATGGGCTGGGTGGCTTTGGTGGGTGCGATTGCGGCGGTGATTGGTGCGTTGTCCTGCCTTGATAAGGTGAGTTTCTTCTCTGAGGGGACGTCATCGAACAAGGAAGCGTGGATGAAGAACATTCCGCCGCAGGGAGTGAAGCTGCCGATGGATTACTCGCCCTTTGACAAGAAGGACGACGCTGGCGGGATTACTTCCGAGTATGAGCGCCTGCAGCCGAAGATTCCGGCCCGTCCGGAAGCTCCCTGAGTTCTGAAACTGAAATTATCCTGACAAATCAAATGGGACCTGTAATTTTTCTTTTCGTTGGCGTGGTGGGCGCGATTGCTGCGTTTTACCTGACGACCTTCCTGCGCTGAGCGGGCCTTGAGGCTTGCCTGGAGCAAAAAATCCGCACACACCCTGCGCGTTCCGGAGACGGAGCCGCAGGGTGTGTTTTTTTTCGTTGTCAGCGGCGAAAGCCGACGCACTGTCATGGGAACACGCGAAGGCGTCGACTTCAAACAACCAACAATCGAAACCCATGGCCAGCGCATCAGTGATTCAGGTAACGAAGGACAATTTTGAAGCGGAAGTGCTTCAATCGGCGGTGCCGGTGGTGGTGGATTTCTGGGCGGAGTGGTGCGGTCCGTGCAAGATGCTGGGGCCGGTGCTGGACGAGATTGCGGAGGAGAAGAAGGGTGCGGTGAAGGTGGCGAAGGTGAATGTGGATGACGCTGGAGACCTTGCGGTGGAGTATGGCATCCGGAACATTCCTGCGTTGTTCTACTTCAAGGGCGGGGAGTTGAAGCACAAGAGCATTGGGGTGCAGCCGAAGTCTGAGATTGTGAAGCGGCTTGATTCGCTGGATTGAGCTGGGAGGCGGCGCGCTGCGCTTGAGGGCACATGGCTGCGCCGTTCCAGGAGTTGAGGTTTACGAGGTCGGGCCAGGCGGTGACGTTTGTGGTAGTGGGCTTGGTGTGTCTGGCGGCGGCGGTGGGGGTGTGGTATGTGTGGTGGCAGCGGATTGAGCACCGACCGGCGTGGTGGCTGGCGGTGGTGCCTTTGTTGCTGGCTGGGTGGAGTTTTCGGGCGGCGTGGCGATTGACGCGGCATGCGTATCTACTGCTGACGCCGCTGGGGGTGGAGATTTTCCCGTTTTTCCGGCCGGATCGGGAGATGCAACTGGTGACGTGGGGGGAGATTGAGCGGGCGGAGGTGGATGAGGAGATGCAGCGGCTGACGCTGGTGCTGGCTGGGTTGGAGGATGCGCGGATTATCGTGACGCTGGCGCCTGTGGCGGCGCGGTCGCGGCCATTGCTGGCGGCGGCGGTGCGCGGGGTGATGGCGAAGCGGGAGGAGGCGGCGGCTAGTGCAGCCGAGTGAGGAAGCGTGGGCCGAGTGAGTCAGCGCTGGTCGTTGCCGGCGATGTTGAGTTGGATGGAGTAGAGGGACGTGCGGGCGGTGACGAAGAGGGTTTTGTAGTCTTTGCCGCCGAAGGTGCAGTTGGCTGGGGTTTCGGGGAAGGTGATGCGAGCGAGTTGTTTGCCGTCCGGGTTGTAGATGCGGACCCCGTCGCTGGCGGTGGTGTAGAGATTGCCTGAGGAGTCGGTGCGGAGCCCGTCGGAGCCGCCGGAGAGCCAGAATTTGGGATCGCCGAGGGAGCCGTCGTCTTTGACGGGGAAGGCTCCGACGCGCTGGGGTTTGCCGCTGTCGGCGATGTAGAGGGTTTTTTCGTCCGGGGAGAAGGCGAGACCGTTGGGCATTTCGAAGAGGGAGGAGACGGCGGTGACCTTTTTGGTGGCTGGGTCGAGTCGGTAGACGCGGTTGATGTCCTGTTCCTTTTTCTCGCCGGTGGGGACCCCGTAATTGGGGTCGGTGAACCAGATGGAGCCGTCCTTTCGGACGATGACGTCGTTAGGGGAGCTGAGTTTTTTGCCGTCGAAGGAAGAGACGAGGACGGTGGTGGAGCCGTTGGATTCGGTGCGGATGATGTTGCGGCCCGAGTGCTGGCAGGTGACGAGGAGCCCGCTGCGGTCGAGAGTGTTGCCGTTAGGGTTGAGGGCGTCGGAGAGAGGCGTGACGCCTTTGCCGTCCTGCCACTGCATGAGTTTGGCGGAGGGGATGTCGGAGAAGACGAGGGATTGGCGTGCGGGGATCCAGACTGGGCCTTCGGTGAATTTCATGCCGGAGCCGAGCGTGACGATTTTGGCGTCCTGGGCGACGAGGGCGGAGGCGGCGGGGTCGAGGAACGTGACCTGGGCGGCGGCGGAGAGGGAAGAGGCGAGGAGAGCGATGAGGGGGAGTTTCATGATGGGGGGAAGGGGAGGGAGGAGGCGGGGTGGTGCAACGGGGATGAGGTTCCACGAGTGCGGCGGAGGATCGTTTGCCGTTGAAGGGCTGGGCGGGTCCGTCATGGGTGGGAGGTATGGGCAAGCAGTTTTACATCACGACCGCGATCGATTACACGAATGGTGCGCCGCACATCGGGCATGCCTACGAGAAGATACTTGCGGACACGATGGCGCGGTTCAAGCGGCTGGCTGGGAGCGAGGTGTATTTTCTGAGCGGGCTGGACCAGCACGGGCAGAAAGTGCAGTTGAGTGCGGAGAAGGCGGGGGTGACGCCGGAGGTTTTTGTGAGGGAAGTGTCGGATCGGTTCATTGCGTTGTGGGATCGGTTGAATGTGCGGCCGGACGGGTGGGTGGAGACGACGGATGTGCGGCACAAGCGGGTGGTGCAGGACATGCTGCAGCAGCTGTTTGACGAGGGGCAGATCTACAAGAAGAGCCTGCGCGGGTGGTATTCGGTGAGACAGGAGCAGTTTCTGAACGAGAAGGACCGGGAGGCCGACGGGAGCTGGGGTGGGCAGTGGGGGCTGGTGGAGGAGCGGGAGGAGGAGAACTATTATTTCCGGCTGAGTGATCATACGGCGTGGCTGCGCGGGTACCTTGAGACACATCCGGACATGATTTATCCGGCGAACCGGCAGACCCAGTTGCTGAATGCGGTGAAGGACAGCGAGGGGATGGACCTGTGCATTTCGCGGCCGAAGTCGCGGCTGACCTGGGGGATTCCGCTGCCGTTTGACGACGATTACGTGACGTTTGTGTGGTTTGATGCGCTGACGAACTACGCGAGTTTTGCGGGGTTCCGGGATCGTGAGCCGGAGGTGTCGGGGTTGCCGCGGTGGGAGGATCTGTGGCCGTGTGACGCGCATGTGATCGGGAAGGACATTCTGATTCCGGCGCATGGGATTTACTGGCCGATCATGCTGCATGCGTGCGGCGTGCCTGACGAGCAGATGCCGAAGATCCTGGTGCACGGGTGGTGGAACATGAAGGGGAAGAAGGTGAGCAAGAGCGAGAAGATCGAGGATGACGCGGTGGTGAAGGTGATTGCGGATCTGGTGGATCCGAATGCGATTGCGGACGTGGTGGGGGCGGATGGGTTGCGGTATTTTCTGCTGGCGGACATTGCGACGGGCGGGGACAGCGACATCAGCGAGGAGCGGATTCTGGTGCGTTATAACAAAGATCTGGCGGACATTCTGGGGAACCTGCTGAACCGGACCCTGAACATGGCGCGGAAGTATCTTGGTGGAACCCTTGTGGCGACGACGCATGATTCCGAGCTGCATGCGGGGTTGCGGGAGGCGGTGGTGGCGCTGCCAGGGAAGGCGCTTGGGCACATGAAGACGTGGCAGATTCATCAGGTGCTGGCGGACATTATTGATGGGGCGCGACTGGCGAATGAGTTTGTGGACAAGACGGCACCGTTCAAGCTGGCGAAGGATCCGGCGAATGCGGACGCGGTGGCGTCGATCATGCGGCATGTGGCGGAGGCGATGGCGCATTTTTCGGTGATGCTGTCGCCGGCGATGCCTGAGACGGCGGCGCGGATTCAGGGGCAATTGAACTGGGTGCCTCCGGTGGGGCTGACGCTTGGGGATTTGCGGTGGGGGATGCTGCCTGACGGGCATGTGCTGGGCGAGCCGCAGCCGTTGTTCCCGAAGGTGCAGGTGGCGGCGGCGGGGTGAGGGGGCCGGGATTGTCCGGGTGGATAGATTAAGTTTGGCACTTTCCCGATGCTGAAAGGCATTGGGTGCGGGTGGGTGTGTGTGAAAAAGTATGCAAATGAGGTGCCTGCGGCGTAGAGAAAGGGTTGGATTGTCACGAGTGCTGGGGATGCCTGCATCTGTTGAAACTCCTGTTGTTGTCCGTCCCCGGTTTGTTGCGCCGCTTGATCCCGGGTTTCAGCCGGCGGCGTTGTGGGATCGGGCGGTGGTGGCGAGTGCGGAGGCGAGGGGTGCGGTGCCGTTGGTGATGGCGCTGGAGGGCGAGGCTGGGCGGGTGACGAGGTATGAGAGTGTGATGGCGGCGGTGCCAGGGGTGGAGGACATGCGGTATGCGGAGCGTTTGCTGAAGATGCTATTGTGGGCGCGCGGGGGTTGGCGGGTGCTGGTGGCTGGGCCTGCGGGGGTGGCGGAGGCTCTGGCGGCGGCGTATGGGCCGGGAGGGGCGAGGGCGTTTGATGCGGAGAGCATGAGGAAGGCGTATGGGAAGCCGCTAGTGATTGAGGGAGTGGCGCTGGAGGCGATTCCGGAAACTCATGAGAATGTGCGGCCGCTGGGTGGGCACCTGGATGGATGCCGGATTGGGTTTGATCTTGGGGCGAGTGATTTCAAGCTGGCGGCGGTGGAGGGAGGCGAGGTGGTGTGGGCGCATGAGATTCCGTGGGATCCGAAGAACCAGGCGGATCCGGATTATCATTATCAGCATCTGGCGGAGGGATTGCGGACGGCGGCGTCGCATTTGCCGCGGGTGGATGCGATCGGGGGGAGTTCAGCGGGGATTATTGTGGACAACCAGTTTATGGTGGCGTCGCTGCTGCGGAGTATTCCGGAGGAGAGGTATGATGAGGCGAGGCAATTGTTCCGGCGATTGCAGCGCGAGTGGCAGATTCCGCTGGAGGTGGCGAATGACGGGGATGTGACGGCGCTGGCCGGGGCGATGTCGCTAGGGGAGAGCGGGGTGCTGGGGATTGCGATGGGGTCGAGCGAGGCGGCGGGTTATCTGGACATGAGCGGGCAGATGACTGGGTGGCTGAGCGAGCTGGCGTTTGCGCCGGTGGACATGAATCCTGAGGCGGCGGTGGAGGAATGGTCGGGTGACCGCGGAGTGGGGGCGTTGTATTTTTCGCAGCAGGCGGTGAACAAGCTGCTGCCGGCGGCGGGGATTGAGTTGCCGGAGGGGATGGGGTTGCCGGAGCGGCTGAAGGAAGTGCAGGCGCTGATGGGTGCTGGGGATTTGCGGGCGGCGGCGATTTACGAGACGATCGGGGTGTATCTTGGGTATTCGATTGGTTACTACGCGGCGTTTTATGATTTCCGGCATCTGCTGATCCTGGGGCGGGTGACGACTGGGCCGGGGGGTGATATTCTATTGGCGAAGGCGAAGGAAGTGTGTGCGGCGGAGTTTCCGGAGCTGGCGGGGCGGGTGAGTGTGCAGTTGCCTGATGAGAAGAGCCGCCGGGTGGGGCAGGCGGTGGCGGCGGCGAGCCTGCCGGCGATTTTGTGAACCTTAAAAGACGACGACTTATGGAATTTCATCTGACTACGGCGCGAGTATTCATTCCGGACGGCAAGCCTGAGGGCGAGGCGCTGGGGCGTGTGACGCATCTTGGGGTGGGGGCGCATCAGGACGATCTGGAGTTCATGGCGCTGCATGGGATTCTGGCGTGTTTCCATGGAGGGGAGCGGTGGTTTGGAGGGGTGACGTGCACGAATGGCGGGGGGAGTTCGCGGATTGGGGATTATGCGGGGTATTCGGATGAGGAGATGATGGAGGTGAGGCGTGTGGAGCAGGAGACGGCGGCGGTGATGGGTCGGTATGGGGCGATGATTCAGCTGGATTATCCGAGCAGTGCGGTGAAGAGCGCGGAGGACGGGCGGTTGAGGGAGGACTTGGTGCGGGTGCTGAAGGCGACGCGGCCGGAGTATGTGTACACGCACAATCCTGCGGACAAGCATGACACGCATCTTGGGGTGCTGGTGGCGCTGGTGGAGGCGATTCGGAGCCTTCCGGCGGGGGAGCGGCCGCGGGCGTTGTACGGGTGCGAGGGGTGGCGGAATCTGGACTGGATGGATGACGGGGAGAAAGTGGTGCACGATGTTTCGGGGCATGAGAACATCGCGGCGGCGCTGAATGGGGTGTTTGATTCGCAGATTGCGGGTGGGAAGCGTTATGATCTGGCGGTGGCGGGGCGGCGGCGAGCGAATGCGACGTTCTTCAATTCGCATGCGTCGGACACGGCGGAACTGGCGGAGTATGCGATGGATCTGACGCCGCTGATGGCGGATGACGGGCTGGACATACTGGAGTTCACGCTGGGGAAGATTGCGAGGTTTGCGGAGGACGTGCGGGTTCGGTTAGGGCGGCGGCTGGGGCGGTGAGTGATGGGCGGTTTCGTTCCGGGGCATGAACCGAGTGTGAAAAACGAGGGGGGAGGGGAGAGTGCCGGGGTTGAAAATGAATGTTTGACAACAAAGCGGCATCGGGCCAAAGACGGCTTCCCCCGCGGGCATGTCCTGATCCGGCGGGAGTTCCCCCCAACCTACCGAAAACAACAACATGACTAAACTCGCTATCGCTCTTGTCAGCGCTGCTGTCGCTGGTTCCGCCTTTGCTGGCACGCCGGCTCCTGCTCCGGTTGCTCCTGCGGCTCCTGTGGCTGCGGTTCCATCCGACCTGTCCTACAACCTCCTCGAAGTGGGCTGGCTCCACACCGAGTTCGACACTCCTGGTCTGGATTCGTCCGACGGCGTGGGTCTCTCCCTGAGCTACTCCCCGTTCCAGAACTTCTACCTCACCGCTGGTGGTGCGTGGAGCTCGGTGGACACGGCTCGTGACTCGGCTGACCTGTGGGCTGCCAACGTCGGCATTGGTGGTTACATTCCTGTGACCAGCAACATTCACTTCGTGACGGAAGTTGGCGCGGCCTTCTACGGCTTCGACAACAGCCCAGTTGGTTCGGACAACGACGCGAGCCTCTATGTGCGCCCGCACTTCCGTGGTCGCTGGGGTCGTTTTGAAGCCCACGCTGGTGCGGCTTGGTCGAACATCGACGTCACCAACGAATGGGCTGGTTTTGGCCGCCTGTACTACGGGCTGACCACCAACCTCGACCTCGCTGGCGGTCTGAGCGCTGGTAAGGACGAGATCACGTTCAACGTTGGTCTGCGTCTGCGCTACTGAGTTGATTCCGGGGTGACCCCGGAAACAGCTGAGAAAAATTCGAAGGGTCGGTGCCGCGAGGTGCCGGCCCTTTGTTTTTGGGTGTGGGAGCTGGAGGGGAGTTGGGGGAGAATATTTGAGGTGCGGAGTGGAATTGGTGCGGGTAGGGTGGAGGAGGAAGACGAGCGGATGGCCGCGAAGGATTTTCTGAATCAACCCCTGACCTGATGAAAACGATGAAGATGCGAGTTCTGCTGACGGCTGGAGCCCTGGTGGGCGCGGTGATGCCTGTGCTGGCTGACAAGACGCACATTGAGCATGTGGCGTTTGCGAAGGGGAAGAGTTCGACGGTGGTGAGCGGCAAGGTGAGCGGTGGGGACACGGCGCTTTACCGGGTGCATGCGAAGGCCGGGCAGTTTTTGAGGGTGAGTCTGGTGCCGGACAAGGAGTCGGCGGATTTCAATGTGTATGTGCCGGGGCGGGGGCCAGGGGACGAGGCGTGGTTTGCGTCGGCGACGGCTGAGGCGGGGCGGAAGTTTACGGGGAAAGTGGAGAAGACTGGGGAGCAAACGGTGACGGTGTTTTTGAATCGGGCGGCGGCGAGGAAGGGTGCGGCGGCGACTTTCAAGCTGCACGTGGGGGTGACGGACAAGCATCCGGGGGAGCATGCGGAGGAGAAGTCGGCTGGAGGGGCGGTGCCGCAGAAGGTGGTGGACGATTGTCTGGCGGCGCTGCGGAAGCAGATTGGGGACAAGAAGATGAAGGTGATCAGCAAGAAGCGAGGGGAGGCGTCATTTGTGGTGGATGTGCAGGCTGAGGGAGTGGAGAAGCCGTGGCGTTGTTTTCATGACGGCAGCAAGTGCACGGGAACCGAGTACCAGGGCGAAGGATGAAGCGGCGTGGTTTGGTGATGGTACTGGGAGTTGGGTTCGGGCTTGCGGCGGGATGGTGCGCGGAGCCGGGTGTGCCGGTGTGGCCGGAGGGATTGGGGAAGGAACGGCGAGCGGTGCTGGAGCGGGCGCTGGCGTTTCTGAAGGCGAATCCGGCGGTGCCGTACAAGCTAGGGAGTGCGGATGCGACGGGGATGGATTGTTCCGGGGCGATTTATTTTCTGTTCAAGGAGGCGGGGATGGAACTGCCGCGGAGTGCGCATGGGCAGTATGAGTGGATGAAGCGGGAGGGGCGGCTGACGGAGGTTCCGGCGAGTGTGCGGAAGGCGGATGATCCGGTGTTTGCGAAGCTGGAGCCGGGCGATCTGGTTTTTTACGCGCACGACGGGCCGGAGGCTTCTGCGGAGTTGCGGGTGAGCCATGTGCACCTGTACCTCGGGAAAGAGGCGGATGGCCATGGGATTATGATAGGATCGAGCGAGGGGCGGTCTTACCGCGGGAAGAAAGTGAATGGCTTCGGGATTACGGATTATCGGGTACCAGCGGCGGGTTCTGCGACGCGGGTGGTGGCGTATGGGATGGTGCCGATGGAGAGTAGCGGGGCGAAGCCGCGGGAAGGGAAGGGGCGTTAGGGATGAGACGAGGCTGGTTGGGGTGCTGGTTGGGTCAGGGGAAAGTGCGGGTGATGCGGTAGAAGCGGCGGGTAGCGGCGGAGGCGGTGGAGTCGGTGAAGGTGGCGAGGTCGTTGGTGACGGTGGCGGTGAAGGGGGAGCCCTGGAGGTTGGAGAGCCATGAGGAGAGACTGGCGGACCATGCGACCTGGTAGGAGTAGCCGGCTTCCTGGGCGAAGGTGAGGGTGACGGCACCGGAGGAAGGGTTGCGGGCGAGGGACGGTTTGGGGATGGCGAGGGCGTCGGTGCGGACGAGCCAGTCGTCGAAGAGCATGTAGTTGTCGCCGGCCTGGGGTGCTCCTGTTATTGAGGAGCCGACGATCTGGAGTTGGGCGGCGATGGGGCCGAGGTTTCTGGTGCGGGAGCCGGCGTGGAAGGTGGCATCTGCGAAGATGGAGATGCCGTCGAGGCTCATGGACCAGCGGTTGGTGCGGAAGTTGATGCGGAGTTCGAGTTGCTGGAGCGTGTCGTGGAGGAAGACGGCGTTGGTGTTGACGAGGTCGAAGCGGGACGTGGTGGTGTTCCACTGAGTGCGGTAGATGAGGCGGCGTGGGGATTGGGTGGTGGAGGCGATGGTGGAGTTGTCGAACTGGATGCTGGCGAGGAGCTGGAGGGATTGGTTATAGATGGCGAATTCGAAGTTGTCGCGGCGGGTGAGGAGGCCTGATACTGTGGAGTCTTTGATGCCGATGACGGAGCGGAAGGTGAGGATTTCCTCGTTGAGGGCGACGGGATCGACATTGACGTTGCGGCGGACGTTGATGGAGCGACCGGCGGCGATGGGGGTGGCTGTGGAGTTGCCGCCGATGAAGGCGGCGTTGCCGATGCCGAGGATGCCGTGGGTGGTTTCGGGGTCGACGCCTGACATTTTGAGGCCAGAGAAGGCGGTGGAGCCGAGCCAGCTGTCGGTGCCGGCGATGGTGTCGTAGCCGGTGGGGAAGTTATCGAAGCCGGTGTAGTAGAGTTCGCCGGAGAGTGCTGGCACCGTGAATGCGACGAGAGAGAGAGTCCGGAGGATCGCGTGGAGGAAGCAGGCGGTGGGCATGGGGGTGGTGGGGATTTTATGCGGTGGCGGAGGGGATTGGCTACGAGAATCCGGAGGGAGGGAACAAAAAAGCGGCCCGGTAGACCGGGCCGCTTTGCGGAAATGGGGTGTGAGGGTTGCCGGAGTCGGGTCTCCGGCAAAGAGGTCAGCGACCGCCGCCGGGTGGTGGTGGCGGTGGTGGAGGGGTGGCGCCACCTTTGTTGTCGTCCTTGTCGTCATCCGGACCATCCGCGTCATCGTCGTCGTGCGGTGGTTTTGGCGTGTTAGGGTCGCCGGGGGATGGTGGACGTGGTGGGCGACCGGCATCGCCGCCGAGAGCGGCGAGGAATTCGGCGAGGCTGACGGAACCGCTGGAGTCCTTGTCGAGGCGAGCGAGGATGGCGGCGGCGCGTTCGGCGTTCATGTGGGGAGCGGCGGCGAGTTCGGCTGCGGAGAGGTCACCGCTGTCGTCCTTGTCGAGTTCCTTGAAGCGCTTGGTGCGTTCTTCGACGACTTTGGCGCGGAGGGCTTCCTGGGCGGCGGCGCGTTCAGCGTCGCTGAGTTTGCCATCACCGTCGGTGTCGAAGGGATTGGTTGGCTTTGGGCGATTGGTGCCGGCGTCCTTCATGGCCTTGATGAAGGCCTGACGTTCTTCGACGGAGAGCTTGCCGTCTTTGTCGAGATCGTAGGGTTTGAGGATTTCCGGGAGTTCGCCGGTGCCGAAGGCCTGGCGTTTTGGTGGGGTGGGTGCCTGAGCGAAGGCCGCGGTGACGGCGCTCGCGAGGACTGCGGAGAGCAGTGCTGGTTTGAGCAGTTTCATGATAGGGGTTCGGGTGTGGTTGTTTGGGATCGGATGGGCTGGGAGGCGGGGCCTTGGAAGCTCATTCGTTCGGTGTTTGAGACGGGTGGTGAGCGTGGTGGTTACAAGGCGCGGAACTTTTCGGGAGGAGTGATGGCTGGGGATGGGAATCCGGTGCGGGAGTACGGTGTTTGGCGTTAGGTTTTGCGCCTTGAGGGGTGGCTGGAGGTGGTTGGGGGATAAAAAAAGGCGGCCCGGGAGACCGGGCCGCCATGAGGGTTGAGGGCTTTAGAGTGGCCCTGAAGGAATCATCTTCCTGTGGGGGGGAAGGGAGGGAAAGGAGGGGTTGGGGGCACCGGCGGTGGGGTTGGGGGCGTCGGTGGTTTTGGGGGTGTCGGAGGCGTTGGGGGCGTTGGGGGGACGCGAGGAGGAGTAGGCGGAGTTGGCGGGACGGGAGGGAGAGGCGGGAGATTGGGGATTTCGCCGCCGAGAGCGGCGAGGAATTCGGCGAGGCTGGCGGTGCCGCTGGAGTCCTTGTCGAGGCGGGCGAGGACGGCGGCGGCGCGTGCGGCGTTCATGTGTGGCGCGGCGGCGAATTCTGCGGCGGTGAGGTCGCCGCTGTCATCCTTGTCGAGTTCCTTGAAGCGTTTGGTGCGTTCTTCGACGATTCTGGCGCGGAGGGCTTCCTGAGCGGCGGCGCGTTCAGCGTCGCTGAGTTTGCCATCGCCGTCTGTGTCGAAGGGGTTGGTGGGTTTGGGGCGATTGGTGGCGGCGTCTTTCATGGCCTTGAGGAAGGCCTGGCGTTCTTCGACGGAGAGTTTGCCGTCTTTGTCGAGATCGTAGGGTTTAAGGATTTCCGGGAGTTCACCGGTACCGAAGGCCTGGCGCTGGGGCGGGGTGGGGGCTTGGGCGAGGGCGGAGGAGACCGCTGCGGCGAGGACCGCCGAGAGGAGGGTTGGTTTGAGGAGTTTCATGAGATGGGATGGGTTGGGGCGATTGGGTTTGGGCAGGAGGATGAATGAAGGGGATGCAGGGACGCAATCCAAATTTGGAGACGGTGGCCAGGTGAGGTGGTTACACGGGGTGAAAAATTCTGATTGGAGAGGTGGCGGAAGGGGAGGGGAGGGGCGCTTGTGAAAAATTTCACAAATTGGCCTTGCCGCTCGGGAGGCCCGGCGAATAATCGAGGATCGGTATCCGTACCGCACACATCCGACCACATGGATTGGTTTCTTGTCCTTTCGTCCCTGATCAAAATTTCCGGGTTCACGTTTCTCGTGATACTGCCGTTCGTGGCGCTGTCGTCGCTGGCGGAGCGGAAGGTGAGTGCGTACATACAGGATCGGGTGGGTCCGAACCGGGTGGGGGTGCCGCTGACGATTTTCGGAGCGAAGAAGGATTTTCCGTTGTTCGGGTTGGTTCAGCCATTGGCTGACGGGTTGAAGTTCATTTTGAAGGAGGATCTGACGCCGAAGCACGTGCGGAAGTTTTACTTCTGGCTGGCTCCGGCGCTGACGATGGTGCCAGCGCTGCTGACGTGTGCGGTGATTCCGTTCGGGAGTTACCTGAACATTGGGGGGCGGGAGGTGAAGATGGTGATTGCGGATTTGAATGTGGGGCCGCTGTTCACTTTTGCGATCGCGAGCCTTGGGGTGTATGGGATTGTGCTGGCTGGGTGGGCGTCGAATTCGAAGTATCCGTTTCTGGGTGGGGTGCGGAGCAGCAGCCAGATGATTTCGTATGAGATTGCGCTGGGGTTGTCGGTGGTGCCGGTGCTGATGGTGTTTCAGGAGTTGAATCTGGGGATGATTGTGGAGGAGCAGGACAAGAACGGGTGGTTGCTGCTGCCGCTGTGGGGTGAGGGGTTGTCGTGGCAGAGGTGGGTGCTGCTGGTGCCGATGGTGATCTCGTTCGTGGTGTTCACGATTGCGATGTTTGCGGAGACGAACCGGATGCCGTTTGACTTGCCGGAGTGCGAAACGGAGTTGGTGGCTGGGTATCACACGGAGTATTCGTCGATGAAGTTTGCGATGTTTTTCCTTGGGGAGTATGCGGCGATGATTATTGGGAGCGGGTTGATTGTGACCTTGTTCCTGGGTGGGTGGTCGATTCCGTTTCTGCCGACTGCGGAGCTGGCGAAGACGACGTGGTGGATGGGGTTGCTGCACATGGGGTGTTTTCTGACGAAGGTGGCGGCGTTCATCTTTTTCTTCATGTGGGTGCGGTGGACCCTGCCGCGGTTTCGGTTTGACCAGCTGATGCGGTTGGGCTGGGTATTTTTCTTCGAGCTGGCGCTCGCGAATGTTTTTCTGACTGCGCTGATCCTGATGATCGTCAAACGCTGACGGCACTTACACGAAGCACCCCATGGCCTACGTTGTTGAACGCCCGAAACTCTCTCTCGCGGAGAAGCTCTATTTTCCTTCGATTCTGAAGGGATTGAAGATTACGCTGGGACACTTTATCCGGCTGATGAGGGGTCGGACGAAAGTGACGATGCAGTATCCTGAGGAGAAGTGGGATGCGAGTCTTCCGGCGCATTATCGGGGTGCTCCGACGCTGGTGACGGACGAGGTTGGGCGGGAGCGGTGTGTGGCGTGTCAGTTGTGCGAGTTCATTTGTCCGCCGAGGGCGATCACGATCACGCCTGAGCAGATACCGTCGGAGGACAAGTGGGCGAAGGTGGAGAAGCGGCCGCGGGAGTTCAAGATTGACATGATCCGGTGCATTTACTGCGGGATGTGTGAGGAAGTGTGTCCTGAGCAGGCGATTTATCTTCGGAAGGACTATGCGATCACGGGGACGACTCGGGAGGAGATGGTGCACGACAAGAAGCGTCTTTACGAACTTGGCGGAGTCCGCGAGGGACTGGTCAACAAGTGGAACGAACTGAAGTAACGGTATGCCCCAGCCATTGTTTTATCTCTTCGTAGCGGTGATGCTCGGGTTTGGAGCGGCGGTGGTGCTGTTGCGGAATCCGGTGTCGAGTGCGTTGTCGCTGGTGGTGTCGTTTGCGGGGTTGGCGGCGCTGTATGTGTCGTTGAATGCGTATTTTGCCGGGGTGTTGCAGGTGCTGGTTTATGCGGGGGCGGTGATGGTGCTGTTTTTGTTTATTATCATGCTGATGGACATCCGGGAGGAGCAGCGGCGGAGGATCAACAAAGTGGCGGTGGTGGGTGGTGCGGCGCTGGTGGTGGGGTTTGTGGTGCAGTTGGGGGGAGTGCTTGCGGGTTATGAGGCTGGGCGGAAGCCGCTGGATCGGGTGCCGCTGCAACTGACGGAGGCGGCGGAGGCGAGGCGTGCGGCTGGGAATGTGAGTCCGGGGATTACGGCGGATCTGGAGCGCGGGACATTGCCGGACACGAAGCTGGTGGGTGAGGCGCTGTTCACGCGGTATCATCTGCAGCTGCAGATGGTGGGGGTGCTGCTGCTGGTGGCGACGGTGGGTGTGATTGTGATCAGCCGGCGAGAGGACCGGGTGGTGTCGGGGCGCGGTGAATGAAACTCTGAGCATTGCGGACCATGGTAACCCTGAATGATTATCTGATTGCGAGTGGCCTGTTGTTTGGCATCGGGCTGGCTGGAGTGGTGCTGAGGCGCAACATCATAGTGATCTTCATGTGTCTGGAGATGATGCTGAGTGCGGCGAATTTGAGTCTGGTGGCATTTTCCAGGTTCCGGCCGACGGGTGGGCTGCCGGATTACGATGGTCAGATGCTGGTGTTTTTCATTATCACGGTGGCGACTGCCGAGGTGGCGGTGGGGTTGGCGATCATTGTGGCGCTGTTCCGGACGAAGCGGACGGTGCATGTGGAGGACATCACGTCACTGAGCGGTTAGGAAACCGAAGAACTTTCTGCAACCATGACCATTTCCAGTCCGGCTGTCATACTGCTGCTGCCATTTTTTTCTGCGGTGCTGATCCTGCTTGTGCTTAAGCGCAGTGCGGGGGTGAGCGCGCTTGTTGCCACGGGATCGGCGCTGCTGACGCTGGTGTTGAGTGCGGGGGTGCTGTTGAAGGGAGGGGCGGCGGAGTCGGCGGTGCTTTACAACTGGTCGCAGGCGGGAGGGTTGAGTCTGGACATCGCGCTGAAGAATGACGCGTTGAGCCGCGGGATGATGATTGTGGTGACGGGGATTGGGACTCTGGTGCATATTTTCTCGCTGGCGTACATGAAGGACGACGCCGGGAAGGCGAGGTTCTTTGCTGGATTGTCGTTGTTCATGTTTTCGATGACGGGGATTGTGTATGCGGACAATTTCCCGATGATGTTCATCTTCTGGGAGTTGGTGGGGGTGAGTTCGTATCTGCTGATCGGGCATTGGTATACGAAGGCGAGTGCGGCGGATGCGGCGAAGAAGGCGTTTCTGACGAACCGGATTGGGGATTTCGGGTTCATGATCGGGATCCTGCTTTTGTGGTCGATGACTGGGGCGCTGACGTTTGACGGGATGAAGGAGAAGGTGGATGCGATGGAGGCGGCTGGGTTGAGTGCGGCGCAGATTTCGTCGCTGACGATAGCGACGCTGCTGGTGTTCTGCGGGACGGTGGGGAAGAGTGCGCAGTTTCCGCTGCATGTGTGGTTGCCGGATGCGATGGAGGGACCGACGCCGGTGTCGGCATTGATTCACGCGGCGACGATGGTGGCGGC
>JAIXVE010000249.1 GCA_027483175.1 Verrucomicrobiaceae bacterium | reverse complement strand
TGAGGGTGGGCGGTGCGGGAGTGGTGGGAAAGAAGAATCCGCCGGAACGCCGGGACCGGCCTTGTGAGGGCAGGTGCCGCATTCCGGCGGACTGGAGGTCAATCCGGGGGGAGAGAGTGTTTTTTCAGGGAGGGGTTACATCGCGGACGCGGTAGAAGGCGTTGGTGCGGTTGGAGGCGACGGAGTCTTCGTAGATGGTGAGGTTCCCGGCGGAGGGGATTGCGTCGGAAAGTTCGATCCATGAGGAGAGATTGGTGGAGAAATCGACGGCGTAGATGCGGGAAGGACGGGACTTGATGGAGAGAGTGACCTTGGATCCATCGGCGGCGCGGGAGATGCTGGCGATTTCGAGGTCCGGGGCAGGTCCGGCGGCGCGATTGGTGAGGCCGTACATGTGGAAGCTGCCGTTGGCGGAGGAGACTGGTGGGACGAGGACGTCCATGATGAGGTCCGTGGCTTGAGCGGTGTAGGTGAGGCTGAGGAAGTAAGCGGCTTCGCCTTTGGTGGCGTCGTTGAGAACGATGTTAGGGCGGTCTTCGAGGAGGAAGAAGTCGCGGGATTCGGAGCCGTTGATGAAGGTGAGTGCGGCTGGGCGGACGGTGGAATTGGACCACTTGCGGACGTAGAGGCGGAACTCGTAGGTGAGGCCTGGTTCGAGGCCTGAGAGGGTGAAGCGCTGGCGATTGCCTGCGGCTGCGCCTGCGCCGGAGAAGGTGAAGGTGCCGAAGAGCTGCTGGGCACCGGGTTCGGTGACGGAGGAGATCCATTCGCCGTTGTTGATGGCTGGGCCGATGATGTTTTTGCCGCCGGTGAAGCCTTCCCATGAGAAGTTGGGTGGAGTGGAGACCGTGTCGAGGACATCGAGGTCGACCCCGTTGATGTTGGCGGCGCTGCCGCCGCTGATTTTGTGGGTGTAGGTGAAGTCTGGGCTGATGCCGGTGCTGGCGTCATCGGTGACGATGCCGAGGGCGAAGCCGGGAGGGAGGGTGGTGGGGAGGACGTTAGGGTCGATGGGGTTGCCGCCGTTGCGGGCTTCGAAGCCGTCCGGGTACTGGTCGCCGTCGGAGTCGTAGCGGAGCGGGTTGGAGCCGGTGTCGGAGGCGCTGACGAACGTGCCGGTGTTGGTTTCGGCCTGGTCGTTGAGGCTGTCGCCGTCGGAGTCGGCGAGGGTGGGATTGGTTTCGAGGCGTGGGGCGGTGGGGGTGATTTCCGAGCCGTCTTCGAGGCCATCGCCGTCGGAGTCGGCGGCTTTGGGGTTGAGGTTAGGGAAGCGGGATGTGGAGAGGGCGTATTCCTGGGCGTCGGAGAGCGAGTCGGCGTCGAAGTTGCCTGAGCCTGGGCCAGGGCCTGGGCCTGTGAGGAGAGCGGTGAGGTCGGTGAGGTTGCCTGCTTTGGAGGATTCCCATGCATCGCCGAGACTGTCGCTATCGATGTCGCTGATGAGAGTGAGGGTGTAGGTGCGTTCGGAGAAGCTGAGCGGATTGGTGCCGGTGCCGCGGACGCGAATGGAGTAGGTGGTGTTGTCCGGGACGTTGAGGAAGTCGAGTGCGCCTGAGGGTTCGAGGCGGTTGCCGTTGATTCTGAAGAGGGCGTTGTCGGTGTCGCCGGTGCCTGAGACGAGCGTGAAGGTGCCTTCTTCCGGGGTGCCGTCGGTGGTGCCGGAGAGGGTGGCGACGAGGCCGGAGGTGCCGACGGAGGAGAAGAAGCGGGTGGAGCTGATGGCAGGGCTGAAGCGCGGGACGAGGCCTTTGATGGTGAAGTTGTCGATGAGGGTATTGAGGCCGGTGGTGGTGGGGACGTTGGTGCCGAACTCGATGAAGAGCTGGCCGTTGTTGTTGTCCCACGTGAACGCCCGGTTGGTGACGACCTGAGTTGGGGGGGTGGAGTCGGCTGGGCCGACGAAGGCATTGGCGGTGACGGTGGTGCCGTTGGCGAAGGAGTTGAAGGCGTAGGTGATGGAGACGCGGCGTTTTCCGGTGATGGCTGGGGAAGTGCCGCCGGTGACGGCGGAGCCGTTGTCGAAGAACTGGGAGGCACCGTTGTGGCGGAAGAGGATACCGAGGTCGGTCTGGGCGTGATTGACGCGGGTGGCGGGTTCCGAGCCGACTTGGGCGACGGTGCCGATGCCGACGGAGACCTCGACCCAGTTGGCGTCGGTGGCGTTGATGGGGGTCCAGTCGAATTCGATTTTGAAGCCGCCTTCTGCGAGGATGGTGGTGCCGGCTTCGCCGGAGGCGAAGTCCCACCAGTTGGCGAGGTTGGCGGCGTCGTGGAAGCGGATGCGGCCTTCGGAGGCGGCGCGGAGGAGTCGGAGTTGGTTGCCGGAGATGGCGTGCTGGACGAGGGAGGAGCGGAGTTGGACGGAGGGGCCGAGGATACCGGAGCGGCGGAGGGTTTGGTCCGAGCCGTCGAAGTTGGTGGTATCCGGGGCGTTGAAGTTGTCCGAGAGGATTTCGGTGGCGTGGAGGGCGACGGGCGAGAGCGCGAGGAGGAAGGCGGGGATGAGCCGTTTCATGGTCAGACAGGGGGAGGGGGGATTGTACGAAACCGATTGGATTGCACCAAATTCGGCACAATTCGTCAATTCAAGTTCCATTAATCTGATGCTTTTCCGAGGGTTCTGCGGGTGAGGCGGGACAGGGGGTGGCGGAAGGGTTTTTCGGGGGGAGCTGGAGGGGGATTGAAGTGGGAGGCCTGACAAAAGGGGGCTTGCGGGGAGGCGTGCGGTGGCTCAATCTGGCGGGAAATTCGACAGAGACCGACTGCCATGTTTTTCTGGGTTTACGACATACCGACGCTGACGCTTGCGATACTGATGGCCATCCTGTTTGTGGGGGGGACGTGGCTGGGGATTCTGTTTATCAGTCCGATTCTGCGGGTGTGGTTGAAGAGCCAGGAGGGGATCAATGACCTGGCGGGGTATGCGCTGGGGGCGTTCGGGGTGTTTTACGGATTGCTGCTGGGGTTGCTGGCGGTGTCGACGTATCAGAATGCGGCGGATCTGGAGGGGATTGTGGCGAGTGAGTCGGCGGGATTGGCGTCGTTGTGGCGGGATTGCGACAATTACCCTGAGCCGACGCGGACGGCGCTGCATGAGAAGCTGCGGGTGTACACGGCGAACATTGTGAGTGGGGAGTGGCCGGCGCAGCGGAAGGGGTTGATGGATCCGAATGGGGTGAAGCTGGCGACGGATTTTCAGAGGACGCTGAGCCGGTTCAAGCCTGCGGATGCGAGTGAGGAGATCCTGCATGCGGAGACGATGGGGGCGTACGGGCGGATGGTGGAGTTCCGGAGCAAGCGGATTCAGAACACGAATGCCGGGATTCCGAAGGTGATGTGGTGGGTGGTGGCGATTGGTGCGGTGGTGAATTCGACCCTGATCTTGTTCTTCCGGATGCGGTTTGACGTGCATCTGGTGATTGGGGGGTTGCTGTCGTTCGGGGTGGGGATGCTGATTTTTCTGATCGTGGCGATGGATTATCCGTTCCGTGGGGAGGTGAGTATCGGGCCGGACCGGGTGAAGGTGGTGTATGATGCGCTGATGAAGCCGACGGCGGTGGTGGTGCCGTGAGGTGGTTCAGCGAGGAGTGGGAGTGGAGGGAGTGGGTGGAAGAGCGTCGGAGAGTTTAGGGACGACGCGGACGCCTTTGGCTTTGAGGTCTGCGAGGGCCTGGGTGGTGGAGGCTGGGGCGACGCCGCGGGAGAGGTCGGTGATCATGGTGACGTGGAAGCCAGCGGCGGCGGCGTCGAGGGCGGTGGCGCGGACGCAGTAGTCGGTGGCGACCCCGTAGACGATGACGTGGGAGATGTCGGCTTTCCGGAGGAGGGATTCCATGCGGGTGGAGGATCCGCCGTCGTCTTTGAAGCCGGAGTAGGAGTCGTAGCGTTTGTCTTTGCCCTTCTGGACGACTGCGGAGAAGAGGTTGCGGTCGAGGAGGAGGTTAGCGCCTTGGGATTTGCGGATGCAGTGGGGAGGCCAGAGGACCTGGGTGCGACCGTTGAGGGAGATGGATTCGAAGGGTTTGCGGCCTGGGTGGTTGGAGAAGAAGGAGATGTGGTTGGCTGGGTGCCAGTCCTGGGTGGCGAAGATGGGGAGACCTGCGGCTTTGAGGGAGGAGGTGGCGGCGGCGACGGCGGCGAGGTAGGTGGCGTCGGTGCCGGGGACGGCGAGCGAGCCTTTGTGGGCTTCGGTGAAGTCGCCTTGGATGTCGACGACGATGACGGCGGTTTTGGGTGTGGGTGGCTGTGGGGTTGGGGGAGTTTGGGGAGGCGCGGCGGAAGTGGTGAGAGGGAGGAGGGCGAGGAGAGAGAGGAGCGAGCGGCGTGAGGTCATGGTGGGGAGAGGTATAACAAGTGGCGGGTAGGTGCAACGTCCGTTGGTGCGTGGGGGAAAGAGGTGGCGAGGGTGGTGGGGTGGTGGAGAGGGAGGGGATGAAGCGATGGATTTTTCTGATGCTGATGATGGGGATGGTGCGGGTGGCGGGGATGCCGCCGAACGTGTTGTTTCTGGTGGCGGATGATTTGAATGACTGGGTGGGGGTGCTGGGTGGGCATCGGCAGGTGAAGACCCCGCATCTGGACGGATTGGGTGCGCGCGGCGTGGTGTTTACGAATGCGCATTGTCAGGCACCGTTGTGCAATCCGTCGCGGACGAGTGTGCTGCTGGGGTTGAGGCCGTCGCGGACGGGGGTTCACGGGTTGGCACCGGGGGTTAGGAAAGTGGCGGCGTGGCGGGAGCGGGTGAGTTTGCCGCAGGCGTTTCGGCGTGCTGGGTATGCGACGTACAGTTGCGGGAAAGTGTGGCATGACGGGGCGCTGGGTGCGGAGGAGATGGCGGCGGAGTTTGAGCGGACGGGGCCTGCGCCGGGGATGCCGAGGCCTGGGAGGAGGTTATCGGGGTATCCGTCGAGTGTGGCGGCGATGGATTGGGGGGTGTATCCGGCGAGTGACGATGAGAATGCGGATGGGAAGATCGCGGCGGCGGCGAGCGAGGCGTTGCGGACGGTGGATGCGGGGCGGCCGTTTTTTGTGGCGTGCGGGTTCCGGTTGCCGCATGTGCCGTGTTATGCGCCGCAGCGGTGGTTTGATCTGTATCCTGACGAAGGGTTGGTGATGCCGGAGGTTAGG
>JAIXVE010000105.1 GCA_027483175.1 Verrucomicrobiaceae bacterium | reverse complement strand
GTAGCGCGTTGCTTCAAGACTCAGACTTTCACTGGTTTGTTTCATAAGCGCATCAGCGCACGGACTGCGGAAGCCTGCTGCCGCTTTCCCGGTGCCAGCCCGCTGGCCCGGCACCACCCAAGCATCCCTCTCCCCACAAGCCCTCTCCGAACCAGCCCCTCCGAACCAGCGCGCCGCAGGCTCTGGACTGCTGGGAGAATCACAGCTCTCCCTGCGCACGGAGTGCGCCCCTACCAGCCCCTCCGAACCAGCTAGCCGAAGGCTCTGGACTCCTGGGAGAATCACGGCTCACTCTCTGCGCACGGAGTGCGCTTACCAGCCCCCTCCGAACCCGCCAGCCGGAGGCCTTGGACTGCGGAAGCCTGCTGCCGCTTTCCCGGTGCCAGCCCGCTGGCCCGGCACCACCCGAGCGCCCCCCTCCAAACCAGCCTCTCCCCAAAAGCCCCCCCGCCAAGCCCGCAGGTGAAATCCGTGGCCCACAAGCCCCCCCTCAACCCGCCCCCCTTTTACTATTCACTATTTACTATTTTCAATTTCCCCCCTCTCCCAACCCGCACCCCTTCTCACTTTCAAATCTTCATCCCCCGATACACCCGCGTCAATTCCTTCGGATCAATCCCGCCCCCGACCAACTCCCGCTTCACCGGATCCCAGCCCACCGTTTTCCCCGTCCGGTTCGCCATCGCCATCAGATGGCACCCGATCGCCGTGCACCCGCCCGCAATCTCACTCGCCACCGGTGCCTTCCGCGACTTCACACTGGCAATGAAATCCGCCAGATGATTCGTGCTCTTCGCCAGCCGGATCTTCGCGTCGCCTAGCAAATCCTTCTCCGCACGCATGTACTGGCTCTCCACACTCACCCGATCCTCATCCCCCGACTTCTTCGCCACCGCCTTCCCGCCCAGCACCAGCTCGAACCTCCCCCGGTCCACCCGCACCACCCCGTCACTCCCCACAAACTCCACGCCGTAACCCGACACCTGCCGCACCACCACGCCGTTCGCATAACTCAGCTCCGTCCCACGGATCCCTCCAGGCTGTCCCTTCGCAAACGCCTCCAGCGCCCCCGGCGCAGGCCGCGCCTCCACCGGACCGCTCCCGTCCATCCCCAGCCCCCACTGCGCAATGTCCAGATGGTGCGCCCCGAAATCCGTCATCCCGCCGCCACCGTACTCCGCATAATCCCGCCACGCCGGATAATGCCCGTGCACCCCCCGCGGCGACAGCACCGAACTGTACTTCGCCAACGGCGCAGGCCCCAGCCACTGGTCCCAGTCCAACCCGGGCTCCATCGCCTCCTCCGCCAGATCGTTAGGCTTCGCCGGTCCGCTGAAATTCACATCCACCCGCGAAACCTTCCCTAGCACACCATTCAGCGCCAGCTCGCAGGCCACCCGGAACTCGCCCATCGACCGCTGCATCGATCCCGTCTGCACCACCCGCCCCGTCGCCTTCGCCGTCTCCATCACCACCACCGCCTCATGAATGTTATGCGTCAGCGGCTTCTCGCAATACACATCCTTCCCCGCCTTCAGCGCCGCCACCGTGATGATCGCATGCCAGTGATCCGGCGTCGCAATGCACACCGCATCAATATCCTTCCGCTCCAGCATCTCCGCAAACCCCGCATACGCCTCGCACCCCTTCCAGCCCTCCGGCCGATTCTGCCCGTAATGCTGCTCCACCTGCGCCTGCGCCGCCTTCCGCCGCGTCGTGTCCACATCACACACCGCCACCACCGTCACCCCCGGATCCCCCAGAAATCCTCCCAGCAACCCCCGCCCCTGAATCCCCATCCCGATAAATCCCATCACCACCCGCTCCGACGGTGCCACCTCCGCACTCCACACCCTCCCAGGCAGCAGCAATGGCAAAGCACTCGCACTCAACAGCCGGCGACGGGTCATATTCATAAAATTCGTAGGTCTCGCCGCCACCATCATGGCAGCAGCCCTCACCTCTACGCCACCACCCGGCCGCGCCTTACGATTCATCACGAATTCAAGGCCTTCCGCGACCCCGTACACCGCAAAATATGACTAGTCACGCCCGCTCCCGGTCATCATGATTCCCGCATCATGAATGTCTTGCAGCCCCCGACCTCTCTGCGGCTCCTCCTCCTCGCCGCGCTGCTCGCCACCCTCTTCCTCCCCAACGCTCACGCCTCCATCTCCCCTTCCATCACCAGTCTCCAGTACGACGGCTTCACCGGAGACCTCATCGCCTCCGACGCCTCCAACCCTAACCCCGGCTTCGACCGCGACGCCCTCCACGCACGCACCGTCTGGAACTTCGCCAAATCCGCAGGCCAGGCCGAATCCGCCTCCTGCGAATGGCGCTTCTCCCTCCTCGAAGAAGCCACCGGCGCCGCCCAACTCATCCGCACCGCCTCCGGTGGCTCCGGCACGGTCTTCACCGTTGCCCGCACGGTCGGCTTCAACCTCGCCATCAACCCCCAGAACCGCTCCGAAACCATCTCCGCCGACCTCGTCCCCCTCACCCGTCTCCTCCCCGGCACCCGCTACCGGCTCCGCTGCCAGTTCTGGCGCGACTCCGGCGCAGGCATGACGCTCCAATCCGAACACGACGAAGCATGGCGCCGCATCTGGCACTTCCCGGAACTCACCCCGGCCACCACCGACGACTTCACCCTCGCCGTCGTCTCCTCCGCTACCCTCCAGAAGAATAACATCATCCGCTCCCAACCCGGCCAGAACGCCTTCAAACTCGACGTCTCCCTCACCGTCCGCCGCTACGACAACTGGCTCGCCTCCGTCCCCCAGCCCACCAACACCTTCATCCCCGTCGTCGTCTCCCTCACCAACTCCGCCACGAACACCGCCCTCACTCTCTCCGGCAACGCCACCAACCAGTCAGTCTCCATCCCCCAGTTCGCCCAGTCCGGAACCCTCCGCGTCCCCGCTGAAACCACCCTCAACGTCACGCTCGACGTCCTCCCCTCCGACTGGACCAACCTCGACCCCATCCCGCTCCACACCTGCCGCATCAGCGTCCGCCACAGCGACGATCAGGCCCTCGAACTCCACAACCACCTCGCCTTCTCCCGATACCTCGCCGGTCTCACCGGCAACATCCGCTTCGGCTCACTCGTCACCACATTCTCAGCGATCCAGAACGACTTCGCCAACGCCGCCATCGCCCCAACCGAAGCCGGCTTCCGCGCCCGCGGCCCCGTTCAACTAGCCGCCGCAGGTGGCACCATCCCCGGCACCCTGCACACGTTCACCATGGACATGCAGGAACTCCACATGGCCTTCAACGGCGACCTCCACCTCACCCAGATAGGCACCTCCATCGGCGTCACCGCCCCAGACTTCCCCGACCGCCAGTCCATCAACAACTCCACCCTCCAGCGCGGCCCCATCACCCTCACCACCAACGGAGCCCAGGCCTACGGCTACACGCTCTTCCTCCCCCGCGGCATGGGCTTCACCTACGAATCCATCCCGCGCCGCCGCCGCCTCACCACCAAAATCACCTCCGGAGGCATCGTCCCTCTAACATCATCCCTCATCCCCGTCACCGACCCCTCAGTCGGCAACGCCGGAAACCGCGTCCGCATCTGTATCGAGCGAATCCCCCAGATCTTCACCGCCAATTCCCTCACATTCCTCCTCGGCTCCGGCCGCTTCACCTTCACCCCCGTCGACATCACCTACGTCCGCGAAAAACAAGCCAGCATCTTCGACCGTCTCAACGACATCGGCCCAGCCAGCGCCGCCAACCCCGCCGCTCTCCGCCACAACTCCAACGAGGAAGTCCACCGCTTCATCGAACTCCCAGCCCTCGCCACCGCCGCCTTCGTCGATACCGCTCCCGACGGCGGCGCCTCCATCCGCTCCATCTCCCTCCGCCCCAAACGCGAAGGCAGCTTCGTCACCCACTTCCCTAACAGCATCCCCGTCCAGTGGAACAGTCTCGCCCTCCCCTCACCAGGCCAGTTCTCCATCGCCAGCGATAAGGTCACTGCCGCCAGCGCCATCGAAGGCCTCTCCCCGCTCCTCATCCGCTACGGCCGCGACTGCTTCGAAGCCGCCGCCTGCGACCCTCCCATCCCCGCCGCCGGCCCCGGCGCCATCAACTGCACCCCAGCCTCTAACAAGCTCGCCTTCACCGAAAACGGCGGGCTCCAGGCGTCCGTCACTTTCGGTTCTCACCTCCTCCGCTGGGGCAATGTCAACGGAGCCCTCTTCGCTCAAAACGCCGGTCCCTTCACCTCGGGCTCGTTCTACATGCCCGGCAATCACCTCCCATGGCGCTCGCCAACCGGCACCCCGGACGCCTCCGTGGCCGCCATCGCCGAGAAAAACCGCGCCGCCACTCTCCACTTCGCCGCCGCCAACGCCGCCTCCTCGGAAGTCCCCGGCACCTCCGCCTACCGCTCCGGCAACGGCGACTACGCCGGTCTCAATCTCCGCATGGCCAATGGCACCGCCTCCGCCTCCAGCACCATCGCCGGAGTCTCCACCGGTCTCTACGGGCTCACCAACGCCTCGAAATACTACACCCGATTGGGCGGCGTCAGCGGCAAACACGAATCCGTCCCCCTGACGCTCACCAAGCGAATCTACGGAATGGATGTCTCCCTCCGCAATCTCCGCCTCGCCTACCTCGACAACGCCAACTCGGACTCCGCCATCGACGGCGGCCTCACCGTCGGCACCAACGCTGCCGCCTCCCGCGCCTCCCGCTTCTCCCTCGACTTCGCCAGTCTGCTCTTCAACTGCCGCGGCGGCCTCAAATCCGCTTCCCTCGGCCCCTCCCCGGACTTCACCCTCACCTACTGGGGCACGCTCGTCCGACCGCTCGTCCTCGAATTCGCCCAACCCGCCAACTGCGCCGACGCCACCCAGGGCTTCCTCAAACTCGGCTGTCAGGCCAAGCTCCCGTCCCTCGGCGGCTCCAACCCATGGCTCGCCGGCACGCTCGGCTTCCGCGGCACCGACGGCTCACTCGTCGCCAAAGCCGACGCCGATGCCGCTGGCTCAGGCCTCACCTCCCGCTTCGCCGTCCCTTCCTCCGTCACCCTGGCCGGTCCCGGATCCACCACCTACTCCCTCACCCCGGCCACCGAAGCCTATCTCAACCGCTGGCCCGGCCCCGGCAACGCCCCACTCACCGGCTTCGCCAATCTCGCCGGCACCATCGACGTCCCCTTCTTCGAAAATCTCCGCGCCCACCTCCACACGTCCCCGGACCCTAACCCCGCCGTCGTCTCCACCATCCTCATCGGCCCGGACGACGCCAGCGGCGCTCTCACCTCCGCAGACTTCGATCCCTCCAACACCGGCGCTCCCCCCGGCAAAACCATCGCCCAGTACCGCGCCAATTACCCGCTCTCCGCCCGCAAAAACTGGCTCGGTCTCGTCGACTTCACGTTCCCCATCTCATGGTCCGCCTCCGATCGCCGCTTCTCCTCCACTTCCCCACTCTCCAAGAACCTCTTCATCGTCACCCCGGAAGCACGCATCGAATCCATCACCCCCTCCACCGCTGACATCAGCTTCGGCGTAGACTTCGCCTCCGGTCTCAGTCAGCTCAACGTCTCTTCCCTCTACGGCGAACTCGCAGGCGCAGGCGGCAATCTCCTCTCCAAACTCTCTTCCAATCTCGGCATCGACTTCTCTTCAGTCCTTTCTAACATATCAAATCTCGACGACGCCTTCTCCGACAATCTCCGCGATCTCGTCCAGCCTCCCGTCCAGTCGCTCACCGACCCCATCGCCGCTCAACTCTATCAGGCCTCGCTCACCGAAGCCGCCGCACGCACGCAACTCGGCATCGTCCTCGGCAATCTCGGCGCTTCCGGCCAACCGCTCCGCTCCGCCCTCTCCTCCATCGTCGGTCCCTCCAGCGGCCCGCCCTCCGGCGCAGTCAGGGTCGTCGCCGATCTCCGCTCCGCCCTCGCCGACGCCAAACACATCGCCGACGCCGTCTCCGCCATCAGCGGGCTCGCCGATGTCCCCATCCCGGACAACATCTCCGAAACCCTGACCCAGCTCGACTCCCTCCTCGCCGCGCTCCAGGGCGACATCTCCGGCATCGCCGCCAGCGCCCTCACCGGCCCGCTCGCCACCTCCGTCGAAGCCGCTCTCCCCATCTCCGCAGAATGGGAATCCGCCGTCCAGCAGGCCCTCGCCGTCCTTCACGAAATCCACGGCCCTAACATCCCCGCCGCCTTCCCCGGCCCCTCCGGCGAAGCCGCCTTCAAAGCCGCTTTCGCCAGCGCCCTCATCGATCAGTTCCTCGGCCGCGACGAAGCCGCCGAACTCCAGCAGATCCTCCGCATCCACCTCACTCCCCTCCACGACGCCCTCCGCGACGCCACCGATTCCCTCCTCTCCGCCATCAACCGCGCCGCCGCCGACGCCACCGGCGCGCTCGGCGCTGAAATCTTCGCCAATGCCAACGGGGTCCTCGGTGGCGGTCTCGACAACCCTATCCAAACCGCCAAGATCACCGGCTACGCCCGCATCAACGGCGACTCCCTCAGCGAGCTCCGCATCGACGCCAAGCTCCTCATGAAGGTCCCGGACGAAACCAAGTTCGACGCATCCCTCCTCATCCGCGACCTCCACTCCGATACCCCCGGCGCTGCCTGCCGTCTCGCCGGCGGAGCCGCCGCCGATGTCACCATCACCGCCGCCACCACCACCACCCTCAGCGGCACCCCCACCACCCTCGAAGCCGCCCTCAAGGTCTCCCTCGATTCCTCCGGCGACCCCGTCGGCCTCGCCGGACGCTTCGGCATCGACGGCGAACTCGACTTCCAGGGCCTCAAAATCACCAAACTCGAACTCGGCGCAGGCTTCGGCGCCAACGACGCCTACCTCTACGGCAAAGCCGCCGGAAAATCCGACGTCGCCGACCTCGATGCCGCCGTCTTCCTCGGCAAAACCTGCGACCCCGACGTCCTCGCCCGCACCGACCCCTCCGTCGCCGC
>JAIXVE010000197.1 GCA_027483175.1 Verrucomicrobiaceae bacterium | reverse complement strand
TGCGGCCGGGGGATCTGGCGGTGACGGCGAGTGGGGTGCACATTCTGGCGTATGCAGGCGAGGGCCGGTGGATTCAGGCGGATCCCGGGCTGGGGAGAGTGGTGACGCTGGATGGGCGGGCGGGTGAGAACGGGTGGTTTCTGTCTGCGGTGACGGTGCACCGGTGGCGGGTGCTGGTGGAGGGGGCCCCGGATCCGGCTGCACTACGGTGACCGGCCCGAACGAGAAGGAACGAGCAAGATCGATGAGTAGCCAGTGTTGTCGAACGCCGCCCGGTGCCCTCGGGGTTAGGCGGCTGGCTTATTTCGTGGTAGGACGAATATGCCTGCAGCGATTGCCGCAACAGTCGCAAGAATCTGCGGCCAGTAGAAACGGACCATGAACGAGAAGAAGCGGTGAAGATGTTCGGACTGAGTCTGAGGCCCCTTGGACCAAGCTCCCCAAGTCGTGCTGTCGGTCCATCCCCAACCGAACATGGCCACGAAGCCGAGGCAGACAATCGGCACGAGGATAAGCAGCGTCCCAGCGACTGTCCGAATACGTCGAGAGGTGATTGTCGTCATCGGTGAACTCGGGGATTAGGCGAGCGTCGAGGCCTCCTGCGTCTGACCGGGGGCGAGGGTGGAACACGGGGTTGAAATTGTAGAGGTCATGACGGCTAGAACTGAAGGCGGGTCGTTTGTTAGGAGTGACGGCTTGATGTGTCTCTTGGATTTCAGTGGAAGTCGCAGTGGTATTTGACCTTGCCGAAGTCGCGACAAACGAATTTGTATAACGCTGGACTCCCCTTCGGCTCGTAGTGGGTGATCACATCCGAAAGCACCTCGAAGGTGAAGCCGACCTCCTTGGCAAGGCTAACCAGCTCATCCTGAATCAGAGCAAGAAGTTCGTTCTTCGTGGCGTCTCCGTGGAACTCGCACGCATCGTCGCAACAGGCCAGCCACGATTCCTGCTGCCAACTCTCATACGCCGGAGTCCGCCGGCTTACTTCTTTGATGATCTCCTCCGACAATCCAGCCTGCGCCAGCGGGTGCGCATCGACAAAATCTCCATTAAACTTCTCAGCTGCATCACCGGATGCAATACACCACGGGCAAATATGCTCAATCTCGTCCTCGGCGTAGATGGTCCGCGTGTAGATATAGCCGCGCGCCCGACCGCAGCATTGGCACACCGCTTCACTCTTGCCGATTGCTCCCGTCTTGACCGGGTCAGGGTGATACTTGAATTCTGGGAGCGGTTCCATTGATGGGGTGTGCTGAGGGTGCTCAACGGTTCGCGACTGGTCACATCTTGGGAGGCAAGCCACGAGAACTGAGGCAGTCCATCGGAGCAGAGGCATTTGTGGCACAACGAATAGGCCATCCACGGCGGGAATGGAAGCCCGAAATCCAACAAGGACGTGGTCCGCCGTTGGATGAGCCGGATTGTTAGTCGTTGGGTTCTTGCTGATCAAAGAATGATTCTTTGTGAACCTCAAGCTCTGCCATTACGAGAGCGCGTTTCAATTCCGCCAACGGAAAGACCATGTCCTGGTCTGCCAAGTGAATGACTGCCTGCAAACCCAGTTGCTCGTCCTCACGGAAGGTGAGCAACGGATCAGCGCTACTGGGACTGGCGAGCTCGATGTGCATACCATCCCCAACAGCGGAGAACTTGGTCAAGCGCACGTGGTCAAGAATCAAAGGATTTTGTAGATGCATTGCGTTGGTTTTAGTTGTCGACTAACGGGAGCATATTTCACGATAACTGGTGGAATATCCAATTGCAACCGGGGCGTGCCTGCGGGTCTCTGGGAGTTGCAAGTGCGGGAATTTCAATGGATATGATTGAACGGGGTCCGTCATATCCGGACCAACCGGACTGGGAGGGGGGGCGATGGGGTTTCGTGATTGTTGAGGTGGCCGGAGCGGAGGGGACGGACGGGTGATGGGGCGGCGGGGGCGAGCGGCGTGGTCCGGAGCGCGTGGCGGGGGTGAAGGCCGCTCAGAGCGTTGCTATGGAGTGAGATGCGGTGTCCCGTCGGTACAAGGGGTGGAGGGAGGTGCGGAGTGGATCAGGGACGGGGCTCGGAGGACGAGGTGAGATGATGGAACCAGGGCGGCTGGGAGGGGGGTAGGGGGCGGTGGGATTTGGGGCCACGAATGGGCACGAATGGACTGGATGGACTGGATGGACTGGTTCCGCTAACTCGCTAGCGCTCGTCGACGCTGGGGGGATGCTGGCGCGGGGGTGGCTTCCTGAGTGACTGGTGCGGGAGTCACGCTCGGTGCAGCCGACCCGTGGGAGTGAGACCGCCAACAGGTTGCGCGAGGGGCAAGGGAAGTGCCGTCAAACCAGCATGGTGGTTAACTGGGTGCATCCTGGATGGTGAAGAATAATCGTGCTGAGTAGAAGGCATCCGATGTGGGCCAAGGGAAACTCGATGCAGCCGATTCGAGTGCCGGATGGGGCTCGTTATCTACGAGCACCTCAATCGTCGGGCTGTCGCCTGGAATGTGAGCGTAGAAATAGCGAACCCAATGAAGGCCAGTTGGAAGCTGAATCGACTCGACCTGCGACTGGATGGCTGCAAAAACAGGCGGCCAACGATCGAGTGGAAGCTGTCCTCGTGTCCGCAGCCAGCCAAATGTGAGTGCTCGGACGGTGCCTCCAATGGTCCAACTCTCGCGATCCACATGGTCGCAAGAGTGGTCGAGACATGTGACAAGCAAAACGTGGAACGTCGAGTCCTGAAAGCTCTTGCAGGCGTCGATGAGTGCCGACCTCTGATCACTGCCTATGCCGGCGAACGATTCGACGATGTGCTGACCAGATGGTGTAAGGCAAACAAAGTCGGACTGTAGAACGAGACTGTCCGGGTGCTGCCGATGATCGAAATGTGCCGCCCGAACAAAAAGCCGTCCTCCATCAACGACGATCCAAGCGCCCGAACGATAAGCGTGTGCACCGTGGGCCGTGAACATGTCAGCAACGACGGTCATCAAGAATTCGTCCGGAGCAGGGTAATCGAAATCGGAAGGCAGCTCTACTGGAGGCAACCGATGGCGACCACGAAGCCAGTAGTCCCAAGCAAACTTGAGTCGGCTAAAGAGTGGCGGCATGGAAGTAGGGTGTATGTTTCGGATCAGGCGACGGCGAACGGGAAGCGGAGATGATGTGACAGATAGCCTTTGAGTCGGAGCCTGTATCTGTTCTGTTCGGCTTCTTGGATTTAGTAAAGGCTGGCATCTTCAGGCAAGGCTTAGGCGCCTTGTTCGCGCTTGGGTGGACGTGGACGTGGACACGTGGCTCTACTGAATACGAGGTCTCTTGGGATCATACATACCGAAATCAGGGTGGTTCCAGAATGCTTGGAGACCGATACGCTCGTAAAGCTCAATCTCGCTGCGGTAGAAGGGATAGAACTGGCTCAAATGAACACGGTAATCGCGCAATTCGACGCTCGCATGCTCAGGCTCAAGGAGTGACTGAGCGAATATCAACAACGCGTCCATCTCGGTATCCTCGGTCAAAGGGCCATCCACGGTAAACACGTCCCCATAGCTGAACCGCTTCTTGCGTGAGAAGTAAGCAGTAAGGTTGGCGGCCACTGACGGCCAATCCAAGCTGCCGGACTCCATTGAGATAAGCATCTCTGGCCTGCTCTGCGTCCAAACCGGGTTGGCAACCAAGCTGAGACCGAAAGTAACGCCGGTAATCATTCCCGGCTCCGGTGCGCCCTCATAGACAAACATGGAAATGGGCGGACCTCCATCAACTCCATCCTCACGGAGAATGCGACTCTCCTCGCCAAATGTCGCCGTCAGGTATTCGAGATAGTGTTCAGCGTTATTCTTTGCCATCGGGTTGCGCGTTGGAGTTGGGTGAACGTAAAGCGCTGGCACCGCTGGGGCGGCGGAGAGCGTTGGAAGCAGGGTTGAGGTTGAAGTGTGAGTGAAGCATGGAAAAGCGAAAAAAGCCACGGCGGTTGACTAGCCGCGCTTTGTTCGGTGTCATCGTCTCAGTGTAATCGTTTTGCGTTCCATGTCTATCAGCGCGCGTGCCGCCTTTAGTGACGCGTAATCAATGATGCCGAAAAACTCGGCGTCGCCGGGATGCAGCACGGCGCGCTTCCATGTGACGGCAACCTGAGGCGTCAGCCGGACTGTGACGTTGCTGATGACTTCTGCGTGGCCTCGACCGTCCCACGTCTCCAACTTAGTGCCCCTGTTTGACGAAACCTCAATCCCGCACTTGCGTGCGCCCATCTTGGTGAGAATGGGAACAGTCGCACCGGTGTCGATAATGAACATGCCGGTGACGCCGTTGATGGAAGCCATGATGTGGGGGTGCTCCTCGAACCTAAACACTCCGCTCGTGTCTCGGTAGGGGATGGTGACCTGGTTGATGCCAACAAACGACACCGACGGTTTGGGCGACGAACTACAGCCGGTGATGACAGTGCTCATGGCGATAGCCATTACGATGAGATGAAAGATGCGGTGAGTCAAAACGCCGAACAGGTTAATATTTCACCATAACTGGTGGAATATCCAATTGCAACCGGGGTGTGCCTGCGGATCTATTGGACTTGTAAGTGCCTGAATTTCAATGGGTATGATTGAATGGGGTTCGTCATATCCGGAACAACCGGAGTGGCAGGGTGAGGTGGGCGGTGGGATTTGGGACCACGAATGGGCACGAATGGACTGGATGGACCTTATTGACCTTATTGACCGAATGGTTTCTTGTGAGGGTGCCGCCCAGAGCGATGCTCTGGGTTGGTATGGGGCGTTCCTTCAGAACGCGGGGGTGAGAGGTGTTGGGGTACCCAGAGCGTTGCTCTGGGCTGGTATACGGTGTCCCGTTGGGACACGAGGTGGGGGGAGGGGCGGAGAGGATCGGGGGACGGGGAAGGCGTGAGGTGGTTGAACTGGGGTGGGTGTGGGTGTGTTAGTGGGTGGTGGGATTTGGGGCCGCGAATGGACGGGAATGGACCGTATTGACCGTATTAACCGGATGGACCGGATGGACGGGATGGACGGGATGGACGGGATGGACCGAATGAACCGAATGGACGGGATGGACGGGATGGACCGGATGAACCGGATGGACGGGATGGACGGGATGGACGAGGTGGTTTCTGGGGTGAAGGCTGCCCAGAGCGTTGCTCTGGGTGGGTATGGGGCGTTCCTTCAGAACGCGGGGGTGAGGGG
>JAIXVE010000308.1 GCA_027483175.1 Verrucomicrobiaceae bacterium | reverse complement strand
TCGGAGCAGATTTCGGCTTTGGCGTCGCAGCTGGGGATTGATCCGGCGAAGGCGTCCGGGTTTCTGGCGACGTATCTGCCGAAGATCATCGACAAGCTGACGCCGTCGGGGCAGGTCGAGGCTGGGGCGGATGCATCGGAAGGTCTGGCGGCGCTGTTGCCGTCGCTGCTGTCGAGCATGGGCGGGGACGAGCAGAAGCCGGCCTGAGTTGAGTGTTTGAATGGGGGGCCGCGGGACGCGCTGATGAGGCGTGGGCTGCGGCCTCTTTTGGTTTTGGGGCGGGAGAGTGTGGATTGTCCGTTGACAAGCTGGAGGAGGAAGGTAGGATCGCGGCCCTTTTACTGGAACTGGTCGCCTGCCGTGGCGGGTTCCGGCGAGTTAATTTCTTTCACGCATATGTCGAAACGCACTTATCAGCCCTCCAAGCGGACCCGCAAGCAGCAGCATGGATTCCGCGCCCGCATGGCTTCCAAAGGTGGCCGGATGACGCTGGCCCGTCGCCGTCAGAAGGGCCGCAAGCGCCTGTTGCCGAAGGGTGCCGAGATTCACTTCGCGCGTCACACGCAATCCTGACGGAGGTGAGACTTGGATGGAAGTTGCCTGAGGGCGGCTGAGGTCCGGGTCTGAGATTCAATTCGGCGCGCGGCGTGTTCCGGCACGGCGCGCGCTTTCTTTTGTCCATGGCGCTTCCGAGGCCGCAGCGCATCCGCCGCACGGGGGAGTTTGGTTTGGTGCGTGCGAAGGGACGGACGTGCCGGGGGAAGCTGGTGACGATCGGGTTGCTGGCGATGGCGGAGGGTCCGAGTCGTGCGGGGTTTGCGGTGACGCGGAAGGTGGGGAATGCGGTGGTGCGGAACCGGACGCGGCGGCGTTTGCAGATGGTGCTGGCGCGCTGGCTGCCATTGCTGCGCGGGAATTTTCTGGTGGTGACGATTCCGCGGCCGGTGGCGGCGACGGTGAGCGCGGCGGAATTGGAGGGGGACTGGGTGCGGACGATGCGGCGGGCTGGGTTGCTGCCACCGGAGGCGACGCCATGAAGTCGGTGATTCGCGGGCTGATCCGGTTTTATCAGCGGTTTTTGTCGCCGGGGCTGCATCGGCTGGCGGGGCCTGCCGGGGGATGCCGGTACGAGCCGACGTGTTCGCAGTATTGCCTGGAAGCGGTTGAGAAGCACGGCGTGGTGCGGGGATTGTGGCTGGGAATTCGGCGCATCTGCCGTTGCCATCCTTGGGGCGGGTGCGGATATGACCCGGTTCCGGACCTCCCGCCGCGCCGCAGGGATTGACCGCGCCAATTTTTTCTTTTCCTCATTTATGAAATTGAATCGCACTGAGTGGATCGTGGTGATCCTGTGCAGCCTTGGGCTGAGCTACACGTTGTTCACGCAGAAGCCGCCGGTGAAGCCGGTGGAGAAGAAGGAAGTGCCGACGGTGGTGGCGGGGACGCCGGGGGCAGGAGAGGCGGCGGTGAAGCCGGTGGTGCCGACGCCGGGTCCGGCCGCGGTGGCGGCGGAGACGTTTGAAGTGGCGGGCGAGGCGGCAGTGTACACGTTTTCGAGTCTGGGCGGCGGGATCAAGCAGGTGCGGATTCTGAAGGGGCCGTACGCGGGGGAGACCGAGCAGGTGCTGAACGATCATGAATCGCCGGCGGTGATCGGGGCCTTGGGGAATGAGCCCGGGAAGTTTGAGGATCTGGTGTACACGGTGCAGGCGAAGAGCGACCGTGCGGTGACGTTCACGGGCGAGCGGGACGGTGTTAGGATCACGAAGGAGTGGGTGCTGTCGGACAAGGGACCGGCGCTGGAGGGATGGGGTTATCTGTGGAATCTGAAGGTGACGCTGACGAACGTGGGCGGTGGTGCGAAGACGCCGGTGCCGTACGCGGTGTTTTCCGGGATGTTAGGGAAGCTGCATGACAACGACTGGATCATGCCTGCGGCGACGTGGTATGCGGACGACAATGCGGAGGAACAGGACGGGACGCAGTTCGAGCGGGCGACGTTTTTCGGGTTGTCGGAGCGGCGGCCGGAGCGGGAAGTGATTCCGAACCGGCTGGAGAAGGTGACGTTCGGCGGGGTGCACAATCAGTATTATGCGGTGCTGATGAGTCCGTCCGAGGTGAAGGCCGGGGAGACGACATTGTGGTCGACGCGGCACAAGGTGGCGTTTGATGATCCGGGCCGGAAGCGGGTGGAAGCGTGGGGCGTGGGAGCAGCGCTGGGGATCGGGACGGTGGGGTTCACCCAGCCTAACGAGACATTTGTGTGGAGTGGCGAGGTGTATGCGGGGCCTCGGTCGGGGACGGTGCTGAACCGGCTGGGCGGGGACCGGAATCAGGTGATGCATTACGGGTGGTTCCGGGTGCTGAGCCGGTTGTTTCTGGGGGCGCTGAACACGTTCCACCGGTGGATTCACAATTATGGGATTGCGATCATGCTGCTGACGCTGTGCGTGCGGATTGTGATCTGGCCGCTGCACATCAAGGCGACGCGGGCGATGAAGCGGATGAGCAAGCTGGCGCCGCAGATGACGGAGATCCGCGAGAAGTACAAGGATGACCCGCAGCGGATGAACATGGAGGTGATGAAGCTGTACCGGGATTACCGGGTGAATCCGGTGGGTGGGTGTCTGCCGCTGGTGTTTCAGTTTCCGATCTTCCTTGGCTACTATAACATGATGAAGAGTGCGGTGGAGATGCGCGGGCACTCGTTCCTGTGGGTGAAGGATCTCTCGATGCCGGACACGATCTTCACGATTCCGGTGGCTGGCGGGATTCCGGTGAATCCGCTGCCGATCCTGATGACGGTGTCGATGTACATTCAGATGAAGGTGGCTCCGACGCCGACGATGACGGACAACGCGCAGATGCAGATGCAGCAGAAGCTGTTCAAGTTCATGCCGTTCATGTTCATGTTCTTCTGCTATAACTTTGCGAGTGCGCTGGCGCTCTACTGGACGGTGCAGAACGTGATTTCGATTTTCCAGACGTGGCTGATGAAGCGCCAGCCGGAACCTGAGCTGGTGAAGCAGGCACCGCGGGCGTCGTTCATGGAAATGGCGATGGCAGCACGGCAGCAGCAGGAAGCGGCCAAGAAGGGCAAGGGGCCGCGGACGGGTGGCGGCGGCGGGAGTGCGTTCCGCGATCAGCAGCGGAAGCAGTGAGGTGGCGGGAGGGGTGACGCGGGGTCGGGATTAGCCGGGATCGGGTGGGCGCATGAACGCCGGGACCCGGTGGTCACTTTGCCATCTGAGGTGGTGCAGTTTGACCCGAGTCGGAATAGATGGCCAGTCCTCTCGAAGCGGTCTCAGACCTCTCGAAGCGGTCTCGAACCACGGCGAAGAGGCCTGTCCGATTGCGGGGTGAACGCCGAAAGGTCGCACAGGTAGCCGGACCTCCGGGGGTCCCGTGAAGAGGTCTCTCGATTGCCGCGCCCGAGGAGGTCCGGGCGATGACAGCTTTGGGTCACTGCGAAGAGGTCTGTCCGATTGCCGCACGCGGCACCCTGGGTCATCGAACGCATCGCGGCATTTTAGCACTGGCGTGGCGATCAGGACCGCAGCCGCGTCTGCCGCCTGCTGGTTTATCGGGAACGGCACGGGACTACCCAAGTTGGGTAATTTGGAAATTGAGTAATGGCCTGGCGATGAGTTAAGTCCTGGGGGGACCGCCGTCCCCATCCGCCAATCCCGTGAAACCTGCCTCCGAACCGCCTGATTTGTTTTCCCGCCAGCGCTACGAAGAAAGGCGGGGGGAGATCCGGCTCCACATGTCCTACTTCTTTCTGAAGTATCTCACC
>JAIXVE010000300.1 GCA_027483175.1 Verrucomicrobiaceae bacterium | reverse complement strand
TATTTGCATGTTAGACCTGGGGCGATGCCCCAGGCTGGTATGGAGTTGCGCCGTTGGCGCGTGGGAAGGGAGCGCGGTGCGGGTGTGAGGATGCGTGTGGTGAGAGGGGCAACCCCGTACGGGGTTGGGGTCGTTTTTGATGGGTACCGGGGGTACCGCGAGGGGCTCGCGGCACACCCCGGTTATTGACCGGTCGTCCCTACGGGACGGGGGTGTGTGGGGAGAGGGGTGGGTACGGGGTCTCGCGTGGCCGGGGGGGTATGTGGTGGGTGGGCGCCCCTGCCGGGGCGGTATCATATTTGTATGTTAGACCTGGGGCGATGCCCCAGGCTGGTATGGAGTTGCGCCGTTGGCGCGCAGGAAGGGGGGGTGGAAATTGAAAATTGGAAATAGTGAATAGTAAAAGGGGGCGTGTTGGGAGAGGGGTTGGGAACCACGGATTTCACGAATGGGCACGAATGGGCTGGTGGGCATGCTCGTTGGGAGAGGGGTGGGTACGGAGCCTTGTGTGCCCGGGGCTTTTTCGGAGAGGGCTAGCGGGAAGGGTGTGCCGCCCCTGCCGGGGCGGTGATCTATTATGATGTTAGACCGGTGGCTGACGGCACCGGCTAATTTCCGTCAGGCCGTCGGCCTGGGGAGCAAGGAGTGGCGGTGTTCGGTGTAGTGGTCCGGTGGCTCGCGCTATACTCAAATTTCTGTCAGGCCTCCGGCCTGGAGCGGAGGTGGCGGATGGTTTTGGTGGCGTAGGAGAGGGCGAAGAGGAAGCAGAGGGAGTGGAAGGTGAGGACGAAGGGCCAGTAGGAGGAGGTGGCCCATGAGAGGGCGAGGGCGGAGCGGAAGGTGATGTCGTCGATGAGGTTGCCGGCGGCTTTGCGGAGTTTTTGTGAGGAGGAGGGTGGGGCGGGTGTTGGGGTGGGGCGTGGGTGGGCGGCGGAGAGACTGTCTTTGATCCAGATGAGGGAGGTGAGGAGGATTCTGGGGGCGATGGACCACCAGAGGAGGAGGGGGAGGAGGTTTTGGGGGAGAGGGGCGGGTTGTGAGGAGGCGGCGGCGAAGCCGAGGATGCCGGGGATGAGGAGGGCGCTGGCGAGGTCGGCGGTTTTGTCGAGGAAGAAGCCGGTGGTGCTGGTGCGGTGGGTGACGCGGGCGAGGACGCCGTCGGCGCAGTCGAGGCCGTAGGCGAGCTGGAGGGAGAGGAAGAGGAGGAGGCCTTCGGCCTGGGGTGACCAGTCGAGGAGGGCGACGGCGAGGACGCCGGCGGCGTTGGTGAGGAAGGAGAGGAGGGTGACGAGGCCAGGGGAGCAGCCGGTGCGATAGGCGAGGAGGGCGAGGAGGGCTCCGAGACGGTAGCCGAGGTGGAGGGTGAGCCAGAAGCTATTGCGGCCTCGGCAGTTCCAGCAGTCGGCGTAGGTTAGGGGAGGGCGCGCGGCGGGGACGGCGTGCGGAGGGGCGGCGGGCATGGGAAATCAGGAAGGGTCCGGGAAGAGGGCGCGGGCGGCTTCGTAGTCTTCGGGGAAGTCGATTTCGCGCCATGGGAGGTTGCCGGTGTCCATGATGGCGGGCTGGAGGTCGCCGAGGTCGATCATTTCCTGGAGGGCGGCTTCGAAGAAGGAATGGAATTCGCCGCGGGCGAGGACGCGGTGGACGCCGGCGCGGAGGATGGGGAGGGCGGCGGCGGAGAAGCGTGCGAGGCCGAGGAATTCGCCGCGGCTTTCGGCGGGCGGCATGGTTTTATTGAGGAGGGCGACGGTGCCGTCGGGTTTGAGGGTGTATTTCATTTCCTCTTCGGCGCAGGGTTTGCGGTCGGCGGCGAGGAGGGCGGTGGCGGGGGGAGCGGCGGCGAGATTGGTGAGGATGGCGGGGTCGAAGACGGTGTCGGCGTGGAGGTAGATGAAGTCGTGGGAGAGGTGGGGGAGGGCGCACCAGAAGGAGACGAGGACGTTGGAGGATTGGAAGAAGGGGTTGAAGACGAGCTGGGTGTCCGGGGCGGAGAAGTCGGCGGCGAAGCGGTCGTGCTGGTGGCCGGTGACGATGATGATGTTAGAGACTCCGATGGATCTGAGGAGCCTGAGGTTGCGGGAGAGGAGGGTTTCTCCGGCGAGGGGGAGATAGGATTTGGGGCGCCCGTTGGAGGCGGAGGCGATGCGGTTGCCGATGCCTGCGGCGAGGACGACGGCCTGGAGAGGAGCTGGCATGGTGAGGATAGGTTAGAGGGAATCCGAGTAGAGGGCGGCGAGGGCGGCCGGGGAGTGGTCGCAGGGGTCGGTGGCGAGGTTGCCGCGGACGGCGGCGGTGAGGTCGGGAATGTCGTTAGGAGAGAGGCCGAACTGGCGGAGATGGCGGGAGAGGCCGAGGGAGTGCATCCATGAGGAGACGGCGTCGGGGGCTTCGAGGTGTGAGGCAGCGCCGAGGAGGGAGGCGATGGCGGAGAATGGGGCCGGGGCGAGGGGGGCGGCGCGGCGCATCCACGCGGGGTAGAGGGCGGCGAGGCCGCCGGGGTGTGAGGAATCGGTGCGCTGGCCGACGGGGTACTGGAGCCGGTGGGGGAGACAGGTGGAGGCGTTGGCGAGGTTCCAGCCCATGAGGAGACTGGCGAGGGACATGGCGCGGCGGGGGGCGGGGTTGGCGCGGTCGTTGAGGAGGAGGGGGAGTTGTGAGAGGACTGTGCGGATGGCGAATTCCGAGTAGAAGGCGGTGAGGGCGGAGGAACGGGAGGAGACCCATGTTTCGAGGGCATGGGTGAAGACGTCGAAGCCGGTTTCGGCGGCGATGTTGTCAGGGAGGGACGCGGTGAGTTCCGGGTCGACGATGGCGGTGTGTGGGGTGAGGGCGGGGCCGCGGAGCCCTTGTTTGAGGGCGGCGGATTCGTCGGTGAGGATGGCGGCCTGGGAGGTTTCGCTGCCGGTGCCTGCGGTGGTGGGGATGGCGATGATGGGGAGGGTTGAGGCGGGGGCGGGGGAGTCGGTTAGGAGGAGGTGGGAGAGATTGGCTCCAGCGAGGGCGGCGGCGGTGGCTTTGGCGGCGTCGAGGGCGGAGCCGCCGCCGAGGCCGATGACGGCGGAGGCGTTGATGGTGCGGCCGAGTTCTGCGGCGAGGAGGACCTCGTGGACGCGTGGGTTAGGGGAGATGCCGGAGAAGACGGCGGTTTGGCGGGGATGGAGGGCGGCGAGGAGACGATCGAGGTGACCGGAGCGGAGGGCGCTGGATTTTCCGGTGACGATGAGGAGCGGGCCGTCGAAGGGGATGGCGGTGCCGGCGCGGGAGAGGGCGCCGTCGGCGAAGACGATGCGGGTGGGGCTAGCGAAGGCGAATGACCACGGGTCCGGGAGCTGGTTCACAGGTTGCCGACGGTGACGGGCTGGGAGGCGTGGAGGAGAGGGAGGAGGGAGGCGCGGCGAGAGAAGAGCGGGCGGCAGGCGGAGTAGAGGTCGCGGTGGAAGGCGAGGAGTTCGCGGTAGAAGGGAGAGAGGGAGCGGTTAGGCTCGAGGGTTTCGCGGATGGAGATGCAGTGGGAGGCGTCGGCGAGAGAGTAGAGGGAACCGGTGGCGAGGCGGCAGAGGAGGGAAGCGCCGAGGGCGGTGCTTTCGAATTCGTCGGTGATTTCGACGGGGACGCCGAGGATATCGGCTTTGAGCTGGGAGACGAGGCGGAGTCTAGCGAGACCGCCGGTGGCGCGGATTTTGTGGATGGGGCCGGTGAGGGATTCGAGGGCATCGCGGAGCCATGCCATGGCGCAGGCGGCGCTTTCCATGACGGCGCGAACCATTTCGCGACGGCCGTGGCGGCGTTCGATGCCGAAGAAGACTCCGCGAGCGGAGGGGTCCCAGAGGGGGGCGCGTTCGCCTAGCAAATAGGGGAGGAAGACGAGCCCATCGGCTCCGGGGCCTGCGAGGGAGGCGTCGGATTCGATGGCGTCGTAGGCGTCCGGGTTGCTGTCGTAGAAGCACTGGCGGACCCATTCGATGAGACCGCCGCCGAGGTTATTGGAGCCGCCGACGATGTGGAGGCTGGTGGAGGGGATGTGTTGGGAGAAGAGCCCGTGGAGAGGGCCGGTGGGGGGTGAGGAGGAGAGGGTGCGGAGGGAAGTGACGGTGCCGGAGACATCGCAGGCGATGCCTTTTTCGCCTGCGGCGGTGCCGAAGACCCCGCAGATGGCGTCGTAGGTGGTGAGGATGACGGGGATGCTGCGGTTGGCGAGGCCTGCGGCGGCGGCGATGTCGGGGAGGAGCGGGCCGACGGAGGAGAGGATGGGGGCGACTGGGGCGAGTTTTTCGGTGGGGATGCCGAGGTGGTCGAGGAGGTCAGCGGGATAGGCGTTGGAAGGGGTGTGGAAGCCGGATTTTTCGGCGTTGAGTGGGTCGGTGACGGTGACGCCGGTGAGTTGGGCGATGAGCCATGCGTTGCTGCTGAGGAAGAAGCGGCTCTGGTTCCAGCGAGCGGGGTCGTGGTTGCGGAGCCAGAGGAGACGCGGGAGCGTCATGGAAGGTTCGGCGCGGAGGTTGCCGGAGGCGGCGGCGTGGCTGGTGAAGAGAGGGTTGGCGGCGAGTTCGGAGGCTTCTGAGGCGGCGCGGGTGTCGGAGACGAGCATGGCGCGGCCGAGGGCGGAACCGTCTGGGGCGGTGCAGACGAGATTGCAGGCGGAGGTGGTGATGGTGATGGCCGTGAGGGCGTCGCGGATGGCGGGGGTGGCGGTGGCTTCTGCGAGGACCTCGAGGGTGAGGCGGCGCCATTCTGCGGGGTCCTGTTCGATGCGGTCGCCGTCGAGGAACGTGTGAACCGGGCGGGAGGCGGTGAGGCGGCGGCGGCCGAGGTCGTCGAAGACGATGGCGCGCATGCTTTTGAGCCCGAGGTTCAGGACGAGGATCATTACTGGATGGACGACAAAAAGTGAATTACGGTTAATGCGGATTCACGGACCGCTGCAATGGAATTCTGGATGCCGTCGATGATACGGTGAGGGTGAGGGGAAGCGAGGTGGGCCTGCTGGGAGGCGAGCCATGCGTCTTTGATGGCTGTGGAGATGTTGAGTTTGCGGATGCCGCCGGAGCGGACGGCTCTGGCGACGTCGTTGGGGGGGATGCCGGTGCCGCCGTGGAGGACGAGGGGTGTGGCTGGGCGGGCGAGGTGGACGGCTTCGAGGATGTGGTGGTGGAGGGAGCAGGGGTGGTCGGAGTAGTGGCCGTGGCGGGTGCCTGCGCCGACGGCGACGAGGTCAGCGCCGGAGTCGTCGATGAAGCGGAGGACGTCGTGGAGTTGGGGGATGGCGTCTGGTGCGCCGTAGGATTCGAAGCCGTCTTCTTCGCCGCCGACGATGCCGATTTCGCCTTCGACGAGGGCGTGGTAGGGTTTGGCGAGGGCGACGATTTCGCTGGTGCGGCGGATATTGAGTGGGAGGGGGTCGGCGCTGGCGTCGATCATGACGCTGTGCCAGCCGGCGTCGAGGCAGGCGCGGATGAGGTCTGGGTCCGAGCAGTGGTCGAGGTGGAGACGGACGAGAGGGCGGAGGGGGGGAGGGAGGAGGGCGTTGACGATGCCTGCGAGGGCTGGTGGGGAGAAGGTGCGGACGGTGGAGGCGGACGTCTGGAGGTAGATGGGGTGATGGGCGGAGGTGGCGGCGGAGAGGACGCCGGAGATGGTTTCCGCGTTGAAGATGTTGAAGGCTGGGGCGGTGGTGGCGGGGGGAAACACGGGGGGAAGGGAAGGTGCGGAGGGCGGAGTAAACGGGAGTTCATGAGTTTCCCGTCATGAACCGGAGACTAAAAAAGGGGGAGGAATGAGGAAAGGTGTTGTGTGGTGGTGGAGGTCCGGGTTTTTGGCAGATGTTTATGGGAGGTGGAGGGAGGGATCCTTGACTGGGTGGGCCATGACGGCGCCGGCTTGGTGGAGGGCGGCGAGGTCTTTGAGAGGGCCTGAGGGTTGGACGAAGGGGGATTGGTCAGTGAGGTTGCGGACGCGGAAGCCGAGGTGGTGGGCGAGGGTGGGGATGACGAGTTCAAGGTAGAAGGGGGAGGCGTCGGGGATTCTGGCGACGGCGTCGAAGGCGTGGCGTTTCCAGAAGGAGATGCAGCCGAGCATGGAGAGGACGACGGAGGGGTTGGAGCGAGAGGAATTGGCGTGGATGAGGGAGAGGAAGGCAGGGTCGGCGGCGTGGTAGAGGAAGTGGGGGTGGTTGGTGCCGTCGATGCGGGAGAGGCGGCAGCCGAGGACGTCGGCGTTTTCGGATTCGAGGCGGTTGGCGAGCCAGAGGGGGAGATTGTCTGTGAGGGGGACGCAGTCGAATTCGGTGAAGTGGATGAACTGGTAGTGCGGGGAGGGGGCGATGAAGGCGCTGATGGCGTGGAAGACCCCTTGGTAGGATTGGCGTTCGCGCTGATGGTCGCGGGTGCGGAGGCGGGGGTCGTTGACGAAGATTTTCGGGGAGGATTTGAGGGCGTTGAATTCGGATGGGGCACCGCCGTAGACGAGGAGGATGTCTGAGTCCGGGCAGGAGGCCTGCCATGAGGCGGCGAGGCGGTCGGATTCAGGGGCTGGGAGGTGTGTCAGGATGGCGGTGAGCCGGTGGTTCATGGGGGAAGTCCGGCTCTGGGTGTGAGGAGAAGCCGAGGTCCTGGTGCCAGTAGGTGAGGTGTGGCTGGGGGAGGAAGGCTGGGGAGACGCGGGCATTTTCGAGGCCGATGACGAGGAGTTTGCCGCGCCATGGGATGAAGAGGGCTTTACCGGCGGGGAGGCCGGTGCGTTGGTCGGTAACCTTGGCACCTGCGATGGCGACGAGGGAGCGGAGGAGGGCTTTGGCGGCGCGGTGGAGGGGCGGGGCCATGAGGGGAGGGGCCGCGGGAGGGGATCAGACGCGTGCGGGGGCCGGGAGGGATTGCTGGGGTCTGCGGCCGGCGATTTTCTGGATATCGCGCCATGAGGGTTCTGGCGGGGCGTCTTTTTCCGGGAGAGGTGCGAGGGCTTCCTGTTCTTTGGCGTGCATCATGAGGGAGGCGACGATGCTGAACATGAACCAGATGAAGAAATTGACTGGGTAGGTGGAGAGCTGAGCGCCGTTGACGAGACCGCCTGCGGTGATGGTCAGGGCTGCGGCGAGGCAGGTGGCGGCCATGTCGCGGGAGAGGCCTGGGGGTTGGTCGAAGATGAAGCGGTGGAGACGAGCGAGGAGGATGCCGCCGAAGACGAGGCCGAGGAGGATGGGGATGTAGCCGTAGCGGAGGAGCGTGTCGGTGAAGAGGTCGTGGGAGCGGACCTGGGAGATGACGGATTGTTCGTTGTAGGGGCTGAAGCGGAGGCCGAGGGGGGTCCAGACTTTGGGATTGGTGACGAGGGCGTTGAAGCCTTCGAGACGGTCGTTGAGGGTGGAGATGTTGGCGGTCTGGGTCCATTCGTCGGAGCCCTGATTGTCGATGAGGTCTTCGCTGATTTTGTTGAGGATTTTGTAGCGGAGGAGGTAGGGGGAGGCGAGGACGGTGGTGACGGCGGCGGTGAGGGCGAGGGCGTAGCCGAGGAGGGTGAGGGCGCGGCGTTTGAAGAACCAGACGGCGACGATGGAGACGAGGCAGGAGACCCAGCCCATGCGGCTGAAGGTGGCGTACATGGCGAGGCCGATGGGGACGATGAGGAGGAAGCGGACGATGGGGTTGGACTGGCGGTCGAAGGGGGGTAGGGAGCGGTATTTCCAGATGGCGGAGACGATGAGGGTGAGGATGAGGCCGAAGACGGTGGAGGCGTTGGCGGCGGAGTTCATGGTGCCGAAGGGGCGGAATTTGCGTTCCATGAGCTGGCGGATTTCGCCGGTGAGGCCGCTTTTCACGTAATCCATTTCCCAGTCGAAGATGCTGCCGCGGAAGAAGTGGACGAGCATGTAGATGATGGCTGGGACGTAGAGGACGATGCAGACTTTGAGGAGGTTTTTGAGTTCGCCGGGGGTGCGGAAGAGAGCTGGGACGGTGAAGAGGAGGAGGAGGTAGACGGCGGCGTTGACGGAGTCGCCGAGGCTGCGGAAGCCCTTATTGGCTCCGGTCATGGAGATGAGGAGGAGGGTAGTTGCGCCGACGAAGGTGAAGAACATGAGCCGGAGGAGGCCGGGTCTGGGTTCTGAGCGGCCCATGAAGTGCTGGTAGAGGACGCTGACGGCGATGCCGACGAGGGTGCAGGGGGCGATGCCGAGGACGAAGTAGAGGTCCATGCGGCTGAGGGCCGAGTCGAAGATCATGAGCCGCTTGAAGTAGTCGAGGTAAGCGGTGAGGAAGAGGAGGACGTAGAAGGCGCGGCGCGGGTTGAGGAGGCCGTAGATGCCGCCGGCTCCCATGAGGTACATGTAGGAGCGTGCGACGGCGTTGCCGCCGGAGGTGAAGATATCGAAGGCGACCCAGAGCGATGCGGCGAGCAGAGCGAAGGTGGCGACGATGCTGTTGATGGCGTTGCCGTTCATAGATGGGTTGACGACGTGGCTGAGACGGCGCGGGCGGAGGGGAGAGTAGCCTCAGGGGAGGGAGGTGTCCAACTGCAAAAGCGGGTCAGGGGGAGGTGGCTGGGTGGAGTTGGAGCCAGCGGATGAAGCAGAGGGCGCGCCAGAAGGAGTGGTCGTGGCCGGCCTGGCCTGAGGAGACGCGGTTCCAGAGATGGAGGAGACCGTCTGGGTTGATGATGCGGGCGGCGGATTCCGGGATGGAGTCGAGGATGGAGCGGACCCAGGGGGTGGTTTCTGCGAGCTGGGTGTTCTGGGGTGTGTGGAAGCCGATTTTGTCGCGGCGGTCGAGAATGGGGTCCGGGACGAGGCCGCGCATGGCTTCGCGGAAGGCGAGTTTGGTGGTGCCGTCGTCGCCGAGGAGGAGGTGTTCTGGGAGGGAGAGGGCGAATTCGACGAATTCGACGTGGAGGAAGGGGACGCGGCTTTCGACGGACCACGCCATGGAGTTGCGGTCTTCGAAGTGGAGGAGCTGTGGGATGATGGTGCGGGTGAGGGTTTCTGCGAGGACCCCGCGGACGCCGGAGGAGTCGAGGGGGGATTCGAGGCGGCCGGTGCGGACCCTGGCGTCTTTGAAGTAGGATTGCTGGAGCCATGCGGGCATGAGTTCCTTGCCGACGAGACGGCGGCCGGCGTTGGCGAGGGATTCCGGGAGGAGGTGGCCGGCGGCCTGGTACCATGCGCTCATGTGGCCGCCGCCGCTGGTGGCGCGTTTGCGCCAGAGATTGAGGAGCTGGGACCATTCGTGGCGGCGGGCCATGCCGGCGAGTCTGGCGGCGAAGTAGAGCGGGTAGCCTGCGAGGGTTTCGTCGCCGCCCTGGCCGTCGAGCATGACGGGGACGCCGGCGGCGCGGGCGGCTTTGAAGATTCTGTACTGGGCGTAGATGCTCGTGCTGCCGAAGGGTTCGCCCTGAGTGAGGAGGAGCTGGTCGAGATCGCTGGCGAGTTCGGAGGCGGAGAAGTCGACGGTGTGGAGGTGGACCCCGGCTTTGTCGGCGGCGATGCGGGCCCAGCGTTCCTCGTTGAGGGAGAAGCCTGCGGGGGCGTAGCAGAAGGCGTGGATGTCGGCGTTCGGTTCGAGGGCGCGCATGGAGGCGACGATGGCCGAGGAATCGACGCCGCCGGAGAGGGCGGCCCCGACGGGGACATCGCTGCGGAGGTGGAGACGGACGCTGTCGATGAAGCGCTCGCGGAGGCCACTGGCGGCTTCCTTGAGGGAGATCTGGCGGGGTTCGTGGAGTTGGACGGACCAGTAGGGAACGGGGGTGCCGGCGGAGGGATTGTCGAGGGGGATCTCTAGCGAGTGGGCGGGCGGGAGCTGGGAGATTTCGCGGAAGAGAGAGGAGCGGCCGTCGTCGGCGGTGCCGAAGCGGAGGAAGTTGTAGACGTGCTGGGGGTCGAGGGAGGTGGGGGCGTCCGGGAGGAGGTCGAGAAGGGCGCCGGTTTCGGAGGCGAAGGCGAGCTGGGATTGGTGGCGGAGGAGGTAGAGTGGTTTGATGCCGAAGGGGTCGCGGGCGAGGAGGAGCGAGCGGGAATCGAGATTGAGGTAGGCGAAGGCGAACATGCCGCGGAGGCGCGGGAGGGCGGCGCGGCCGAAGCGGTCGAGCATGGCGAGGAGGACCTCGGTATCGGATTCGGTGTGGAAGGTTGAGCCGAGGGATTCGAGTTCGGCGCGGAGTTCGCGGTAGTTGTAGATTTCGCCGTTGAAGCAGATGGCGGAGCGGCCGGAGGGGCTTGCCATGGGTTGGCGGCCGCGTTCGGAGAGGTCGAGGATGGAGAGACGGCGGTGGACGAAGCCGAGGTGGGAGGGGAGCTGCGGCGGTTCCCTTGTGATGGAGAAGGAGGTCAGGGAAGCGGCGAGGAAGGCGGAATCGTCCGGGCCGCGGTGCTGGAGACGCCTGCCGGCGGCGGCGAGACGGTCGCCGGATGGGTTAGGCGAAGAGGAGAGGAAGCCAGCGATGCCGCACATGGGATTAGTCAGGAAGGAGAGGACGAGGATTCAGCGGCGATGCGCTGGGAGAGAGGGGAATCGGCGAAGGCCATGAGGCGGTCGAGGACGACTTCCGAGCGCCATGGGAGGATGCTGTCGCGGATGGTCTGGCGGTTCCATGGGTGGTTGAGGAACTGCTGGAGAGTGGCGGGGAGGGAGGAGAAGGAGTCGAAGCGAGAGGAGTTAGTGCCTTCTTTGAGGATGTGGCTGGCGGGCTGGCCGGAGCGGAGGAGGACAGGGCAGCCGCAGGCGAGGGCCTGCTGGATGCCGATGGAGACGAGGGAGAAGAGGGCGCAGGAGGCGTTTTCGAAGATGCCTTTGATGGCGGGGGCTTCGAGGACGGGGAGGGCGAGACAGCGGTCGGCGACGGGTGAGGCGGCGATCTGGTTTCTGAGGGCGAGGCCGCAGGCGTCGTCGGTGGTGCCTGCGAGGATGAAGCCGGTGTCGGGGTTGGCTGCGAGGACGGAAGTGATGGCGGTGACGGCTTCGTCTAGCTGTTTATCGGGAGCGGATTTGGTGACGATGGCGATGAGGCGCGGGGCGCGGGCTTTGAGGGCGAGGACTTCGGGAGGGGTGGCGGCTGGCTGATCGCCGAAGATGGCGTTGTCGTAGCTGAGGCCGGTCATGAGGAGTTTGCCTGCGAGGAGCTTGCCGCCGGCGGAGCGGAGCATGGCTTCGGTGTCTGCGGTGACGGCGGCGACGGCGTCGGCGCGTTTGAAGACGGCGCGGAGCCAGCGGCGTTTGACGAGCCACCACATGAGACTGGAGGTGCGGTGCCACGGGAGGTCGCTGATGAAGGCCATGACCTTGCAGGAAGCCGGGAGAGCGGACATCCAGTGGTAGCCGATGCCGCTGGCTGGGGCGAAGAGGATGGCGCGGTCCGGGTTGAAGGCGCGGATGGCGGCGACGGCGTCGGGGTCGCGGGGGATGATGGTGTTCTTGATGCGGAGGAAGCGGCTAGTGCGGGTGATGGCGATGCCGCTGGCGGCGTCGACTTCCGGATAGGAAATGTCCTTGCGGACGATGGGGGCGGTGGTGGTGAAGACGCGGACGTCGTAGCCTGAGCGGTGGAGGGTGCGCGCGGTGACGCTTTCCTGGTAATTGAGCCGCGGGTCGAAGGCGGAGGCGAGGATGGCGATGCGCGATTTCATGGCTGGGGGCGGAGAGGAGATGTCAGGGTTCGCAGTCTTCGGCGGTGAGCGTGCGGCCGGTGCCGGTGGTGGTGGCGGAGGCGGCGCGGCCCTTGCGGTTGCCGAAGAGGGAGAGGACTGGGTGGAGGAGACGTGTCAGGAAGCGAGGGAGATGAGCGATGAGGAAGGCGATGTGGATGGGGAGCCACGTGGCGGAGTCGGCGTAGCGGCGGGAGCGGGAAGTGGCGCCGCGGAGGTCGGCGACTTCGCGGTCGGTGTCGGTGGAGCCAAGGCAGAGGAGCATGCGGAACCAGTGGCGGATGAGGATGCCGGGGCGGTTGAGGAAGCGGACGGCGTCGCGGCGGATGAGTGGGCCGGTGACTGGTTCTGCGTTGAGGGCGGTGCGGAGGAGGGCGAGGTAGCCGGTTTCCCAGATGTAGTAGGCGGTGCCGCGGGTATTGAGGCCGTGGCGGGAGCCGTCCTGGGCGATGATGCCGGTACAGTGGATGGGGAGTGGCTGGGAGGAGAAGATGGCGGCGAGGCAGATGACTTCGGTCTGAGGCCAGCAGGTCCACGGGTGGTTAGGGGGGACGGAAGTGATGGCGCGGGCGGAGAGGTCGGAGCGGACGACGAAGTTGCCGGCGTTGCCGACGTACCAGAAGTAGCGGCGGGCCATTTCCTCGAGGGAGATGGTGGCGGAGGTGCCTGGTGCGAAGTTGTAGATGTGGCGTGAGAGGTCGTGCTGGACGAGGACGACGGGGGCGTCGGGGTGGATGCGGAGGTAGTCGACGATGGCGCGGAGGGAGCCTGGGGCGAAGCGGTCGTCGTCGCCGAGGAGGATGTAGTGGCGGCCGGGGGCGTGCTGGAGGCAGTGATTGATGTTAGGGATGGGGCCGCGGTTGGCGGGGTGGCGGACGGAGTGGAGCGTGAAGGGGCCTTTGGCCTGCCAGCGGGCGACGACGTCTGGGGTGGAGTCATCGGAGCCGTTGTCGGAGATGAGGACATCGATGGCGGCGGCGAGGTCCGGGTCGGCGCTGGTCTGGTCGTGGATGCAGGAGAGGAGGCCGTCGAGTTCGGAGTCGCGGTTCCATGTGGGGATGGTGATGGAGAGGACGGCGGTCATGTTGAAGAGGAATGGGTGGGGCGGATGAGGTGGAGGACCCATGCGGCGAAGATGAGGAGGCCGATGGTTTCCGCGGCGACGAACCATGCGAGGGTGGTGGAGGGGGAACCGGAGCGAGCGCCTAGCCAGAGGGCGAGGGCGCGGAGGGAGGCGGCGATGAGGGCGATGAGGAAGTGGCCACCCTGACGACCGATGACGGTGGGGAGCATGCTGATGGGGGAGCAGATGAAGCCTGCGCTGGTGCTGATGATGAGGAGACGGGCGAGGTCGCCGGCGGGGGCGAAGCGCGGGCCGAAGACGAAGGAGAAGAGAGGTGGGCCCCAGAGCGTGATGACGAGGGCTGGGAGGATGATGGCGAGGGAGAGGAGCCCGCAGGTTTTGAGTGTGAGGGAGCGGAGGGCGGGGAGGTCCTTGCGGATGCGGGAGGCGCGTTCGTAGAAGACCTGGGCGACGGAGTTGCCGATGAAGGCACCGGGGAGGCGGAGGGCCTGGAAGGCGATGCTGAGGAGGCCAGCGGTCGCGAGGCCGAAGGATTCGGTGAAGACGATGACGGGGAGGGCGCCGGTGATCTGGTCGACGGCGGTCATGGGGAAGTTGTAGGCGGGGAACTGGCGGTAGTGTGAGGCGACGCGTTTGAGTTCCGAGGAGGAGGCACCGGTGACGGGAGGGAGTTCGGATTTGCGGATGCCGAGGAAGAGGAGGGCGGAGAGGACGGCCTGGCCGAGGACGTGGGAGAAGATGAGCCATGGGCCTGAGGGGACGAGGAGGCCGATGCCGATGGCGGTGAGGGCGGCGGTGGCGGCGGCGGCGGTGCGGGAGATGGAGAGGAGCGAGTAGGCGCGGTTGCGGTTGGCCCAGACGCCGGCGGCGAGGCCGAGGGAGATTACGGCTAGAGCGACGGGGAGGAGCCAGATGGCGGGGCCGAGGGTGGCGAGTTTGCCGGTCCAGCCCATGGCGCGGGCGGTGAGGAGGGCGGGGACGGCGAGGGAGGAGGAGAGGGCGGCGAGGCCGAGGACGAGCGTCCAGAGGTGGTTGGCTTCCGAGCGGTCGTCGGGGAGCATGAGGGCCTGTTCGTAGCGGAGACAGGACATGCCAGCGGCGGTGGTGACGACGCTGAGGTAGGCGGCGTAGAGGCCGAGGTTGGCGGGGCCGTAGATTCTGGAGAGGAAGCATCCTGCGGCGACGGTGATGATCTGGGCGAGGGCTGCGCCGGTAGCGAGTCTGGTGACACTGGCGTAGAAGCCGGTGCCGCTAGGCAATCTGAAGCGAGATGAGAGTGAACGGGATGGGGACATGGGGCCTGAGAGAGGTTCAGGCGTCGTCGTCGCGGCTGAGGATGAGCTGCTGGGCGTGAGTGGCGGTGAGGCCGGCGGCGGCGCGGAGGAAGTTCTGGGAGCCGACGGCGACGGTGGCGTCGGAGGGGAGGGCGAGACCGGAGACCCGGATGGAGCGCGGGAGGAGCGAGGCTAGCATTTCGCGGAGCCCGCCTTCGCGGATGTGTTCTTCGAGGCAGATGACGTGTTTGAAGGAACGGAGGGCGGCGGTGGTGGCTGGGCTGGCGGGGTGGAGCCAGGGCATGGAGAAGACCGTGGGGGCGGGGCGGCCGGCGGCTGATTCGAGGGCGGCGGCATCGAGGGCGATGGAGAGGACCGAGCCTGTGGCGACGAGGGCGACGTCCGGGTTGCCGGGTTGGACGACGACTGGGGTGGGGGAGAGAGGCGGGGAGGAGTAGAGGTGTTTTTCGCCGGCCTTGCCGAGACGGAGGTAGGAAGGGCAGGGGTTGGCGGAGAGCCACTGGACGGCTCCGCGGGCTTCGCCTGGGTCTGCCGGGCTGAGGAGGCGGAGGTTAGGGAGCGTTCTGAAGATGGCGATGTCCTGAACGGCGTGGTGGGAGTAGCCGAGATTGCCGTAGGCGAGGCCTGCGCCGACGGCGACGGAGGTGACGGGGAGATTGTGATAGCAGATGTCGTTGCGGATCTGTTCGAGACAGCGGAGCGTGGGGAAGTTGGCGATGGAGTAGGTGAAGACGTGGAAGCCTTCGGAGGCGAGGCCGGCGGCGAGACCGGCCATGTTCTGTTCGGCGACGCCTGCGTTGAGGAAGCGGTCGGGGAATTCGGCGGCGAAGGGTTCGATGACCGAGTAGCCGAGGTCGCCGACGACGAGGAAGATGGCCGGGTTGATGCGGGCCTGGGCGGTGAGTTCTTCGATGAAGGCGGTTCTCATGACGGGTTCTGTTCCAGTTGGGCGAGGGCCTTGGCGAGGAGATCGGCGTTAGGGGCGCGGTAGTGCCATGCGATCTGATTTTCCATGTAGTCGACGCCTTTGCCTTTGGTGGTGTGGGTGATGAGACAGGAGGGCTGGCCTTTGGAGAAGGGGAGAGAGGAGAGGGCGGCGTGGAGTTCGGCGTGGTTGTGGCCATCGACCTCGCGGACGGCCCAGCGGAAGGCTTCGAGTTTGGCGCGAAGCGGTTCGAGTTCGATGACCTCGGAGACGGCACCGAGACTCTGGATTTTGTTATAGTCGATGATGAGGACGAGGTTGTCGAGCTGGTGCTGGGGAGCGAGGAGGATGGCTTCCCAGTTGGAGCCCTCGTCGAGTTCGCCGTCGGAGAGGAGGGCGAAGGAGCGCCATGGGAGGCCCTTGCGGCGAGCGGCGAGGGCCTTGCCGAGGGCGAAGGGGAGGCCGTGGCCGAGGGAGCCGGTGGAGAATTCGACGCCGGGGACCTTGTGGCTGATGTGGGTCATGAGGCGTGAGCCGTCCATGCCGTAGGAGTCGAGTTCCGAGAGCGGGAAGAAGCCGCGGAGGGCGAGGGCGGCGTAGACGCCGGCGCAGCAGTGGCCTTTGCTGAGGATGAAGCGGTCGCGGTCCGGGTGATCTGGCTGGTCCGGGAAGACCTTGAGAATACCGGAGTAGAGGACGGCGAGGGTATCGGCCATGGAGAGGACTCCGCCGATGTGACTGGCGTTGGCGGCGGAGACCATGCGGAGGGCATGGTGGCGGATGCCTGCGGCGAGATCGGTGGAAGGGATCATGAGCGGACGAACCATGAGATGTAAGGGTCGAACGGGAGACGGCGGAGGTCGAGTTTGCTGAGGTCGAGGGACTCGAGGAGCGCGCTGGTTTCGCCGGCGAATTCTGGGCAGTTGAGTTCGTCGAAGGCGACGACACCGCCGCGGGGGACGCGAGGGAGGAGGGATTCGAGGGCGGATTTGGTAGGGGCGTAGAGGTCGAAGTCGATGTAGAGGAGACTGACGAGGAGGGAGGGGTGATCCTTGACGTAGCGAGGGATGGTTTCGCAGGCGTCGCCCTGGACGAGTTCGATTTTAGGGATGTGGCCGAGGGGGCGGTTGGCGTCGTGGATGGAGGCGAGGTGGGCGAGTTCCTCCTGGATGGAGAGGGACGTGCGGAAGGCACCGGTGCGGCTGTGCTGAGAGCCGCCTTCGGTTAGGTCCTTCGGGTCGACGGAGGGGAAGCCGTCGAAGGTATCGAAGCCGATGATGCGGCGGGTGTGGTTGTAGGGTTCGTAGATGGCGGAGAAGTGGTGCCAGCCGAAGAGACCGCCGCCGGCGAAGACCCCGCATTCAACGATGCTGCCGTTGACCGGGAGGGAGTGGCGGAAGAGTTCGTGTTTGGCGAGGAAGCGGGCGATGTCCTGGCGGCGGACGTGGCGTGGGAAGGTCTGGAGACGCTGAGCGACTGGGAGGGCCGAGTCGGTGAAGGCGTTGCAGAGCTTGTCGAGGAGTGGGAGTTCGTGGCCGGCGTACTTGGAGACGTGGTGGCCGAGGTGGTCGAGGGCTTCAGACATGATGGATGAGGTGTGGGGTGAGTTGGTTATGGAGTGAGAGAGAGGGAGAGAGAGTCAGGGGGAATTTGCCAGAGTGGCGATGCCGTCGGCTGGGGAGACGGAGGGATGCCAGCCGGTGACGGCGGAGAGTCTGGAGATATCGGCTTCGAGGTGCATGACCTGGTCGGGGCGGAAGGGGACGGCTCCGTAGTTAGGTTCCGAGGAGGAGTTGGTGGCGGAGCGGAGGAGGTCGAGCCAGAAGCGGAGCGGGAGGGCGGAGCCGCTGCCGAGGTTGAAGTTGCCGGAGGCGGTGGGAGTGGCGGCGGTGGCGGTGATGGCGCGTGCGGCGTCGGCGACGTGGAGGAAGTCCCAGAGTTGGGTGCAGAGCGTGAGGTCCGGGGATCGGCCGGCGCGGAATTCGCGGAGGACGTACTGGAGGAACCAGTGGGGGGAGTCGCCGGGGCCGTAGGTGGAGAAGACGCGGAGCCATGCGGCGGAGAGCCCGCGGGCTTCTGCGAGGGCGAGGCAGGCGATGCCGGTGGCGAGTTTGGCTTTTCCGTAGAGCGTGGTGGGGCGGGTGGGAGCGTCCTCGTCGAGACGGCGGTTCTGATTGCCGTACTCGGCCTGAGAGCCGAGGCCGATCCAGCGTTGGCAGCCTGCGGCGGCGGCGAGGTCGACCGAGTCCATGGACATGCGGATGTTGTCGGTGATCTGGAAGGCCTCGTTGCGGTCCTGGCCGCCGACCCCGCGCCATGCGCAGTGGATGAAGACATCCGGGCTGGAGGCCTTGAGTGCGGCGATGGTTTCGGGGTCGGCGAGGTGGGAGTGGTGGAGGATGTGGAGGTTAGGGAGGTGCTGGAGACGGGCGGGGTTGGAGTCGGGGCGCAGGAGAGCCGTCACCTTGTGTCCGGAGGCGAGGAGGTCGGCGGCGGCGGCGGCTCCGATGAAGCCGGAGGCACCGGTGATGACGGCGTGGAGGGGCATGGCGAGGCGTTAGGATTTCAGAACCGACCGGCGAGGACGTCGAGGAGCGAGTAGAACTGGCCGGGTTGGTAGCCGAGGGCGGAGACCTCGCGGCGGATTTCGTCGATGTAGCCGAAGCTGAAGACGAGGATGGCGTCGACCGGGTTGGAGGCGAGTTCGTCGAGGCTGACGAGGGGGACGCCGGATTTGGGGGCGACGAGGCCTGGGCGTTTGGGTTTTTTGTCGACGAGGTATTTGAGTTTGGGGGCGCTGCGCATGGCGGCGAGCGTCATGACGCCGCGGCCGCCTGCGCCGTAGCCGGCGAGCGTTTTGCCGTCAGCGGTCATCTGGTCGACGAAGCGGTCGAGGTTCTGGATGGCGCTGGTGATATTGGCGCCGATGAGGGAGTAGTGGTCGAGATGGTTGAAGGCGTCCGGGGTGGAAGGCTTGACGGCCCTGGCGGCGAGTTTGGATTCGTTCGGCGTGGCGACGAAGATGAGGGAATTGGCGCGGCGGTCGGCTTCGGGGACGAGGTCGAAGTCGATGACGGTGAGGCCTTCGAGAGCGCAGAGCTGGGCGACGGAGGCTTCGGTGAGGTAGATCGAGTGTTCGTGTTCGAAGAGACAGTATTCCTGGCGTTCGATGATTTTTTCGAGGTTATGGATTTCGACGATGAGGAGACCGTGGTCCTTGTTGAGGATGTCGCGAGCGGCGGCGGTGAAGGCGCGGGGGTCTGGGAGGTGGTCGAACGTGTAGGAGAGCATGACGACATCGACCTCCTTGAATTCGTCAGGGAGCTGGTGGATGGAGTCGGCGGTGAAGAGCCCCTGGATGGTGGGGATGCCTTTGGCTTCGGCGACCTTGCAGAGGACGGAGGAAGGTTCGTAGCCGAGGACGCGGCAGCCGGTGTTTTTGAAGGCGACGAGTTGTTCGCCGTCGCCGGAGCCGACTTCGAGGACCTTGCGTGAGGGCGAGGAGGCTGGGAAGCGTGCGACGGTGTTTTCAGCGAGGATGCGCATGAAGCGGCTGGCGGTGGAGGAACCGCCGACGGAGTACTGATAGTCCTCGTAGTAGTCGCCGACGTCGACATCGTGCTGGGTCTGGGCGCTGAGGCAGGATGTGCAGATGAAGACATCAATGTCGGCGCGGAATTCCGAGCCGAGGGCTTCCGGGGTGATGAAGTCGTCGGTGAAGGGCATTTCCGGGAGATGGAGGAAACGCTGGAGGGACGTCGAGCCGCAGAGGCGGCAGGCGTTGCGGAAGTGGACCTTGGGTTGGTTCATGGGAGGAGATGGGAGTTAGAGGATTGAGAGAATTCGGAGATTTGGGAGCGGGTGAGGTCGGCTGGGTCTGCGCCTTTGGCGGTCTGGAGGTACCATGAGGCGGTCATGCGGACGGTATCGGGGAATTGCCATGCGGGTTCCCAGCCGAGGAGGTGATAGGCTTTTTCGGTGGCGAGGTGGAGTTTGGAGGCTTCGTGAGGTGCGGAGGGGTCAGCGGCGGTGGTCCATGAGCCGCCGGTGTGGGAGAGGAGAGCGGCGACGAGAGAGCCGACGGATTGGTTCGCGGAGACGGCGGGGCCGAAGTTGAAGCCTGAGGTTAGGGCGTCGAGGGGTGCGGAGGAGGCGCAGGGGAGGCGGTGGGAGGCGGCGTGGATGGCTGCGGCGAGCTGGAGGTAGCCGCTGAGGGGTTCGAGGACGTGCTGCCACGGGCGGGTGGCGTGGGGGTTGCGGACGGGGACGGGCTGGCCTGCGAGGACGGCGCGGATGGCGTCTGGGACGATGCGGTCGGGGGCCCAGTCGCCGCCGCCGATGACATTCCCGGCGCGGGCGCTGGCGACGCGGACTGGGGAGTCCGGGGAATCGAAGAACGAGCGGCGGTAGGCGGCGATGGCGATTTCCGCGGCTCCTTTGCTAGCGCTGTAGGGGTCGTGACCGCCCATGGGGTCGGATTCGCGGTAGGGGTGGAGCCACTCGCGGTTTTCGTAGCACTTGTCCGTGGTGACCATGATGACGGTGCAGGGATGGGCGGCGAGGCGGAGGGCGTCGAGCATGTGGACGGAGCCCATGACATTGACGGCGAAGGTTTCGACGGGCTGGTCGTAGGAGAGGCGGACGAGCGGTTGGGCGGCTAGGTGGAAGACGAAGTCCGGGGCGATGTCGCGGGTGACGGCGGCGAGGTGGGCGCGGTCCATGATATCGGCGCGGTGGTCTGCGGCGATGCGGTGGTGGAGGTTGAGCTGGTCGAAGAGGAGGGCGTGGGGGAGCGGGTCGAGGGCGTAGCCGTGGACTTCAGCGCCGAGGGCGAGGAGCCATTCCGAGAGCCATGCGCCTTTGAATCCGGTGTGGCCGGTGACGAGGACGCGGCGGTTGCGGAAGAGGTCGTGAAAGGGAGCGGGCATGGCTGCGGGAGGTTAGGGTGGATTGGTTACCAGACCTTCCATGGGGCGTCGCCATCGGCCCAGAGACGGTTGAGGTGCTGGGCTTCCTGGTAGGTGTCCATGGGTTGCCAGAAGGCGGTGTGGCGGTAGGCGTTGAGCTGGCCGTCGGCGACGAGTTTGTCCATGGGGGCGCGTTCGAGCATGACGTCGGGGTCGTCGGGGAGGTAATCGAACATGGAGTGGTCGCAGACCATGTAGCCGCCGTTGATGAGGGTTTTTTCGAACTGGGGTTTTTCTTCGAAGGAGGAGATGGTGCCGTCTTCTTCGACGCGCATGGAGCCGAAGCGGCCTGCGGGGTGGACTGCGGTGATGGTGCAGACCTTGCCGGCGGCGTTGTGGGAGGCGATGGCTTTATTGATGTCGATGGAGGAGACCCCGTCGCCGTAGGTTAGGAGGAACGGTTCGCCTGCGGGGATGTAGCGCTGGATCTGCTTGACGCGATAGGCGGTCATGGAGTCTTCGCCGGTGTCTGCGAGGGTGACGCTCCAGTCTTCCTCGTCGTGGTGGTTATGGAAGACGGCTTCGGCGTCGTGGCCGAGTTTGAGGGTGACGTCGCAGGTATTCCAGAGGTAGTTGCGGAAGTATTCTTTGATCATGTCGCCCTTGTAGCCGAGGCAGAGGATGAACTCGCGATGGCCGTGATGGGCGTAGGTTTTCATGATGTGCCAGAGGATGGGTTTACCACCGATGGGGACCATGGGTTTGGGGCGGAACTCAGTTTCTTCGCGGAGGCGGGTGCCTTTGCCGCCGCAGAGGATGACGACTTTCATGGGAGTGGAGAGAGGTTAGGGATTCAGGCGGCGAGGAAGGAAGCGACGGCGGCGATGACGGCGTCGCGTTGTGCGGCGGAGAGTTCCGGGAAGATGGGGATGCTGATGACTTCCGAGGCGAGACGGTGGGCGGTGGCGCAGTCGGCGCGTGCGGCGTCGGGGGTGTAGGCGAAGCATTCCTGCTGGTCCATGGTGACTGGGTAGTAGATTTCGCAGCCGATGCCGAGGGAAGTGAGGTGGTTTTTGAAGGCGTCGCGCTGGCCTTGGCCGATGATGCGGAGGGTGAACTGGTTCCAGATGTGGGAATTGTGGGCGTAGGGGACGGGGAGGACGATGCGTGCGCCGGAGTCGGCGAGCCATGCGTCCTGAGAGGCGGCGCATTTGCAGTGGGCGGGGTCAGCGGGGACGACGCCGGGGAGCTGGGCTAGTGCGGCGGAGTAGTGTGCGGCGTTGGCCTGGCGGCGGGTGGTGTACTCGCTGTAGTGGGCGAGTTTGACGCGGAGGAGAGCGGCCTGGAGCGGGTCGAGGCGGAAGTTGCCGCCGACGGCTTTGTGATAGTATTTGGGTTTTGAGCCGTGGGTGCGGAGGAGCCGGGCGCGTTCGGCGAGGGCGTCGTCACTGGTGACGAGGAGACCGCCGTCGCCGAAGCCGCCGAGGTTTTTGGAGGGGAAGAAGCTGTAGGTGCCGAAGTGGCCGATGGAGCCGACGGGGCGGCCCTTGTAGAGGGCTCCGATGGCCTGGGCACCGTCTTCGATGACGAAGAGGTTATGGGCGTTGGCGAGGGCCATGACGGCGTCCATGTCGGCGCTTTGGCCGAAGAGGTGGACGGGGATGATGGCTTTGGTTTTCGGGGTGATTTTGGCGGCGGCTTTGGAGACGTCGATGTTGAAGCAGACTGGGCAGGCGTCGACGAAGACGGGGGTGGCTCCGGTGCGGGAGACGCAGCCGGCGGTGGCGAAGAAGGTGAAGGTGGGGACGAGGACCTCGTCGCCGGGGCCGATGCCGAGGGCCATGAGGGCGAGGAGGATGGCGTCGGTGCCGGAGGAGCAGCCGATGCCGTGGGAGGCGTGGACCATGGCGGCGCACTCTTTTTCGAGGGCATCGACTTCGGGGCCCATGATGAACTGGCCGCTGCGGAGGACCTTGGTGAAGGCGGCGGTGAGTTCCGCTTCGAGCGGGAGATTCTGGGCGTTGACGTCGAGAAGGGGGACATTCATGGCGGTGATGGGGTGTGGGGGAGAGATCAGGAGAGGGATTTGAAGGAATCGTAGGAAGTGGTGCCTGTGGCGAGATGGTCCGGGAGGGGGAGGTCTTCGTCGAGCGAGAGACAGCGGACGGTATTGTTTTCGAGCTGGTAGGAGAAGTTGGATTCGGGGCAGGTGGCGAGCCCGTCGGCGTTGAACTGGAGGAGGTGGCCGTGGCGGCTCATCCATCCTTTGAGGCGGCCGGGGACACCGATGATGAAGCCGTAGTCGGGGACATCGCGGGCGACGACTGCGCCTGCGGCGATGAAGGAGTAGCGGCCGAGGGTGATGCCGCAGACGATGGTGGCGTTGGCACCGATGGTGGTGCCGCGGCGGATGAGCGTGTGTTCGTAGAGACTGTGGCGTTTGACCTGACTGCGGGGGTTGGTGACGTTAGTGAGGACGCAGGAGGGGCCGAGGAAGACATCGTCTTCGATGGTGGTGCCGGTGTAGATGGCGACGTTGTTCTGGACTTTGACGTTGCTGCCGATGACGACGTCGTTGGCGACCATGGTATTCTGGCCGAAGATGCAGTTGGAGCCGATGGAAGCGCCTGGGCAGATGTGAGCGAAGTGCCAGATTTTGGTGCCGTCGCCGATGGAGACGGGGGAATCGATGATGGCGGTGGGGTGGGCGAAGAAGGCCATGGTGTGGTGGGGAGAGTCAGGGTTTGGCGCCGCGGAAGAGGGAGAGGTCTGGGGAGGAAGCGGAGAGGGACCAGCGGATGTCCGGGAGGTTGAGGGCGGCGGCGATGGCGTCCGGTTCGGTGCCTGCGGGGACGGGGATGACGATTTGGTGGGGAGGGAGGTGTTTGAGGCAGGCGGTGGCGAGACGGCTGACGGAGGTGTTGTCGGGGCCGCCGAGGACGGTGCGGTCGAGGGCCCATGGGGCGACGATGCCCATGTGGTGCCAGCCGAGGATGACATCGTCCTGGGAAGTGTTAGAGCGGATGAAGTCGCGATGGGATTCGAGCCATGCGATGATCTTGCCGCGGGCGTCGGATTGGCGTGAGGCGAGGACTGGGAGGGGGATGGCGGCGGCCTGTTTGGTGAGGGTGCGGGCGACGGCGGAAGGAGAGAAGGCGCTATTGGAGAAGGCGACGGGGAGATTGCCTGGGGCGGCGAAGCCTGGGGCCATCCAGTCGAGGGCTGGGCTGCCGGTGAGGGAATCGGGGAGGAAGCGGCCGCCCCAGACGGCGAAGGCGGAGGAAGCGGCGAGGAGGGCGATGCCTGCGGTGCGGGCGCGATTGGAGAGGGCAGGGAACCAGAGGGCGGCGGAGAGGGCGGCCCATGGGATGAAGAGGCGGGAGTGGAACGTGTGAGCGGGGACGGCCATTTCGCCGGAGAGTGCGGCGATGAAGCCGAGGGGTGCGAGGAGGAGGGCGAGAGCGGCGATGCGGGCGGGCGCTGGGGTGGAGGCGGGGAGCCACGAGCGGGAGCGGCGGGCAGCGGCGGCGGCGGCGAGCAGAACGAGGGCGGCGACGGTGCAGCGTGCGGCGGTGAAGAAGGCGGCACCGGCGAGTTTGCCGGGGGTGGGGAAGGCGCGTTCCTTGAAGCGGTCGAGGTTGCCGGAGGAAGCGGCGAGGAGCGCGCCGGGGTCGCGACTGGCGGCGAGGTTGATGATTTTGAAGAGGACGAAGAAGAGGATGGTGCCGAGGGTGAAGGCGGCGGCCCAGCGGAGGGTGGAGGAGAACGTGGAGGGGCGGGCGGGAGGGGAAGTGTCAGGGGGGAGGCGGAGCCACCATGATGCGACGACGACGGCAGGGGCGACGAAGAAGGCGGCCCAATTCATGGAGGCGCAGAAGAAGCCTGCGAGGGTGGCGAGGGCGAGCGGGCGGGAGCGGGGAGAGGAAGAAGTGTTAGATGAGACGATGAAGTCCGAGATGCCGAGGAGGAGGGAGAGGGGCGTGAGGATGTGGGCGAAGGCCATGGTGGCGGTGACCCATGAGGCGGCGCTGAAGAGGACGACGGCGGCGGCGGCGAGCTGAGCAGCGGGGAGCTGGAGGAGGCGGAGGAGACGTGCGGCGGCGGCGGCGGAGAGGAGGAGGATGAGGGCGTTGACGGCGGCGACGGCGGCGGGGAAGGAGAGACCGGATTTTCCGGCGAGGCAGACGAGGAGACCGTGGAGGGGGGGCCAGCCGGCGTAGGGGAGACTGATGGCCGGGTTCTGGGCCCGGTCCATGGTGAGGGCGGCGAGCCAGCCGCCGCGGGAGGCTTCTGAGAAGGACGGGTACATTTCGACATCGATCTCGTTGGCGGGCCATGACGAGAACGCGCCTGCGAAGAGGACGCCGGTGAGGGCGAGGCAGACGGCGGAGATGACGAAGTGACGCGGGGCGGACATGTGTCAGGATGGAGATGTCAGGCTGGGGCGGCGGCGCGTTCGAGGACGCGGATGACGTCGAGCCCGTTGCGGCCGCAGGAGCGCGGGGTGGCGCGGGATTGGATGCAGTCGGTGAAGTGTTCGAGTTCTGCGCGGAGGGCCTGGAAGTCCTGGGGAGCGGAGAAGAGGAGTTCGGAGCCGGCGTCGGAGTGATTGAGGGCTGGGTCGATGGTCTTGCGGTGCAGGGTGACGGATTCGGATTTTTCGTCGTAGGAGAGCATGCCTCGTTCGCCGATGATGCGAAGCCCGCGGCGGTCTTCGGGCCAGAGCCATGAGTTGTGGAGGTGAGCGGCGCGGCCGTCGGGGAACGTCATGTGGAGGTAGGTGTCGTCTTCGATGCCTGGCTGGAGCCCGCAGTGGCCTGAGAAGGAGACGTGGGAGGGAGTGGCGTCGGCGATGAAGAGGAGAGCGGCGACGTCGTGAACGCCGAGACTCCAGAGGGCGTTTTCGACGGCGCGGGCCTTGCCGAGTTTCATGCGTTCCTGGTGATAGGAGAAGATGCGGCCGAGGTGGCCGGCGGCGAGCCAGTCGCGGAGGAAGACGACGGCTGGTTTATAGAGGAGGAGGTGGCCGGTCATGAGGACGCGGCCGAGATGGTCTGCGGTGACGACGAGGTCTTCGGCTTCGGCGGCGGTGAGCGTCATGGGTTTTTCGACGAAGACGTCCTTGCCGGCGAGGAGACAGGCTTTGGCTAGCGAATGGTGGGTGGGGGCTGGGGTGGCGAGGGTGACGGCGCGGATGGAGTCGTTGCCGAGGATCTCGCTGATGTGGGAGACGGCGGGGACGCCTGGGCAGGCGGCGGTGGCGGCGTCGCGGAGGGCGGGCGAAGGTTCGACGATGGAGTGGAGGGCACCCATCTGGTGGAGCGTGCGGACGATGTTTTTGCCCCATGCTCCTGCTCCGACGGCGGCGATTGACGGTTCCATGGCAGTCAGGATAAAAGTGACAGGATCAGGCTTTGGTGACCTGGCCTGGGGCGGTGGGGATGGAGGCCATGGCGTTGCGGGTGTCGACGATGACGGGGGCCCATGCGGCGAGTTCCGAGAGGTTGACGGCGAGGTGGTGGGTGGAGATGAGGACGAGGTCGAAGGAGCCGACGGATTCGCGGTTCCACGGGATGCTCTGGAGGCCGGTGTATTCGGCGTGTTCGCGGGTGGGGGTGATGACGGGGATGTGAGGGTCGTGGAAGGCGATTTCTGCGCCCTGGGCTTTGAGGAGATCGAAGAGTTTGAATGTGGGGCTTTCGCGCATGTCATCGACATTGGCTTTGTAGGCGAGGCCCATGATGAGGATGCGTGAGCCGTTGAGGGCTTTGCGGTTCTGGTTGAGACGTTCGGCGACGCGGCGGACGACGTAGTGGGGCATGCCCTCGTTGATTTCGCCGGCGAGTTCGATGAAGCGCGTGTGGATGCCGAACTCGCGGGCTTTCCATGTGAGGTAGAAGGGATCGATGGGGATGCAGTGGCCGCCGAGGCCTGGGCCTGGGTAGAAGGCGGTGAAGCCGAAGGGTTTGGTTTTGGCGGCGTTGATGACTTCCCAGATGTCGATGCCCATGGCGTCGGCGACGATTTTCATTTCGTTGACGAGGCCGATGTTGACGGCGCGGAAGATGTTTTCGAGGAGCTTGACCATTTCCGCGACGCGGGTGGAGGAAACGGGGACGACCTTCTGGTAGATGGCTCCGTAGGCGGCGATGCCTTGTTCGAGACAGGCAGGGGAGAAGCCGCCGACGACTTTGGGGATGCCGGTGCCGTGGAAGTCGGGGTTGCCTGGGTCTTCGCGTTCCGGGGAGAAGACGAGGAAGAAGTCGGAGCCTGGGGAGAAGCCGCGGGAGCGGATCTGCTGGAGGAATTCCTCGTCGGTGGTGCCCGGGTAGGTGGTGCTTTCGAGGCAGACGAGTTGGTTAGCGCGGAGGTGTGGGAGGATGGTGTCGCGGGTGGCGCGGACGAAGGAGAGGTCTGGTTCGTGGTGGCTATTGAGCGGGGTGGGGACGCAGATGATGATGACGTCGGCTTCGGGGATGCGTGAGAAGTCGGTGGTGGCGGAGAGTGTGCCAGCGGAGACGGCGGAGCTGACGCGGTCCGGGGAGATGTGCTGGATGTAGGAGTTGCCGGAGTTGAGGGCGTCGACTTTGCGCTGATCGACGTCGAAGCCGATGACGCGGATGTTTTTTTCTGCGAAGCCGAGGACGAGGGGGAGGCCGACGTAGCCGAGGCCGAGGACGCCGATGGTGGCGGAGCCGGAGGCGAGTTTGTCTTTAGGGGTCATGGGAGCGGAGAGGGTCGGGCGTTGAGAGAGAGGAGGAGGAGGAGGAGATGTCAGTGAACGGTGACGAGGCCGGCGAAGGGTCCGGTGGGGCTGGTGAGACGGTCGAATTCGTGGAGGGCCATGCCGGTGACCTGGTCCATGTTGTAGTATTGATAGGTGGCGAGGCGGCCGCAGAAGCTGACGGAGG
>JAIXVE010000299.1 GCA_027483175.1 Verrucomicrobiaceae bacterium | reverse complement strand
CGCCGCCGAGGGCTTTGCCGTAGACCTCGAGCCAGCCGGGGGTGGTGAGGATTTTGCCTTCGGTTTTGAAGGCATCGCGGTCGATGCGGGTGATGCGGGTGGCGATTTCGAATTCCGCCATGGGGAAGAAGATGGCGATGAAGCGTCTGGTGACGAGGTCGTAGATGCGGGCTTCTTCCGGTTTGAGGTTACGAGGGACGACGCCTGTGGGGATGATGGCGAAGTGGTCGCTGACCTTGGAGTTGTCGAAGATCCGTTTGGTAGGGAAGACCCAGTTCTGGCGGAGCGTGGTGGCGGCGTGCTGGGGGAGGTCTGGGGGGAAGGCGTCGACGGAAGTGTGGTCGAGGCCTGCGAAGGTTTTCATGACCCCCTGGACTGTGGAGACATAGTCTTCCGGGAGGAAGCGGCTATCGGTTCTGGGGTAGGTGAGGACCTTGTGGCTTTCGTAGAGGGACTGGGCGATCTGGAGCGTGCGCCGGGCGGAGAAGCCGAATTTGTTACTGGCCTCGCGCTGGAGACTGGTTAGGTCGAAGAGGAGCGGGCAGCTTTCCTTTTTGGGTTTGCGGGTTTCCTCGATGGTGGCGGGTTTGCCTGAGCAGCGGGATTTGATGGCGTCGGCGTCGGCCTGATTCCAGAGACGTTCGGGGCGAGCGTGGGGGTCGGAGTCGTCCTTTTTGAAAGGTTCGGCGAACCAGCGGCCGCGGTAGGAACCGGCGGAGACATCGAAGTCGCCGAAGACCTCCCAGTAGGCGCGAGGGATGAAGGCGGAGATTTCCTTCTCGCGGTTGACGAGGATGGTGAGGGTGGGGGTCTGGACGCGGCCGACGGGGGTTTTGAGGAAGCCGCCGTTGCGGGAGTTGAAGGCGGTGAGGGCGCGGGTGCCGTTGATGCCGACGAGCCAGTCGCTTTCGCTGCGGCAGACGGCGGCGTCGGCGAGGGGGAGCATGTCCTTGTCGTCGCGGAGATTCTGGAACGCGTCCATGATGGCTCCTGCGGTCATGGATTGCATCCAGAGACGGCGGACGGGTTTTTTGCAGCCGCTGGACTGCATGATGTAGCGGAAGATGAGTTCGCCCTCGCGGCCGGCGTCGCAGGCATTGATGACGGCGTCGACGTCCGAGCGTTTGAGGAGTTTTTTGAGGGCGGTGAGGCGGTCGGCGCTGCGTTCGATGGGTTTGAGTTCGAAGTGGTCCGGGATGAGGGGGAGGCTATCGAAGTTCCACTTGGGTTTTTTGCCGTCGGCGGTTTCCGGGAAGGCGAGTTCGAGGAGGTGGCCTACGGCTGAGGAAATGACGTGGGAATCATTTTCGAAGTAGTCTTTCTCCTTATCGAATCTGGACATGCCCGGGGCTTTGGCGAGGACGCGGGCGAGGTCAGTGGCGACACTGGGTTTTTCGGCGATGATGAGAGTTTTCCCCATGGTACGGAATCGGTGACTGGCGTGGTGTCGGGAGGCGGACGCGGACGGTGGAGGTGCTTCCTGGAAAAAGCAAACAGCGTGTTTTCGGGAGAGGGAGGGTAGAAAAGGAAGTGGCCGGGCCGAAGACGGCCCGGCCACCCGGGGGATTAGAGAGGTACCCGCCACCGGGACGGACGCGGCTTCAGCCCATCAAGCCGCGCCCGCAACCCGGAGGCGGGAAAGGGTTTAGCGGACCAGTTCGACGGTCCGGTAGAAGCGTTTGGCTGGGAGAGGTCCTGGGTCGAGGACGGAGAGGACGCCGGAGGCTGGGGCGATCTGGGGTTGTCCGAGAGGAGTCCACGAGGTGAGGTCGGTGGACGACTGGGACTGGTAGATGCGGCCGGGGATGCCTGTGGAGACGACGCGGCGGCCGGTGCCTTCGGTGACGGTGCCGGCGATGGTGAGGTCTGAGCCGATGTCGGTACCGACGACGATGGCGATGGTGCCGGAGACGGTGTCGGTGCCGTCGGAGAGGAAGTAGGTGAACGAGTCGGCACCGGAGAAGCCTGGGGCTGGGGTGTAGACGACGTTGGTACCTACGACGGCGACGGAACCGCCGCCGGGGGTTGGGGTGGACTGGACGCCTGCGAAGTCGAGAGGCGCTGCGCCGCCGAAGGCTTGAGCGACGATGGCGCCGGCGCTGATGGAGGCTGGGGTGCCTGGGGCGGTGGCGAGGCTGATGCTGCCTGGGATGATGGGGGCTCCGGTGACGGAGACGACGGCGTTGGAGCTGGTGACATTGCCGCTGGAGTTGGTGATGACGACGCTGAACGAGCCTGCGGCTTCTGGTTTATCCGCGGTGATCGTCAGGAACGGACTGTTGGCTCCGGGGATGGGGACACCGTTTCTGCGCCACTGGTAGTTGAGGTTGGCGCTACCGGACGCGGAGACCGTGAGGGTATCGGAGGCACCCCATGCGATGGTGGTGTCTGCTGGCTGGGTGGCGATGTAGGGGGCGGTGCCGGCGACGATATTGCCGAAGCCTTCGAGGCCTTCGACGCGGAGACCGGTGTAGCCCAGGCTGGCGTTGCGGAGTTTGAACTCGAGAGTATTCAGGCCGGTTTTCAGCGTGGCGTTGGCGCTGCTGATGGTGAACTGAGTGAGTGAGGGGAACTGAGCGGCGTTGGTGAGGCCAGTGGCGGTGCCGTTGACGAAGATGCCGGTGCCTTCGTTATCGGTGGCCCATGAGCCGAAGATGCGGACCGTGCTGAGGTCGAAGCCTGTGAGGTCGAAGGTGGTGGTGTAGACGTAGACGCCTGGGCCTTCGCCGCCGTCGGTGGGGTCACCGGCTGAGCCGGAGGTATTGAGCTGCGGGCTGATCCACTTGGATTTCTCGTTATTGGCGACCCATGGGCCTGCGACGATGGGGAAGACCGTGCTGTCGTGGGTGATGGCTGGGATGAGGGGGGCACCGTCTGGATTGACGGTGATGAGGTAGTGTGGGTCGCTGGCGCCGTCTGGGAGGACGGCGTTGTTGTTGCCGCGGCCGGAGTCGAAGAGACCGGCGACCTTGTCGGTGATGAGGAAGAGGCGAGCGGGGTTTGTGACGATGGTGCCCTGATTGCCGCCGCCGGTGAAGGCGCAGGTGTAATCGCCGACGGAGGCGGCGGAGATGTTGTCGACTGTGAGGGTGGCGGTGAGGTTGGTGGTGCCGGACTGACCGGGGATGGGTTCACCGTTTTTGCGCCATTGGTAGGTGAGCGGGAGGGCACCGGAGGCGGAGGCGGTGAAGGTGGTGGAGGTACCGGGGGTGGTGATGTAGACCGGTTGCGGGTGGGAGATGACGCCGAGGGCGGTTTCCGGGGTGGCTTTGCGGTTGGCGAAGCCGTAGAGGTGGAATGAAGCGCCGACGAGCGGGTTGGAGAAGACGGTGATTTTACCGGAGGCAGGCGCGGTGTAGGCGTACTCGATGCGGATGCCGTTGTTGTTGAGGAACGTGTCCTGATCAATGACGGTGCCGGATTGGCCGGCGGCATTGAAGGAGTGGGAGCGGCCGGTGTCTTCCCAGCCGACGGAGAAGAGCGAGAGGACGTAGCTGGTGCCGGGGGTTAGGCCGGTGAGTTCGATGGCGCCTGGGTAGCCGTTGTAGAGGAAGTCATTGGCGATGGTGCGGCTGCCGCCGGTGACGTTGTTGCCGTCGTTGTTGAAGCCTGCGGCGAAGCCGGAGGTGGAGAAGTTGGCTGCGGAGGGATTGCCGCCGGGGACGCCGGTGAAGGTGACCCCGTTGATGACGGTGCTGCTGGCGGAGCCGAAGTTGTAGGCGTGGGTGTAGGCGTAGGCAGCGCCGTTGTTGATGCCGGAGGAGGCGTCATCGTTCCACATGTCGTAGGTCCATGTGCCTACGGGGGTGGCGCCGGGGATGACCTCGCGGTTGGTCATGGCGGCGGTGTGGAAGGAACCTGCGCCGGCGGCCTGTGGGTAGTCGAGGAGGACGGGGGAGCCGAGGTCGTCGGTGGTGTAGCGGAAGCGGACGGTGATGCCGTTCTGAGCGCCGTGGGCGTTGAGATTGATATTGACTGGGCCGATGCCGCCGCCGGAGAAGTCAGCGGAGCGGGTGCCGTTTTCCCAGCCGACGCCGAAGAGAGTGGCGACGTAGGTGGTGTTCGGTTTGAGGCCTGCGAACGTCATGGACGTGTTGGGGCCGCCGTACATGAAGGATTTGGCGACGAGATTGCTATCGCCGGAGATGTTGCGGCCCTGGTCGCCGAAGTTGGCGCCGAAGCCGGTGGAGGAGAAGAGGTTGAGGGCTCCGGGGTTGCCGCCGAAGGACGGGCTGAAGTAGACCCCGTTGGCGGTGAGATTGGTGGGTGAGCCGCCGAAGGTGCGGGCAGCGGTGTGTGGGAACTGGCTGTCGATGCCGGAGTCGGCGTCACTGGACCAGCGGGTGGCGACGATGGCTGCGGGGAGCGGGGTGCTGGCGGTGGTGATGGAGAAATCGTCGACGCAGACGGTGGTATCGCCTGGGGTTTGGTTGACGAGGGAGAGTGTGGCGTCGGCGGCGGCGGCGGTGAAGACGGCTTCGACGTAGTGGTAGGGGTTGGAGGAGTTGACCGAGGAGATGGTCTGGGGTCCGGCGGCGGGGGCGGCGAAGTCGACGGAGAAGTTGACTGGGGCGTCGTTGATGAGGACGTTGAGGGAGGGGAACTGACCGCGGCGTGCGTTGGTGCGGAAAGTCAGGCGGTAGGAAGTGCCTGGGGTGAGACCTGAGATGGTGGTGCCGAGGGAGGATGGGGAGGCGTTGGACTGGATGAAGCCGACGTTGGAGCCGTTGGGGAACGTGCCGTTGTCAGCGAACGGGCTGCCGCCGCCGGGGTTGATGCCGACGCGGCTGGCGTCGCTGAACGTCCAGCCGGTGATGGCGCCGCCGTTGCCTGAGGCGTAGCCAGGGAAATTGGAATAGAGGTCCGCTTCGAAGCTTGGGTTCGGGATGGTTTGAGCTCCGACGAAGGATGGGAACATGAGGAGTGCCGCGAGCGGCACCGTGGTGAAGGAACAACGGGGTGTTTTCATGGGGGGGTAATGGATTCGATGACGGGGGGTCAACGAGTTTGGCACCGGGGGATGCCATGGGGGAACTTCCATTCTTTTCGAAACCGGCCATCCAGGTCAAGCTTTGTGTCACTTTTTGTCGTTTTCTGACGTGATCGCGTGATGGGTTCCGTGAAGCCGGGAGGAAAAGGGTTGCGTGGGATGAGCGCGGCGGGGCAGGGTGGGAGGATGAGCACCGGGCCATCCGATCCATTCCGTTCCGTTTCCCGTCGATCCTTTGTGAGGGGGGCTTCTGCAGCTGCGCTGGGATTTCCGGCGTTGGTGCGGGGGCAGAATCTGAACAGCAAGTTGCAGATTGCGGTGATCGGGGTGGGAGGGCGTGGGGCTGGGAATCTGGCGGAGGCGGTGTCGCAGGGGGATCGGATTGTGGCGTTGTGCGATGTGAACGAGAACAACCTGAAGTCTGCGGCTGGAACGCATAAGGAGGCGAAGACGTATATTGATTTCCGGGTGATGTACGGGGAGTTGAAGGATTACGATGCGGTGGTGGTGAGTACGGCGGAGCACACGCATGCGCTGGCGACGCTGCCGGCGCTGAAGGCGAAGAAGCATGTTTATTGTGAGAAGCCGCTGACACACAATGTGAGGGAGGCGCGATTGATCCGGGAGGCGGCGAGGGCTGCGAAGGTGGCGACGCAGATGGGGACGCAGATTCATGCGACGTCGAATTACCGACGGGTGGTGGAGCTGGTGCAGAGCGGGGCGATCGGGGACGTGACGGAAGTGCACGTGTGGGTGTCGCGGGCGTGGGGGTTGCAGACGCCAGAGGAGGCGGCGCGGAATGGGGACATTGTGACGGTGCAGGGGCGGCCTGCGGGGGCGGAGACGCCGCCAGATTATTTTCACTGGGATTTGTTTCTGGGGCCGGCGGCGGAGCGTCCGTTTCACAGCGTGTATTTCCCGGGGCCGAAGTGGTATCGCTGGTGGGATTTCGGGAGTGGGACGATGAGTGATCTGGGGTCGCACTGGAACGACCTGCCGTTCTGGGCGTTGAAGCTGGATGCGCCGCTGACGATTGAGGCGGCGGGGCCGCCGCCGCATGCGGAGCTGGCTCCGGCGTCGATGTCGGCGACGTATGAGTACGGGGCGCGGGGGGCGATGCCGCCGTGCCGCCTGACGTGGCATCAGGGGAGCATGAAGCCGAAGATCTGGGAGGAGAAAGGGATTCCGCAGTGGGGTGACGGGTGTCTGTTCATCGGGAGCAAGGGGATGCTGCTAGCGGATTACGGGAAGCACGTGCTGCTGCCGGAGGACAAGTTCCGGGATTTCAAGCGTCCGGCACCGAGCATTGAGGAGAGCATTGGTCACCACGCGGAATGGCTGCGGGCGTGCAAGACGGGTGCGCCGACGACCTGTCATTTCGAGTACAGCGGGGCGCTGACGGAGGCGAATCATCTTGGCAACGTGGCGTACCGCTGCGGGAAGAAGCTGGTGTGGGATGCGGCGGCGCTGAAGGCGACGAATGCGCCGGAGGCGGATGCGTTTCTGGCGCGGCAGTACCGGAAGGGCTGGGAGATCTGAGGGGCGTGGGGCTAGCCGGGGGCCGGGCGCGGGGGAGCTGGTTAGCGGCTTCCGGGGCCGGGGCTGTGTCAGCGGTTAGGCTGGGAAGCGCGGACGGCGGTGTGGAGGGAATTGCGGCCTTCTGAGTCGCGCCGGACGGCGATGATCCATGTCTCGCCTTTGACTGGGGCGGGGCCCTGGAAGATGGCGGGGTCGCCGGCGATTTCGACTCGGTTAGGGGAGTCTTTGGGTGCGGCGGTGCCTGCGAGGAGGGCAGGGCGGGAGAGAGCGACGATGGCGATGGGCGGGCTGCCGTCGATGGCGCTGCTTTCCTTGTATTCGGAGATTCTGCCGATCCAGAGAGCGGCTGGGGCTTTGATCCCGGCCATTTCGGCGCGGGAATCGATCATGCTGCGGAGGCCGGCGGTGAGGTCGCGGAGACGAGGGTTGTCCTCGATCATGCGCTGCTGGGCGCGGCGTTCGTTTTCGCCCTGGAGCCAGACCGTCAGGAAGAAGAGGATGGCGGCGGCGAGTGACGAGACGGCGATGCCGAAGACGGGGTGTCTCCAGAAGGGCCGGTCTGGCGCTGCGGGCGGTGGTGGGGTGCGAGCCGCGGCCATGCGGGGATCAGGTCAGGAAGCCCACGACGTGCAGGCGCGGAATTCGGCGGTGCGGCCGGTGGCTTCGGCGTCGGTGAGCTCGGCGAGGCGGCGGACGCCGAAGGCTTCGCAGGTGAAGGAGGCGAGGACGCTGCCATGGACGATGCCGCGGGCGAGGTCTTTGAAGTCGGGGGTGCGGGCGTTGGCGGCGAGGGAACCGGCGAGACCGCCTGCGAACGTGTCGCCAGCGCCGGTGGGGTCGGCGAGCTGGGTGAGCGGGTAGGCAGGGGTGGTGAAGAAGTGGTTTTCGCCGAAGAGCATGGCACCGTGTTCACCTTTTTTGACGACGACGTAGCGCGGGCCCATTTCGAGGAGGCGGCGTCCGGCGACAACGAGGTTGGAGCACTCGGTGAAGATTTTGGCTTCGTCTTCATTGATGACGAAGAGGTCGACGCGTTTGAGGACATCGAGGAGGCGTGGTCTGGCGATATTGATCCAGAGGTCCATGCTGTCGGCGATGACGAAGGGGGAGGCGGTGCACTGGTCCAGGACGGCGAGCTGGTTGTCCGGGCTCATGTTGGCGAGGAGGACGATGCTGGCGCTGGCGGCGTCGGTCGTGAGGCGCGGGTTGAATTTTTCGAGGACGTCGATGGAGACGTCGAGCGTCTCGCGGTGGTTCATGTCGTCGTGGTAGCGGCCGGTCCAGCGGAAGGTGCGGCCTTCGACGGTGTCGACGTTGGCGGTGTCGATGCTGCGGCGGGCGAAGAGGTCGCGATGGGGTTGGGGGAAGTCGGTGCCGACGATGCCGCAGAGTTTGACGTGACCGGAGAAGGCGGCGGCGAGGGCGGCGTAGGAAGCGGAGCCGCCGAGGAGTTCGTGGTGGACCTCGGCGGACGTGTGGATGGAATCGAGGGCGAGAGTACCGGCGACGAGAACGGACATGGCGGGTGAATGGGTGCGGGGTGAAAGGATTGCGGGCGGGATACGCGGCGGGTCCGGTGGTTGCAAGGTGAATTGCGCCGGGCATGGTGTCGGGATGAAGTTCCTAATGTGTGCTGCGGCGATGCTGGCGATGTCCGTGCTGGTGAGGGCGGACGAGAAGAACGAGAAGTGTCCTCTGATGGTGAGCGAGGACATTGATGAGGAGCAGTTGATCGAGTACGAGGGGGTGAAGGTGTACTTCTGCTGTCAGCACTGCCGGAAGATCTGGAATCGGAATCAGAAGTACATCATCAAGGCGAGCCTTGAGCTGCTGCCGCAGTTCGAGGAAATGGCGGAGAAGCTGGAGCTGGAGAAGGTGGAGCTGCTGGCGCAGCGTTTCTGTCCGGTGAACCCGACGCACCTTGTGACGCCGGACAGTCCGACGGTGGAGTACAAGGGTGAGAAGATCTACTTCTGGGATGACGAGGCGGTGGAGAAATGGAAGAAGGAGCCGGACGTGTGGGCGAAGCGGGCGGGCGAGGCGGGGTTGCTGCCGCAGTTGAAGAAGAAGGAAGGGGGAAGGCGAAGTGAGAAGTGTGAAGTGAGAAGTGTGAAGTGTGAAGTGTGAAGTGTGAAGTGTGAAGTGTGAAGTCGAAGAGGCTTGTGGGGGGGCGTGCTCCGGGCGCAGGGAGAGCTGTGGTGCTCCCAGCCGTCCAGAGCCTGCGGCGGGCGGGCGAGGAAGTTAGAAGTGAGAAGTGAGAAGTGTGAATGGCTGGTTCGGAGGGGGGGTGGGCGAGGGCGTTGGGGGTGGTCTCAGGGCGCGGGGTGTCAGGGGGAGTTGGTGATGCGGGAGCATCCGAGCGCGAAAATGGGTGTGCGGCGGCCTTGATGGAGGCGCATTTGTTGTTATGGTTGCGGTTATGAATGTCGCGCTGACTGCCGATGGGAAGGGTTTCGTCGGCCGGATGATTGAATCCGGCCGTTACAACAATGTGAGCGAGGTCGTCCGGGTTGCGTTGCGGAAATTGGATGGGGCGGAGGGTGAAGGATTCCCCGCAGGAAGGCTCGAGCACCTCTATACGAACGCTGAGAACGATGGGGAGTAAGGTGGTGCACCTCATTGCCTCAAGGCGAAAGCCGCCGATGCCTTCCTGTGAAGACAAGAAGTCCTGAAGAATGTAAACCAGCAGGTTGACATGGCGCTTGAACTCATCCAGATTCCCGGGATTACGAATCAGCACCAGACCCGCTGGCTGGTACGCGTTCTCCAGATCAACGGCCATGACCTCGTGCTCGGGTCCTTGGCCGACTGGGCACGAAACTCATCGGGTGACTACAAGAAGATCATGAAAGTCCTCCAGATGATCGGTCAAGTGGACCGGATGCGTGACGAGAAACACGTTAAGAAGAGCGACAACCCCAAGCACGACAAGGTCTATGAAATCCGCGCCCACAAAGGCAGCGCCCGGTTGATGTTCTTCTACAGCGAGAAAAACCGATCAGTCGTGATCTGCACCAACTCATACTGGAAGGCCAAGGACAGCAAAAAGGAGCAGGATCAAGCCTTCGAAACCTGCCACAAACTGAAGCAAATCTATGAGGAGCAAAGCTAAAGAACGAACCGATGCGGAGCCGACCGCCACAACCCTCCCGGACGACATCGCCGCTCTGCTGGCGAGCACACGGCCAATAACGCCGGGAGAGCTCGCCTCGTTGGAAAAAGCGGCGGAGGCCCTCCGCTCCGATCCGGCTTATCTCGCGGACTTCTCCAAGGGGCTCGTGGTGGAGGATATCCTGCGTGCCATGGAGGAAGCTGGCCTCAATCGGAACACCCTTGCCGCCAAGCTCGGCAAAACCCGGCAATACGTCGGCAAGATTCTCGATGAAGAGCGGCCGGCCAATTTCACGATCGACACACTTGCCGAACTTTCCAGCGCGCTCGGTGTGAAACTCCATGTCCGCATGCTGCCGGAAAGCGAGCACATGATTTTTGTGCGCGGCCTCACGGTCACCACCAAGGTTGAACCGGTCTCAGCATTCCCCAAACAGCAGATCAGGTCGACCGCGATCTTCGAAGACCGCTTTGAACCCAGCAACTTCATCCCATTCCCCACTAACCAGCATGAGCGCCCCCGCATGTCATCTTGACGAGTTCTTCATGACCCGCGTGAACATCGCGTGGCATGAACCCGTCAAGTCCGGGTCTGTCGAGGTCAACTATCTCTTCGACTACGATGTGGCCAGGCATGCCACCGAGAGAAACCGCTTTCGCCTCGCGTTTCGTGTCGGCGTCAAATCCAAGACCCCGACACCGGTGGACTACTCGCTCGACTGCGAAATTGTCGGCTTATTCCGCTTCCCGGAGGACTCCACCGAGGAAACAATGCAGGGCCTGATCCGGCTCAATGGCTGCACGATCCTCTACGGAATCCTGCGCGGGCAACTCGCGAATATCACCGGTGCTTTCCCTCGCCAAAAGCTGATCATGCCGACTGTGATGATGGAGGAGGTTGTCAATGAAATCGAACGGGAGAAGGCGAAGGCCCGGGAAGCAATTCCATTCGGCGGGAGGAGATCAGCGAAGAAGGCAGCCAAACAGGCGAAATCACGCGCGAAAAAGTGATCTCACCGGCTCGACGCTGGATTCCATGATGAGTTCGGCGGCGGAGGCGTGGACGATGGAGCGCGTGCCGTCGATTGGGGAGAATTCCGGGGTGGGGGCGGTGATGGAGTGGGGGCGCTGGAGCCGAGGGCATCTTCGGGGCGCGAGGGGAGTCGGGACGATGCGGCGGTAATGGGGGCGGGAAGGATTGGGATTCAGGGACAGCGATGGGGGTGCGGTCGGGAGTGAGACGGTTTCGTCGATGATTGGTGGAGGCATTTGCTGCGGGTGGAGGAGGCAGTGACGGAGGCCTTCTGGGTGGCCTGCCTGAGTTTTTCCGGGTGGATTGCTTGGGGTAATGCGGTTGCGTTACCAGGTTGGCTGGGGATCGGTGGGAGGGTGAAACGGCGTCCTGTTGCGGAGAAGAAAGTCGTCCGTCCGGTGGTGTAAAAGCCGTCGGAGGAGGGATTGCGGGTATCGAACGGGAAAGCTGCGTCTGATTTCCTGAGAGGTCTGGGCGAGGCGTGAGGTGTTGCGTGGCGGGGGCGTGTGTGGAGGAGTGCGGGTTCATGATGAGCTATGGTGAGGAGGAATGGCAAGGAAATCGGCTGACAAGGGGCGGCGGCTGGTTATAGGAAATGGAACCATTGAAATGTTGCTTCCGAGTTATGAGTGTCCGCTGCGAGTTGACCCAGACTGAAGAGTCCGTTGCCACCAATGGGTGCGTGGCGGGGTGCGGCATGGCTGTTGACACGTTCGACGATGCCAATGGGCTGATGAGGATTCCGTGGCGGCTCGGAAACGGGGAAGTGGGACCGATTCCTGACTCGTTCGACATGCGGGAGCCGGAGGTCGTGGCCGCCGTTCGTGGCCGAGATTCGACAGTCCAACGTTCAAGACAAAATCTTGGAGAACCCAAAACGGGATAAATGGGCGGAATAAAACAAAATCGAAAACCGGACACGCTCAGCCACCCTTCGTCGGTTGGCGTCGAGAGACTTGCCCGTGCGTTACGAATCCCGCGACGCCAAGTTGAGTCACAGCGATGGCGCATGCCTGATGGATCTTGTTTCTACCATCCTCGATTCCGCAGGTGTCTACTCATCAAGGCCATCATCGAACACTTCTGTCCAGCCTTCGCTCCAGGCGGCGTGGTCCTCTACATCGGCGATACAGAGAACAAGTTTGTTCATCTGGAGACCGCAGGTTTGGCCGCGCTGGGCGTCGCCTTGAATTCTGCTTCCAAGATTCCGGATGTCATCGTCCATGATGCCAAGAGGAATTGGCTCCTGCTCATTGAAGCAGTCACCAGTGCGGGCCCGGTTGACGGCAAGCGCCGCAAGGAACTCAAAGATTTGTTCGCGGGCTGCAAAGCGGGCCTCGTGTTCGTCACCGCCTTCGAGACGCGCCGCACGATGCAGTCGTTTGTCTCGCAGATCGCCTGGGAATCGGAGGTCTGGATCGCCGAAGAGCCAGACCGCGTGATCCATTTCAACGGTGAGCGGTTTCTGGGGCGGTATTCAGAGGTTATGTAGGTCTACGGAACGTATTCACGGTCACCGATTCACTTTGACCCAAATTACTAATATGAATGCATTAGAGCTCGAAAAAAAACTGGGAAAGAAGAAGCGCAAAACCACGTCCGAACTGAAGCAAATCATGCAGGTCCGCCCAGGCCAGACCCCTAATCTCTGCCTTTTTTTAGGTGCAGGAGCATCGCGTAGCAGTGGTATCCGCACAGCCTCGGAATTGGTGGGCGAGTGGCGCTCGACGGTATATCATGGGTTGCGAGATGCCACGGAAGATTGTTCCGTTGAGGAGATGAAAGCATGGTTGACCGCCAATGAATCAGAGTGGTATGACCAGAAAAAGGAGTACGCGTGTTTAATTGAGCGCGTCTACTCTACCCGTGCAAATCGTCGTCAGTGCATAGAAAACCAAGTGTCCGAAAAGATACCGTCTATCGGATACGCATACTTGGTCCGAATTGCTGAGGCTGGCTTGCTGCGGACGATTTTCACAACAAACTTCGATGACCTGCTTAACGAGGCATTCTATCAGTTCTCCGCAGAGCGAGCGCTTGTTTGCGCTCACGATTCATCGATTGATTCGATTAGCATCTCGTCCCGCCGCACGAAAATCATCAAGTTGCATGGGGACTACTTGTTTGATGACCTGAAGAATACTGGAACGGAGACCAGTCGGCTTGGCGATAACATGAAGGAAAAGTTCCGAGAATGTTTAAAGGAAAGCGGGTTGATCATCGCGGGATACTCTGGGTCCGACAAGTCGATAACCCGAAATCTGGATGAACTTTTGGATAATCAGGCTTATCTGAGAAACGGTTTATATTGGTGCTTCCGAGCGGAAGATGAGGTGTCGGATGAGGTAATTGAGATCCTTGAGAAACCAAATGCATTCTACGTCTTGACCCCTGGCTTCGACGAGTTGATGGCCGACTTTTACTCGATGTCCTCGAGCGAAACGAGCCCGTTCAGTTCCAAGTTGGCAACAGACCGCGCATCTCGAATAATTGAAACCTACCTCCAGAACGCTCAGTTGAAGGCTACGAAGTCTGAAACCATAAAGCGACATCTCGAAGAGCTCGAATCAGATAAGAATGCCTCCGTCCTGTCGGATCTGCTAAGGGACCTTAACTCCGAGCATTTGGCTTCTTCAGGATTATCTGAGAAGCATTTGCTTGTTTTCTTGGAAATAGAGCGAGCCCTAAAGGATCGAAACCCAGAACTCGCGCTTGCCCGCCTCTGCGATGAATTGTCGAACGCTGCTGATAGAAAGTTTAAGGAACTGCTCCTGCGCCGTCAATTCCAATGCTGCACCCGCCTGAATCGGTTCAGTGAAGCCAAGAAGGCTGCCAATCAGATGCTGAGTTTAGAGCCTGCCAATTTTTACATGTCCTTGAACGAGTGTTCATTAATCGAAAAGCGGTCCGAGCGGCTTGTATATCTCGAAAGATTGAAAGCACGGCATCCATACAGCGCACCGGTGTTGAATGCATACGCCAGAGAGTTGAGAGATGCGCTTGAGAATCGTGACAAAGTTAAAATTAGCGCAAAGCCGGAAGATATCGTCTCCTGTTTGGAGCGTTCTATAGATGTTGACCCTACGATCGGGAATAGTGCGTGGTCGCAGCTGTTTGATTTTCAGAGTGACCGAGGCCCAAGCGCGAAGGTGCGAGATGTTCTGGGTAAGATTGTGGATAAGCATTTGGCTCAGGATGCTTACGACTCGAGAACATCGGCGGTGATTTTGAGATACTGCCGAAAGTTCAAGACGACAGACTACCAGAGAAAGCCCCTCTTCGAGTACCTAGAGGAGGCCTACGCCAATCACTTTCCTAGGGACTATGCATCGCATTTGGAGGTGATTGTCGATGCATGTATCGAATTCAATCATCATCGTTTGCTCCGCCCGATTCTTGAGAGTGCTAGGGAGAATGAGCATCTGAAGGATGATCCTCTGTTTGCGGCGACGATGATGGATGTCTATTATAATGTGTTTCGTGATTTAGCCGGGGGGATATCTCAAGGTCACGAATTTTTGAGGCGAAACAAAAACACTTCCGTCGAGGTTAAGGTGTTGAAGTATTACCTCAGAAAGAATTTGCCTCAGAAGGCGCGCGAGATTCACGCGAAACTCAAGGGGGCGATTGACACCGGACGTTGGCTTCGACTCGAAGCAGAAATCTTGGAGTATGAGGGTCGGTATCAGGATGCGATTGATGCCATTGAATCCCTGCCGGACAGACGTGATTTCGACGAAAGATTTACAATGGATTTATCATTTTTGGAACTGAAGATGGCTGCGCCAGCCAAAGCGGTCAAACGGGCTAAATCGTTTCTAACGGAAAGGTCGTTCGCTGTAACGCTTGCGGGTGAGATTATAAACTACGAGTATGGAAAGAGGATGGATGGGGGAAAGATCGACAAGAAAAGGGTGTCAGCTGTCTCCGAGGCGACGAATGATGAGATGGTTAAAGGAGTCTGCCACTCACTCCTCGGTGAGGATGATGAGGCGATGAAATTGTTCCGCGCGGAAGCCGAAAAGCGGTTTTCCAAGATTGAGGATTGCCTTCGTTGGCCGGTCGTTTCCCGTCACGAAAAGGAACTGCAAGCGATTCGCGGTGAGCTGCTGAGAGCTAAGCGCGGGCTGAACGAACTTCCTTCGACTTGACGGTACTTTGTCCGTCCGGCGGTTTTCAAAGCCTCGTGTCGATTTCCACGCTTTCGCCTCTTGATGGGGCTGCGCCTAATCCTGTGGCGCATTATCTCGGTCGGTCTGCTCCCATCGCTCTAGACACCGGGATCGCGATGGTACAGATGGACGCGGACAGTAGATTCTTGGCGGGTCTCGGTGTCGTCACGTCTCGGTTTCGGCGCGGGTCTGGGCAAGAGGCTTGAGGTGGACTTTAATCTTCGTACCACCTCAGTCGCAGAAGGTGACGCTGAGTTGGTCGTGATCGACCCAGTAGATGGCGTCCTTGAGGAATTCGAGGCCGAGGTTGCAGGCGTCGTTCCATGGGATGGCGGCGGCCCAGCCGGGTTCCGCGTGGGCGGTGGATGGGGGAGTAGCCGGTGATGCGATGGAGCGATGTGGCGGTGGCGCGGAGACGGGATTCGAGGGCTTGGTCGGCGGCGGCGTTCTGTTCTGGGGACCATGTTTCGCCGGTCGTGGCGTGGGCGGTGATGATGGCGAAGGTGGGCGGCCAGTGGTCGGGCTGGGAATCGGTGCGGAAGCGGGTTTCGAAGTAGGCTGGGTGCATGGAAGGAGGTGGGGGAAGTGAGAAGTGGGAAGTGGGCGG
>JAIXVE010000350.1 GCA_027483175.1 Verrucomicrobiaceae bacterium | reverse complement strand
GGTGACGGGGTGGACGGCGGAACGGGTTCACGGCCGGGCGCTGGGTGCGGCGGTTCCTATGGAGACGGATCGGCAGCGCCGGAGGAGGGAACTGCAGGCTTTGGTCAGGTACCGTCGGTTGCTGGGGATTGCGGGACGACCTCGAATTGATGAGAAAGGACGGGTAGTGCGTAAGGGACTGAGTGAACGGACGAGGGCGCGTCTGGAGGGAGATGCGGGGATCCGGACGGAACTGCTGCTGCGGCGTGTGCGTCACTTTACCGATGGAGTGATTCTCGGGAGCCGCGGGTTCATCGACGGGTGGTTTGAACGGAACCGGAGTTGGTTTGGCGGAAGAAGTCGGGAGGAGCGGAAGACGGGGGCGCGGCGGATCGGGAAGGAGTGGAGGGAATTGTACAATTTGCGGCAGCTGAGGGAGTGAGAGGCATGGACGGAGGGGGCGGCGCAGAAGGATGCTCGAGAGGGATTGGCAGGCAAGTTCTCGCTGGCAGGATCTGTTTGGCGTGTGTGCGGTTGATGTCGCGTCCGGTGCGTTGATGATTGAGTGATTGGGCGCGCGAGATGAGTTAGTCCGGTTGACGCGACGCCGGTGATGCGGGTGCTCTAACCGGAGCGGATGTGCTGGAATAATCGGCCGGCTTCTTGGTGGCGAAGAGGTCTGGGCTTTTTGGAAGGGATGATGTCGATGTGTATGGATCGGCGCGCTGTCGTGCCGCGTTGCGCAAGTATTGACGTTGCGCGCGGGGGTAGGCCCCTGTTAGAACATGTGCCTTTCGGGCATCATAACGCGACAGACCTCTCTAGGGCTAGGCGCGCGGAACGGCCACGGATACAAGGACTGGTTTTTTGGGTGCGTGCGGAGAAGTGAGCAATTGGACAGGCCTCTTTTGAGCGCACGGGGCATTGGGAGGATCCTGCGGGAGTTCAGGGGGGCGTGGGATGGGCGGGGGGCGGGGATGGGCGGGGGCGGTGAGGGAGATGATTGGACAGGCCTCTCTTGAGGGGGGGAGGTGTGAATGGAGGATTGGTGATATGGGGTGGGGGTGGGTGGCGTAGGGGTGGGATGAAGAACTATTTCAGAGATGCTGTATTGGGATGGTGGGGTGTTGTGGTGATGGGGGTGGTGATGGGGGTTGGGTTGGGTGTGGGAGCGGAGGGGAAGGGTGGTGAAGGGGGTGTGCGGCTGGAGGAAAGGTTTGGGGGGTTGAGGGAGAAGCTGGGGAAGGGGAATGGGGATCGGGCGGGGTTGGTGGGGGAGGGGGTGGCGGTGAAGATGCTGAGGGGGGGAGTGGCGGGGAGGATGTGGAAGGCGAAGCTGGGTGGGACGGAGTTTCGGCTGACGATTGAGGACGGGTTGGAGTTGAAGCCGGAGGAGGCGCTGGCGGTGCTGGAGAAGTTGCCGCCGTTGTATCGGAGGGCGCTGGTGATTGTTTCGGAGGGGAAGAAGGACGGGGCGGCGTATTACAAGGATCTGGATGGAGCGGCGGCACATGGCTCGCAGGATTATCTGAACATGATTGCGAAGGCGGATGTGTCGGTGGTGGCGCACGAGGCGGGGCACATTCTGGAGCAACGGGCGACGGCGACGGATCCGGAGGTGCTGGCGCGGTGGAAGGAGGCGATTGCGGCGGACAAGGTCTCGGTTTCTAGGTACGGGGATCAGGTGGCGCACGAGGATCTGGCGGAGTTTGCGCGGGTTTATGCGCTGTGTCTGGCGGGAGGGAAGGAGGCGCTGGAGGAGTTGAGGGCGGCATCGCCGCGGCGGTTTGGGCAGTGGGAGGCGATTCTGAAGCCTGCGAAGAAGGATTGAGGGGGCGGGAGGGGGCGGTGGCGACGGGGCCTTGCAATCGGGCTGGGGCGCGTGCAGTAACGGCGTTCCAATTTCACCCAATCACCCATCCCCATGCTTAAAGCCGGAATCGTAGGCCTGCCGAATGTCGGCAAATCGACACTTTTCAATGCCGTGACGCGCACACGGAAGGCGGAGGCGGCGAATTACCCGTTCTGCACGATCGAACCGAACACTGGGATTGTGACGGTGCCGGACGAGCGATTGGACATTCTGGGGAAGCTGTCGAAGACGCAGAAGATCGTGCCTGCGGCGATTGAGTTTGTGGACATTGCCGGGCTGGTGAAGGGGGCGAGTCAGGGGGAAGGGCTGGGAAATCAGTTTCTGAGTCACATCCGGGAGGTGGATGCGATTGTGCAGGTGGTGCGGTGTTTTGAGGACAAGGACATTCACCATGTGTCGGGGACGGTGGATCCGATCCGGGACATTGACGTGATCAACACGGAGCTGGTGCTGGCGGATCTGCAGTCGGTGCAGAAGCGGTTGGAGCGGAGTGTGAAGAAGGCGAAGCAGAATGACAAGGAAGCGAAGGCCGAGGCGGCGTTGTGCGAGAAGCTGATTCCGCATCTTGATTCCGGGAAGCCTGCGGTGACGGCGGAGTTGAGTGATGACGAGCGGAAGCTGATGCGGTTGTTTTTCCTGCTGACGGGGAAGCCGACGATTTTTGCGTGCAACGTGGCGGAGGGTGACCTTGCGACGGCGACGAAGGATCCTGGGTCGCATCCGCATGTCGGGAAGGTGATTGAGTTTGTGAAGGACAGCCATGATGCGGAGGCGTGTGTGATCAGTGCGGCGATTGAGTCGGAGCTGATTGATCTGTCGGCGGAGGATGCGCAGGCGTATCTGTCGGATCTCGGGGTGGAGAGTTCTGGGGTGGCGACGCTGATCCGGAGTGTGTATCACCTTCTGGGATTGCGGACGTATCTGACGACGGGGGAGAAGGAGACGCGGGCTTGGACGATTCGTGCGGGGGACAAGGCTCCGGCGGCGGCTGGGGTGATTCACAGTGATTTCGAGCGCGGGTTCATCAAGGCTGAGGTGATTGCGTACGAGGATCTGGTTAGTGCGGGGTCGTTTGCGAAGGCGCGGGAGGTTGGGAAGCTGCGGATGGAAGGTAAGGAATATGTGGTGGCTGACGGGGATGTGATGGATTTCCGGTTCAATGTGTGAGGAGGGCTGACCGCATCTGAAGACATTATGGAGCCTGCAGGAACCAATCAGGGACGGGGGTCGATCGAAGTGCGGAAGCCGCCGGTCCTGTTTGCGGAGACGCAGGCGATCATTGCGCGGCTGGAGAAGGCGGTGCGCGGGCCGTTTCTGGCGTACTGGACGTCCGGGAACGGGTCGGTGTGCCACAATGATGTGGCGGCGTTCTATGAGGTGCTGAAGCACATGGGTCGGCAGAAGGTGATCTATCTGTTTCTGAAGTCGTCGGGTGGGAATGGTCAGGCGTCGCTGCGGATTGTGAATCTGCTGCGGCAGTTCACGGAGCGGTTGGTGGTGCTGGTGCCATTGGAGGCGGCGTCGGCGGCGACGATGATTTCGCTGGGAGCGGATGAGATCCGGATGGGGCCGCTGGCGTATCTGACGGCTGTGGACACATCGATATCGCATGATCTGTCGCCTGTGGACCGGAACAATTATCTGGTGAGTGTGAGTCAGGATGAGTTGAACCGGGTGATCCGGCTGTGGAATGATGCGGCGCCTGGGAACAGTGACGACAGCAATCCTTACAAGTCGCTGTACACGCATGTGCATCCGCTGGTGTTCGGGGCGATTGACCGGGCGTCATCGCTGTCGATGAAGATCTGCGAGGAGATTCTGTCGACGCATGTGGAGGATGAGGGCGAGCGGGAGCGGATCAGCCGGCATTTGAACAGTGATTATCCGAGTCACAGTTATCCGATCATGCTGCGGGAGGCGAAGCGGATCGGGTTGAAGGTGGTGCCTATGGCGGACCGGTTGAATGATCTGCTGATTGCGCTGAATGCGTTGTATTCGGAGATGGGACAGCGGGCGCTGACGGATTACGATGAGTTGAATTACCACGACAACGAGATTCTGAACATCATCGAGGGGAGCGGGGTCGGGTTCAACTATCAGAACGACAAGGACTGGCATTACCGGAAGGAGGAGCGGCGCTGGGTGCCGATGAACGATCTCAGCTCGTGGCGGCGGTTTGGGATGAAGGCTGGGAAAGTGGTACAGACACCGTTTCACATCCGGTGAGGAGGTTTGGAGAACAGAGCGACGATGAAAGGAGAGATGATGAAGCGACTGGAAGGCAAGCGACTGCTGGTGACGGGGAGTTCGACGGGGATTGGGGAGGCGATTGCGCGGCGGTGTGTGGCTGAGGGGGCGCGGGTGCTGGTACACGGGATGGATGAGGAGGAGACGCGCGGGGTGGCTGAGGCGTTAGGGTGTCCGTGGCTGGTGGGGGATCTGGCGGATCCGGCGGTGCCTGCTGCGCTGGTGAAAGGCGCGGTGGAGGCGTTTGGCGGGTTGGATGGGTTGGTGAACAATGCGGCGTGGGTGGTGCGCGGGGGGATTGAGGCGGTGACGGAGGAGTTTTTCGACCGGGTGATGGCGGTGAATGTGAGGGCGCCGTTGTTTCTGATCAAGGCGGCGCTGCCGTGGCTGCGGGAGAGTCGGGGGAGTGTGGTGAATATCGGGAGTGTCAATGCGTATGCGGGTGAGGAGAACCTGCTGCCTTACAGCATTACTAAGGGGGCGCTGCAGACATTGAGCCGGAATCTGGGGGACACCCTGCACCGGAGCGGCGTGCGGGTGAATCAGGTCAATCCCGGGTGGGTGCTGACGCCTAACGAGAGGAAGGCGAAGGAGCTGGAGGGGATGGCGGCGGACTGGCCGGAGCATCTTCCGGCGGTGTTTGCGCCTGCAGGGCGGATTTTCCGGCCGGAGGAGATTGCGGCGTGGGTGGCGCTGTTTCTGAGTGAGGAGAGCGGGCCGGTGAGCGGGGCGGTGATTGATGTGGAGCAGTACCCGATGATCGGGCGGAATCCGCCGAAGTTGTGAGGGTTCCGAGGGATGTCAGTCAGAGCGGCTGACTGGTGCGCATGCCCTGGACGAGGAGCTGGACGTGGGTTTCGCCGCGGAACGTGTTGCGGTCGACGTAGAAGGCGACGTCCCATGGCGGGTCGGGGAGCGGGTCGTGAGCGCCATTGAACCAGATGCCGCCTTTGGTGGTGCCGTCCTGATAGAAGTCGAAGCGCCAGTGGCGTTCGCGGAGGAGTTTTGGTTCGCTGACGGGTTGGATGCCGCAGGCGGCGAAGAGCGGGCGGGAGTTGCCCTGGCCGAAGGGCTGGAGTTGTTCGTAGGCGTCGAGGAAGTCGAGGGTAAGGTCGGCGAGATTGGTCTGGGCGTCGATGTAGAGTTTTGGTTCCAGTTCAGCGCCGGTGATCTGGCTGCGGATGTGGTCGTTGAACTGCTGGCGGAAGGCAGGGAGGTTGTCGCGGTGGATGGTGATGCCGGCGGCGGCTTCGTGGCCACCGCCTGCGAGGAGGAGAGGGCGGCAGGCGTCGAGTGCGGCGACGAGGGAGAGCCCTTCGACGCTGCGGCCGCTGCCTTTGCCGATGCCGTTTTCGTCGATGGCGATGACGAAGATGGGGCGGTGGTAGCGGCGCATGAGGCGGGCGGCGACGATGCCGACGACGCCTGGGTGCCAGCCTTCCGAGGCGACGACGAGGGCTGCGGGGTTGTCTTCTGAGGCGAAGCGGTCGGCGAGTTCCTGGGCTTCGTGCTGGATGCCGTGTTCGACGTCCTGACGTTCGCGATTCTGGCGGTCGAGGGAGGCGGCTAGGGAGGCGGCGCGGGTTGGGTCGGTGCAGAGGAGGAGGTCGAGGGAAGCGTCGGCGCTGTCGAGTCGGCCGGAGGCGTTGAGGCGTGGGCCGAGTCGGAAGCCGAGGTCCATGCTATCGAGCGGTGGGCGGACGCCGGCGACTTCGATGAGGGCGCGGAGACCTGGTCTGGCACCGCGTTCGAGTTGTTCGAGGCCTTTGCGGACGAAGAGCCTGTTTTCAGCGACGAGGGGGACGATGTCGGCGACGGTGGCGAGGGCGACGAGGTCGAGCTGGGCTTTGAGGTCGAAGTTTTCAGCGCGGCGGCGTTTGCCCATGGCGTGGGCGAGTTTGAAGACGACGCCAGCCGAGCAGAGGTAGTGGAAGGAGTCGCCGAGTTTAGGATTGACGAGGGCGGCGCAGACGGGGGTGCGGGCGGGGTCGGGTTCGTGGTGGTCGAGGATGATGACCTCGATGCCGCGTTCGGCGAGCCATGCGGTTTCGGATTTGGCGGTGGTGCCGCAGTCGACGGCGACGAGGAGATCGACGGGGCCTTCGTCGAGACAGCGCTGGAGGCCGTTGGCGGAGAGCCCGTAGCCTTCTTCCATGCGGAGCGGGAGGAAGCAGCGTGGGGAGAGCCCGTAGGCGATGAGGACGGTGCGGAGGAGTGTTAGGGAGGAGACGCCGTCGACGTCGTAATCGCCGAAGAGGACGAGACGTTCGCCGCGGTCTGCGGCGAGGAGGAGACGAGTGACGGCGGCCTCCATGCCTGGGATGAGGAAGGGGTCGCTGAGTTCCTGGAGTTTTGGCTGGAGGAAGCGTGCGACGGCTTCGTCGGAGCCTGGGTCGCGCTGGGCGAGGAGACGCTGGACGAGAGGGGAGAGTTTACCGGTGGTGCATGCGGAGACGCGCCGCATCGCTTCTGCAGCGACCGGCCGCAGGACCCATCGCGGCGGCGGTATTGAAATCCTCATCTATAGTGGCCTTAGGGCCGTGATGGGGTGCCGCAAGGGTGAAGTGCCCGGGAGTGGTGGGCGGGGGGCGATTTTACCAGATTCTGGAGGAGCCGGAGGCGCGGGGATCGGCGGCGGCGGCGAGGGAACCGTTGGGAAGGCGTGAGATGATCTGGGCGACGCCGAAGCGTGGGGTGGATTGGATGGAGTGGCCGCGGCGGGCGAGGTTGTCGGCGATTTCTTTGGGGAAGTCTGGTTCGATGACGAGGGAATCGGGGCGCCATTGGTGGTGGAGGCGCGGGGAGGCGAGGGCGGTGGAGGGGGATTGGTTGAGGTCGAGCAGGCGGACGAGGTGGAGGAGGGTTTGGGAGATGATGGTGGGGCCGCCGGCGGCGCCGAGTGAGGTGACGGGGAGGTTGTCCTTGAGGACGATGGTGGGGCTCATGCTGGAGAGCGGGCGTTTGTGAGGGGCGACGGCGTTGGCTTCAGCGCCGATGAGGCCGAAGGCGTTGGGTGCACCTGGCTGGGCGGCGAAGTCGTCCATTTCGTTATTGAGGACGATGCCTGTGCCTGGGATGATGACTTTGGAGCCGAAGGTGGTGTTGATGGTGGCGGTGGCGGCGACCCACCAGCCCTCGTGGTCGCAGACGGAGAAGTGGGTGGTGTGGCGGCGGAAGATGTCGGAGTCGAAGCGGGGAGGGGAGCCGTGCTGGGCAACGGTGGCGGCTTTGTCCATGCGGATGGAGGAGGCGAGCTGGTCGAGGTAGGTGGGGTCCGTTAGGGTTCTGGGGACGGGGGCGTGATCGGGGTCGCCGAGCCAGTGGGCGCGGTCGGCGAAGGCGAGTTTCATGACTTCGGCGAGGACGTGGGCGCGGTCTGATTCAGAGAGGGATTGGATAGGGAATTTCTCGAGGATGCCGAGCATCTGGGCGATGTGGATGCCGCCGGAGGAAGGTGGTGGGAAGCCGAGGATGGTGCGGCCGCGGTAGGAGGAGGAGATGGGGTCGCGCCAGACTGGGGAGTAGGCGGCCATGTCAGCGGCGGTGAGGATGCCGCCATTGGCCTGCATCCATGCGTCAAGCTTCTGGGCGAACGGGCCGCGGTAGAACCAGTCGGGACCGTTAGCGGCGATGGCGCGGAGGGAGTTGGCGAGGTCGGGCTGGCGGAGGATGGAGTCGGGTTTGGCGGGGCCGAACTGGGCGGCGAGTTCTGGGAATTGGGGCATGAGGTCGCGGACCGAGTTGATGCGGGCGAGGGCGGTGCGGTCCGGGATGAAGCCTTGGTCGGCGATGGAGGCGGCGGCGTTGAGGGCGTGGGAGAGGGGGAGACGGCCGCAGCGGGAGGCGGCGGCGGCGAGGGTGGCGAGTTGTGAGGGAACGGCGATGGCTAGGGGGCCGTGGCGGCTGAGATCGGGGACGGCTTTGCCATTGCGGAGGAACATGTTGCGGGAGGCGGCGGCTGGGGCGGATTCGCGGCCATCGAGGGCGAAGGTTTTGCCGTCTGGGGAGCGGATGAGGAAGAACATGCCGCCGCCGAGGCCGGAGTTGTGGGCGTCGGCGACGCCGAGGACGAGGGCCGCGGCGATGGCTCCGTCGACGGCATTGCCACCGGCGGCGATGGCGTCGTGGGCGGCGTTGGTGGCGAGCGGGTGGGAGGTGGCGGCGGCGCTGCGAGGCGTGGTGGAGGTGGTGGGATCGCCGAAGCTTCTGGAGAGCGGGAGGGCGCAGGCGGCGGCGAGGAAGCGGCGGCGGGAATTCACGGTGTTAGGTTGGAAGATGGGCGAGTCAGCGGCGACGGCGAGTGGAGCGGCGGAGGCGGAGGGCTCCGGTGGCGAGGGCGGCGGCGGGGAGGGCTAGGTCGAAGGAAGGAGGAGGCGTGTGGCGTTTGATGCGGCGGTTGTGGGGAGCGGGTGAGAACCAGAGATCGCCGGGGGCGGAGGCGTAGGGCCAGCGGTCTTCGAATTCGGTGAGCCACCAGCGGCCGGGGAGGGTGGAGTCGGGGAGGTTGAGGTCGGTTAGGAGGGCGGAGCGGTGAGGGGAGATGTCGCCTGACCAGACGGGGACGCCGGACCATGGGAGGTGGTCGCCGAGGGAGCCTTGGTGGGCGCGGGAGGCGATGAAGTAGATTCTGAGGAGACGCGAGGATCTGCCGAGTGAGGCAGCTGCGGCGGAGGATGCGGGTTCGCGATAGGGGAAGAGCGGGCGGGAGGTTTTGAACGAGAGGCGGAGCGAGGCGGCGTCGAGCTGGGATTCGGAGGGGAGCGGTTTGGCGATTTTCATGGCGGCGAAGCACCAGTGGTCGCGGATGTAGGGGGCGGCCCATGCGGCGACGTCCGGGTTGAGGGCGAAGCCGTGGGAGGAGAGCCATTTTGACAGGGCGGAGCCGGAGTCGGCGGTGAGGACGGTGGCGTCGAAGCCGGCGACGCGTTTGGATTCGAGGACGTGGACCCCGTTGGCGACGGAGTAGGAAGCGGGAGTGGCGGCGCAGGCGAAGGGGATGAAGGGGTCGCTGGGGCGAGGTGGTGCGGTGATGGTGGCGAGGCGCGGGAAGGCGGCGGTGCCTGATTCGGCGAGGGATGGTTGAGAGGGGAGAGGGACGATGAAGCCGACGTCCTGTGAGTTGCTAGTAAATGAGGCCTTGCGGATGAAGTGCTGGGTTTGGGAGGCTTCGTCCCAGAGGATGATGACCGACTGGTCGGCGTTGACGACGTGCTGGCCGGGCCGGGCGACGGCGCAGCAGGCGGCGGCGTTATTGGATAGGACGAGGAGGGCCGTGAAGGCCGAGCAGAGGAAGAGGAGGGCATTCATGGGGCGCGGGAGTGCGCATCCATGATCGGTTGCCGGGCGGGGGGCCGCAAGCGTGGCGGCGGGGAGTGCCTGAGTGGGAGATCAGTCAGCCTGGCCCTGGAGTGCTTCGAGGTCGGCGAGGGCTTTTTCCCATGCGGCGGTGACGCGTTCGAGGGAATTGGCGATGCCCATGAGTTCGCGGTTCAGTTCCATGGCGCGAGCGGAGTTGTCGTAGGTTTCCGGGAGTTCGAGTTTGCCGGAGAGGACGCGCTGCTGTTCTTCGAGTTTGGCGATATCGGCTTCGCAGCGTTCGATTTCCTTTTTCTTTTCGCGGCGGGCGACGATGCGTGCTTCGCGTTCGCGGTTGGCGGCTTTTTTCTCGTCGCGGGTGAGATAGACCTTGCTGCGGGAATCGGAGGCGGCGGCGGGTTTGTCTTCCGGGCGGCTGTCGGTTAGTTTGGTGCCGCTGGTGAGGGCGGCGCGTTCCGAGGTGGCGCGGCTTTTGTCGAGATAGTATTGATAGTCACCGGCGTAGGGGGTGATGGCGCCGGCGCTGATGTGGAGGACGGTGGTGGCGACCTTGCGGATGAAGTGGACGTCGTGACTGATGAAAACGAGCGTGCCTTCGAAGCCTGAGAGGGCGCTGATGAGGGCCTCGATGCTAGCCATGTCGAGGTGGGTGGTGGGCTCGTCGAGGAGGAGGAAGTTAGGAGGGTCGAGGAGGAGCTTGCAGAGGGCGAGACGGCTTTTTTCACCGCCGCTGAGGACGGCGACGGGTTTGAGGACATCGTCGCCGCTGAAGAGGAAGCTGCCGAGGAGATTGCGGACGAACTGTTCCGGCTGACGGTTTTCGACGTCCATGGCTTCTTCGAGGACCGTCCGTTTGAGCTGGAACATTTCGGTGCGGTTCTGGGCGAAGTAGCCGGCGCGGACGTTGTGTCCGGGGGTGCGGGTACCGGACTGGGGCGAGAGGATTCCTGCCATGATTTTGAGCATGGTGGATTTGCCTGCGCCGTTAGGGCCGACGAGGACGGTGCGCTGGCCGCGTTCGACTTCGATTTCGAGGTCCTTGTAGACGACGAGATCGCCGTAGGCGAAGTCGACGGATTTGAGGGCCATGACGCGCTGGCCGCTGCGGGGAGGCTGAGGAAAGCGGAAGTGAACGGTTTTGGCGGTTTCGAGGGGGGCCTCGATTTTCTCCATGCGCTCGATCTGCTTGAGCTTGCTCTGGGCTTGAGCGGCTTTGGAGGCTTTGGCGCGGAAGCGGTCGGCGAAGTCCTGGAGTTTTTCGATTTCCTTCTGCTGATTTTCGTAGGCTTGGCGGTGCTGTTCGGCGCGGGCTTCTTTTTCGCGGAGGAAGGCGTCGTAGTTGCCGTTGTAGAAGTGGAGGCGCTGCCATGCGATTTCGACGACGCGGCCGATGAGGGCGTTGAGGAATTCGCGGTCGTGCGAGATCATGAGGATCGCGCCGGGGTAGGATTTGAGGTATTCCTGGAACCAGAGGAGGGATTCGAGGTCGAGGTGGTTGGTGGGTTCGTCGAGGAGGAGGAGGTCGGGCTGCTGGACGAGGAGGCGGGCGAGGTGGGCGCGCATGATCCAGCCGCCGGAGAGGGCGCGGGCGGGGCGGTCGAGATCGGAGTCGCGGAAGGCGAGGCCTTTGAGGATGCGGCGGGCTTTTGGTTCGACTTCCCAGCCGCTGTGTTCGTCGGCGTGCATGGTGGCGAGTTCGAGGACGGTTTCGTCGCCAGCGGGGGCGGATTCCTGGGGGAGGAAGCCGAAGGTGATGCCGCGTTCCATGGTGACCTTGCCGTCGTCGGGGCCTTGTTCGCCGAGGATGATGGAGAAGAGCGTGGATTTGCCGGCGCCGTTGGGGCCGACGAGGCCGATGCGTTCGCCGCGGTTAATCTGGAAGGAGACGTCGCGGAAAAGCACGCGGCCGGCGAAGGATTTGGAGATATTGGCGAGCTGCAGCATGCGGAGGGGTCACAAGGCGTGCTGAGGTGGGGTTGTCAAGGTGGGGCGGCGGGGGAGTGGGATTTGGGACGGGGATGAGGGACCGGGGTGAATGGTGCTGAGTTGAGCGGGGGATTGAGGGATTTGGGAGGGGCTGAGCGGGGATGGAATAATGAGACAGGCCTCTTAGGTGTGCGGGGGGGGCGGGGCAGAACCGGGGAACGAGATAGTGAGACAGGCCTCCTGGAGCTTGGCGGGCGCTGTGGGGGAAAATGAGAAAGGCCTCTTGGGGCCCTTGGAGCCCGGCACTTGGGCGGGGCGTGGGGCAGAACCGGGGAACGAGATAATGAGACAGGCCTATTGGAGCCTTGAGACGGGATGAGGGGCAGGGGTGAATGGTGCTGAGTTGAGCGGGGGGAACGCTGGGTTTTGGAGGGGCTGAGTGGGTGGGTGGGATAATGAGACAGGCCTCTTCGCGGTTTCTTCTGGAAGCTGGGCTTGATGTCGCGTTATTGGCCGCATGAAAATTGCCCGCATCTTTTGTCTTCTCGCCGGCTTCCTCATTTTGCACGGCCGGTTGCTCGCGGGCAGCCCCGGATTTCTCGGAGAATGGGAAACTACCTTCGGGCGGATGGCGTTGAAGGAGGGCGACGGCGGTCTGCGCGGGACTTATCAGGCAGGTGCCGGACCGGAGAATACCATTCGGGGCAAGGTCGAAGACCGCGTGTTCTCCTTCGACTATGAGGAACCGGGCGCGACCGGTGAAGGGAGGTTCACGCTGTCGGAGGACGGTCGGTCTTTTTCGGGAAAATGGCGAGAGAAAGGACAGGAATTGTGGCTGCCGTGGGAGGGCAGACGCGTTGCCGCCGAGGCCTCGAGTGGCTTTTCGGGTGTGTGGAAAACGAGTTTCGGGCTGATGCGTCTGATGGCGGCCGGCGATGGGGTCATCGGATGTTACCAATACGGAGGTCTGTCGGAGCTGACGGGTGCTGTGCAGGATGGCGCGTTCCGGTTCACCTACACCGAACCTGGAGGAACCAAGGGCAGCGGGGAATTCAGACTGTCGGCAGACGGCCGGACGTTCAGCGGAACGTGGAAAACGGCGGACGGCGGAAACGGTGGCCAGTGGCAGGGTGAGCGGGTGCCGCCGGTCGCCGGTCGGTCGTGGCTGGTGGTGATGGAGGCGCACTGGGAGCAGGGTCTGCAGGAACCCGAGTATTCCTATGGCGACATGCTGCGGCAGTTCTTCACGCGAGTGCCGGGCGTTTCGATGCGACACCGGTTCTTCGATGAAGAGGAAGACTTCGCCGCGTGGTGCGCGGAGCTTCCCTATCTGAACGAGCCGACGGTCTTTTACGTGTCGAGCCACGGAACGGAAGACGGCATCACCGTCGGGAAGCATGTGCTGAGCGGTGATTTCATCGGGCGCCAGCTGCGGTATGCACCGGAAGTGAAGGCGGTGCATCTCGGTGCCTGCCTGACGATGGCTGGCGGGGTTCCGGAGGCACTGCGAAAGGCCTGCGGGCGCCCGGTGCCGGTCTCGGGATTCACCAAAGTGGCAGACTGGGCCGGCAGCGCCGTGATCGACTTTTCCTATCTCGATCTGGTGCTGTCGCGGGGCATTGCTCCGGGTGAAGCCGTCCGGCAGGTTCGACGCTCCGTGAGTTTTGCCGGCGAGGAGGAACTGGCGGACGTGGCGATTCGGCCGGCGGGTCTGAAGATAGTCGAGTGACCGGAAGGCACCGAAGGAACGGAGAGCGGCAGGAGGATGTTTCCGCGCCAGTCAGGCAGCTGATTGTGCTGGGTCGGTGTGGCACATCGGTGTCTGTGCCTGGCTCGCGAAAACCCTGCCTCGGCGGGTGATGTCGGCGCGCCGGCGGCCGACGTCAGGGGGGACCCTCGAATTCAACTCAGGAGGTCTGTCCTGAATGGTGTTTGGGAGCGGGGAGCGCGATAATGAGACAGGCCTTTTGGATGCGTTCAGAGCGCCGGCGTCACCCGCCCAGGCAGGTCAAATCCCGACTAAACACGCACACCGTTGGGAGAGCGATAAAGAGACAGACCTCTTGGGCGCAACTTGAGAGGGGCGTGTTGTGGGGGGACGCGAAGGGGGGAAAGAATAAGAAGACAGGGCACTTGGTGGGGAGGCAGAACGGCGGGACGAGATAAAAAGACAGGCCTCTTGGATGGGCCTCTTGGATGGGGTGCGGGGCAGTACCGGGGAGTGAGACAACGAGACAGGGCACTTGGGTGGGAGCGAAGGGCTGGCGGGGAGGGGGCTGGGTTGGAGAGGGGGGGTGAGCGGAGAGGGGGGACACGAGGGGGGAAATAAAAAGAGGACAGGGCACTTGGGAGGGGTGCGAGGGGGGAAATAATAAGAGGACAGGGCACTTGGGAGGGGTGAGAGTGGGGGATGGGCGGGGTGATCTGCCGAACTGAAGCTGATTATGAAGAATCGAGTGATGAGGAGATTGCTGGTGTCGGTGGTGGTGGGGTGTTGGCCGTGGTGGGTGGGTGGGGCGTTGCCGCCTTATATGACGCCGGATGGGGAGTTTCGGGGGGTGGAGCCGCCGGGGTGGGTGCTGGACGGGGTGGTGAAGGTGTTTCTGCCGCTGGAGGATCATGGGGCGATTGAGGAGGCGGCGGCGGCTGGGGCGACGGTGGTGCATGCGGGTGGGCCGTCGGTTTATTTTCCGTTGAGGAGGGATCGTGCGGAGTCGGGGGTGCCGGAGCCGGAGCGGGGGCGGATGCTGGCGGGGATTGCGCGGGCGAAGGGATTGGGGATGCGGGTGGTGCTGGGGGTGTCGCCGTATGCGCCGGTGGAGGTGGTGCGGGAGCATCCGGATTGGGTGCTGCGGGCGGTGGATGGAGAGGATGTGGGGGAGCGGCTGAAGGGGGATCTGAATGCGCCGGATCGGATCGGGCTGCGGGCGTTGCCGCTGAACACGCCGTACGGGGAGTATGCGATCGATTGTCTGGTGGAGATGATGCGAGATTTCGGGGTGGACGGGTTTTCGTTTGATGGGTGCTACCATGCGTTTCTGAATTTCAGTCCGTATGAACGGGGGATGTACCGGAAGGAGACTGGGGAGGAACTGCCGGTGCGGGCGGATCCGGGGGAGGCTGGGTACCGACGGTATCTGTTGTGGGCGGACGAGAAGCTGGAGGGATGGTATCGGAGGTTAGGGGAGCGGCTGCGGGAGGTGAATCCGGAGGCGGCGATTTACACGTGGACGACGAATGCGGGGCGGTACGGTCATTTCCTGACAAGTCCGCGGGTGATGTCGGCGCGGATGAACCGATTGATTCACTGTCCGGTGCAGGAGTGGTGGCTGGACGAAGTGAATCTGGGGTCGACGGTGGTGCCGTATTTCGGGGCGGCGTATGTGAGGGCGGTGAGTGGTGGTCGGGTGGGGGCGAGCGAGCCGTATCTAATGTCGCGCGGGAATCCATACAGCACGGACAGTTTTCCGGCGCATGAGCTGACGGTGAGGTGTCTGGGTGCGATGACGAATGGGTCGTTCACGCCGCTGGCGCAGATGGCTGGGAAGGCGGCGACGATGGCGACGCTGAAGGAGATTGCGGTGAGGAAGCCGTGGTTCACGCGATTGGAGCAGGAGCCGTGGGGGGCGGTGCTGGTGAGTGAGCAGACCCGGCAGTTTTATGCGCATGGGGGGATCATGGAGCGATGGTTGTCGCATGCGCTGGGGATCTACCGGGTGGGGATGGAGGAGCATCTGCCGCTGACGCTGATTACGGAGCTGGATCTGAAGCCGGAGGTGCTGGGGAGGCACCGGGTGCTGGTGCTGCCGAATGCGGCGTGCCTGTCGGACGAGCAGGTGAGGGTAATCCGGGAGTGGGTGCTGGCGGGGGGCGGGCTGGTGGCGACGTGCGAGACCTCGCTGTGTGATGAGTTAGGGAATTCGCGCGGGGATTTTGCGATGAGGGACCTGTTCGGAGCGGGCTATGGCGGACGGCCGCTGGGCGAGCCGGTGAAGCGGGAGGTGGATGCGAATTTTGCGTTAGTGATCGGGGAGGGTTACTGGGCGCAGCGGGCGAATGCGGGGGCGTTCCGGTTTTCGGATCATGGGGAATCGATTTTTGCGCAGGACGAGCGGTTGAGGCAACTGGTGCCGAACCTGCAGGCGACGTTCAAGGGAGCGATGGTGAGGCCCGAGCTGGCGGGTGGGCCGATGCGTGCGGCGCTGATGTATTTTCCGGAGGGGCGGGAGCCGTTTCCGTGTGCGCTGACGGGGGAGCAGGGGAAGGGTCGGGTGGTGTATCTGGCGGGCGGGGTGGACGCGGCGTATTTCAGTTATGGATTTCCGTATCAGAGGGTGATGCTGGCGCGGGCGATGCGTTGGGCGGCGCGGGAGGACTATCCGATTTCGGTGAAGGCTCCGATGTGTGTGCAGAGCACGTTCTGGAAGCAGGGAGGGCGGACGCTTGTGCATTTGTGGAATGGGTTGAACACGACGGCGGATCACGGGTTGCAGGAAGTGGAGACCCCGTTGCGGGAGGAAGCGGTGGCGATTCACGGGGTTGAGGTGCGGGTGCGGGGAGCTGGGTTCAGGGAAGTGCGGGCTGAGCCGGGCGGGGTGGTGCTGGAGGCGCGGCGGGATGGGGAGGAGATGGTGTATGTGGTGCCGCCGCTGGCGGTGCATCTGGCGGTGGTGATGGAGCCGTGAGATCTGAAATTTGAGATTTGAGATCACTCCCATCCCATAGGCTTCTGGACACGGGGGTGCCGCCCCTTTAGAGGCCGCCGCTGATCAAGTAAATCCGTTGGGGGTCGAGTTGAGTTAGCAGCCCTGTTTCCGGTTATTCCG
>JAIXVE010000137.1 GCA_027483175.1 Verrucomicrobiaceae bacterium | reverse complement strand
TGGGCGTATCTGGATGCGGACGAGGCGGCGAACGAGAAGCCGATGAAGGATTTCGGCGTGTCCGGGATTCCGCACATTGAGTTTCTGGGGACGGACGGGAAGTCGGTGGGCAAGCAGGTGGGGTCGTCGTCGCCGGAGGATTTTGCGAAGAAGCTGGACGGATTGCTGAAGAAGGGTTCGGTGAAAGGTGAGGATAAGGTTGCGGAGAAGGGCGGGGAGAAGAAGTGAGGGATTGAGCGACTGAGGAATTGTGAGGATCGGCCGCCGGTGGAGACGCTGGCGGCCGATCTTGTTTTGTGAGGGATGGAAAAGAGTCAGGCTGGAGGAGCGCCGATGGGTCGGATGGCGGAGAGTTCGAGGAGAGGGCGGCCTTCTTCGCGGGCGGAGGCGAGGTCGATGCGGAATTCGAGTTCCCAGTCGTTGAGATCGTCTGGGTCGATGAGAGACTGGCAGACCCGCCATGCGGAGCCGTCCTGGGAGAGGTCGGTGCGGGTGTGGCGGCCGTTGCGTGCTTCCGGGTCGAGACGGATGCGTTCGTGGGATTCGTAGAACGGGTCGATGGCGGCGCCGAGACGGTCGGGGCCCCATGCTTTGCCTGGGGGTGCGGAGAGGACGGAGGCGGCGGTGGCGTAATCGCCGGAGGCGAGGGGGCGGAGGAAGCGGAAGATTTCGGCGCGGACGAGGGCGGTGAACTCGCGCGCATTTCTGGTGATGTCCGGTTCCTGAGGCGGAGCGGGGGTTAGGGCGGCGGCGGCTGCGGCGGCTGGGTTGCGGAGCCGTTCCCATTCGTCGAGGAGACTGGAGTCGGTGCCGCGGACGACGCCTGCGAGCCATGCTTCCATTTCGTCGACGGCGGGGGTTTTGAGAGGGGCGGGGACGGTTTGGGCGAGGACTTTGAAGACGGCGGAGAGGTGGCGGAGGAGGACGCCTTCGACGCGGTGGAGGTCGTAGTCTTTGACGTAGTCAGCGAAGCCGCGGAAGTTTTCGAACATTTCGCGGGCGATGCTTTTGGGGCGGATGTTTTCGGTGCCGATCCATGGGTGGAGATCGGAGAAGGCGTTGAAAGTGCGGTAGATGAAATCGCGGCAGGGTTTGGGGTATTCGAGGTCTTCGAGTCTGGCGAGACGTTCTTCGAAGGGGACCCCGTCGGCTTTCATCTGCTGCATGGCCTCGGTTTTGGCCTTGGCGAGCTGGCGGCGGAGGATGATGTCAGGGTCTTCGGTGATGGATTCGCAGAGTGTGAGGACGTCTGCGGGGAAAGTGGGGGAATCGGGGTCGAGGAGGGCGAGGGTATCGATGAGATAGAGTGAGAGGGTGTTATGGAGGGAGAAGTCGTCCTGGAGACTGACGTGGACCTCGAGCTTGCGGGCGGACGTGCGTTTGGATTTCGGCAGGATGCCGATGATGCCGCGGTCTGTGAGGGAGCGGAAGAGCTGCCATGCGCGTTTGCGGTGGGCGGCTTTGGCGGGGGCTGGGTCGTGGCAGTCGCGGATGAGTTTCTGGAGGGCGCGGCAGCCATCGGAGTCGCGGCTGAGGACCTGGAGGACCATGCCGTGGGTGACCTTGAATTGAGAGGAGAGCGGTTCGGGGGGGGCAGACTGGAGTTTGGTGAAGGTTTCGGAGCTCCAGCCGACGAAGCCGGGGGGTGGTTTTTTCTTGATGATTTTGCGGAGTTTTTTGGGATCGCCGCCGGCGCGGGCTTCGAGTTTGGCGTTTTCGACGATGTGTTCCGGGGCCTGGGCGGCGACGTAGCCGATGGAGTCGAAGCCGCGGCGGCCGGCGCGGCCGGTGATCTGGTGGAAGTCGCGGGCGCTGAGGATGCGGACCTTGGTGCCGTCGTATTTGGAGAGACGAGTGAGGAGGACGGTGCGGATGGGGACATTGACGCCGACGCCGAGAGTGTCGGTACCGCAGATGACGGTGAGGAGACCGCGCTGGGCGAGGGATTCGACGAGGATGCGGTACTTGGGGAGGAGGCCGGCGTGGTGGACGCCGACGCCGTTCTGGAGGAAGCGGCGGAGTTCGCGGCCGTAGGGGCTGGTGAATTTGAAGCCGGAGAGGGCTTCCTTGAGGGCGTTGCGTGCGGTGTTGGAAGTCAGGTTGAGACTAACGAGGTCCTGGGCGGCCTGGGCGGCGTCGTTCTGGGTGAAGTGGACGGCGTAGACTGGGGATTCTCCGTGGTGGACGATTTCCTGGATGGTTTCTTCGACTGGGGTATCGACGTAGCGGAATTCGAGGGGGACTGGGCGGACGGCACCGCGGACGACGGAGGTGGGGCGTTTGGTGAGGGTGGTGAGGCGGTCGGCGAAGAAGTCGGTGGCTCCGAGGGTGGCGGACATGAGGAGGAACTGGGCGCGTTCCATGGTTAGGAGCGGGATCTGCCATGCGACCCCGCGTTCGCGATCGGCGTAGTAGTGGAATTCGTCCATGACGACCTCGTCGAAGGGGGCGTCAGCGCCTGAGCAGAGGGCGTGATTGGCGAGGATTTCTGCGGTGCAGCAGAGGATGGGGGCGTCGCGGTTGATGGTGGCGTCGCCGGTGGCCATGCCGACGCGGTCCGGGCCGAAGTCGCGGCAGAGGGCGAGGAATTTCTCGTTGACGAGGGCTTTGATAGGGCTGGTGTAGACCGAGCGGTGACCTGCGGCGAGGGAGCGGAAGTGGAGGGCGGCGGCGACGAGGGATTTGCCGGAGCCGGTGGGGGTATTGAGGATGACGTTTCTGCCGGCGAAGAGGTCGAGGATGGCTTCTTCCTGGGCTGGATAGAGGTCCATGCCGCGGGAGGTGATGACACTGAGGAAGCGGCCGAGGAGATCGTCAGGGGAGGCGTCGCGCGATGTTGGGAGGGCGTCTTGGAGCGCGCGGTGGTTCATGGAGGTTACGAGGTGGGAGCGGAGGCGGGGGCAGAGGAGACGAGGGAGCGGATGGAGGCGAGGAAGCGTTTTTCGAGGGACGGGTCTGAGGGTTGGTCCTCGTAGCGGATGGCGTAGTGGTAGTCGACGACGGGGAGGAGCGTGTTGGGGATGAAGCCGGAGGTCAGGAGGGCGTTGAAGTATTCGCGGACGGTGGCTCCCCTTGGGTGGGGTTGGCCGGCTTTGGAGGCGATCCTGACGAGTTCGCGGAGGTAGAGCGGCTGGTTGAGGTCGTCGGCGAAGCCGTCAGCGGCGGCGGTGTTGTGGTTCTGGCGTTGTTTCCAGAGGGACCATGCGACGAGAGCGGCGGCGAGGGCACCGGCGATGGGGAAGGCGCGGGTGAGGTATTCGAGGTATTGGCCGTCCTTGAAGAAAGCGAGGAATTTGTCGGCCCATGGGATGGTATCCGGGGGCGGGGCGGAGGGGGCGGATGGGTTATCGGCGTCAGGGGCGAGCGGGGTGAAGGCTCCTTCGTCGAATTCGGGTTGGTCTGCTTCGGCGGAGGAGCGGCCGAGATTGCCGATGCTGGCTGGGGGTGTGAAGTCGCAGATGGTCCAGCCGTGGTCTTTGAGGAAGATTTCGGTCCATGCGTGGGCGTGAGCGCCTGAGAAGACGAAGATGCCGCGTTTCTGGTCGAAGGAGTTGCCTGCGTAGCCGTAGGCGATGCGGGAGGGGATGCCCTGGGCGCGTAGGAAGAGGCAGGCGGCGGTGGCGAAGAAGTCGCAGTAGCCTGCGCGTTCGCCGGTGAGGAAGTTTTCGAGACCGGAGAGGCCGTTGCGACCGGCCATTCTGGTGCTGTAGGTGATGTTGTCAGCGAGCCACGAGCGGAGGGTGGCGATGCGGCCTTCGAGGGAGGCAGGGGTGTTGCGGAGGGAGGGTTCGGAGAGGAGGAGGCGGTCGATGACCGGGGTGTCCGGGAGGGCGAGGTGTTCGTCTGCGGGAGGGGTGCCTGGGGCGAGGGGCTTGCCTGCGGCGATGAGATGGTCGTAGAGCTTGGGTGAGGAGACTGCGCCGTAGCGGACGCTGCCGGAGGCAGGGAGTTGAGCGGTGCCGGTGGGGAAGAGGCGGAGGCGGTCGGCCTGGTAGGCGGAGACGTTGGCGAGGGCTGGGAGGGAGGAGCCGTCGGCATCGACGAGGAAGATTTCGTGCGGGATGGGGTTAGGGCCTGCGGGTTGGAGAGTGATCCAGCCATCGGGGGTGCCGTCGTCGGCGTCATTGATCCATGAGCCGGGGCCTTCGAGAGGAGTCCATGTGTTGTCTGTGAAGACGTCCATGGTATGGCTGCGGACATAGATGGTGGACTGGGAGGCGAGCAGGCTTCGGGCGTCTGGGTTGGAGGGTTTGAGGAAGAGACGCGGGAGGTTTGAGGATTGGATATCGGAGCGGTCCGGGAGGGTGTGCTGCTGTGTGGCGGCGGAGGTTTCGGTGCCGGGGCGTTGTTCGGGTTGATTGGGATCCTGGGTGGAAGGGTCTGGAGTGTTGGGGGAGGAGGTGCGTTCTTTGAAGATGTCGAGGTGAGGGGAGATGCGGCAGAGAGTGTCAGCGGCGAGGGGGAGGAGGGCGGAGAAGAGTGCGGCGAGGAGGAAGTAGATGAGGATGGCGGAGGTCCATGAGAGGAAGCGGCGGTGATTCCCTGCTGGTTTGGCTGGTTGGGCGCGGCGGAGGCGGAGGAGCCTTGAGGAGTCCCATGTCTGGACGGCGAGGAGGGTTGTGAGGACGGCGGCGGCGGTGGAGAATGGTTGGGGGATAGGGGAGAGGGAAGTGCGGAGGAGCACGACGGAGAGCGTCAGGGCGGCGTAGAAGCCGATGGTGAAGACGAGGGAGCGCATCCTGATGGAAGGGGAGATGCGTTCGAGTTGGCCCCATGAGAGTTCCCAGACCGCCTGGGTGGCGGCGAGGAGGTGTGCGAGTGTGAGGAAGCACATGACGAGGGCGAAGGGGGTGCCCTGGTAGAAGGCTGGGGCGGCGATGGCGATGAGGCCTGCGGCGAGGGCGCGGACGGTTTCGCCGAGGCCTTCCGAGCGACGGGCGGCGGCGGCGTAGACGAGGAAGCCGGAGAGGGAAGCGGTGAGGAGGAAGAAATTTCCTGATGCGATCCCTGCGAGGATGCCTTCTGCGGTGAGGAGGATGAGGAAAGCGGCTAGGGAGAGGCGCATGGCAGGTCAGGCTGGGGACTGGCTGGCTGGCGGGGTGGCGCTGACCATGCGGAAGATGCGGCCGGGGCGGCGGATCCGGAGGTCGAAGATGCTGAGGCAGGTGACCTCGCAGGGGAATTCTGGGAGGAGAGGTTCCCATTCTCTGACGGGGACGTCGCTGAGGAGGAAGATGCGGGTGTGGTATCCGTTGGCGGCGATGGCGCGGATGAGTGCTGCGGGGTCGCGTTCGCCGGTGCGGCGTGCGGCGGCGAGGAGGTGGAGGGCGGCGTCCATGGAGTGGGCGTCGCGGACGCGGAGGGTGCGCCAGTCGTTGAAGGAGGCGGCGAAGTCGAAGGGGATGGCGTTGGCTTTGCAGTTGAGGAAGAGACCGCAGACGAGTTCCATGGCGCCTTCGAAGGCTTCGGCGCGGTCGTTGTCTGTGAGGGTGGGGCTGATGCTGTGGTAGGCGATGAAGTAGTGGTGAGGGAGGGGGCGGTCGTAGAGGCGGACCATGAGTTCGCTGGTGCGGGCGGAGGCTGGCCAGTGGATCATTTTGAGGCGGTCGCCTGGCTGGAAGCGTCGGATGCCGTGGAGGTCGCCTGACGAGTCCGGGCGATTGGATTCGATGATGTCAGCGTCGGAGAAGCCGGCGTTGGCGGAGTCTTCGAGGGCGCGCGGGAGGACAGGGCGGGGGAAGACGGTGAATTCGATGTGGTCTCTGATTTCTCTGCGGGAGTGCCAGATGCCGAGGGGGAATTCGGAGACGAAGCCGCAGCGGATGCGGTGGTGGGTGCCGCGGCGGAGCATGCGTGTGGCCATGCTGCGGCGGACGGTGGTGCCCTGGGCGAGGAAGGGGGTGGAGAGGCCTTTTTCCGATGGGCCGGCGAAGCCGTCTTCGAGTTCGATGGAGAAGCGCGGGAGGAGGTGTGAGTTGTTAGACAGCAGGAGGTCGGTGGAGAACAACTGGCCGACGAAGCAGTCTTGGGGGAGGGCACGCTGGATGGAGAGGCGGGAGAGGTTCCATCTGGCGAGCGGCCATGAGAGGGGGATGAGGGCGAGGCCGAAGAGGCCAGCGCGGACGACGTCCGGGTCTGGGATGAGTGCGCCGACGGTGACGGTGAGGAAGGAGATGAGCGCGAGCATGCCGCCGCGGCTGGAGAGGCGGGAGACCGTGTGGCGTCGGCCTTGGCGGGACATGAGTGAGGGAGCGGTCAGGGGACCGGGACGGAGGCGAGGATGCCGGTGATGATGGAGGAGGCGTCGCTGGCCTGGCCGTGGCGGGAGTCGCGGAGGACGAGGCGGTGGGAGAGGACGGCTTCGGTGACGGCCTTGACGTGGTCCGGGTAGACGGCTTTGGCGTTTTCGAGCCATGCGGCGGCCTGGGCGGCGCGCATGATGGAGATGCTGGCGCGAGCGGAGAGGGCGCTGCGGCCGCCGTCGGTTTTGCGAGCGGCTTCGCAGATGGAGGTGATGTAGCGGCAGATGCGGTCGTTGACTGGGATGGCTAGGCAGAGTTGCTGGCAGGCGGTGATGTCGTTGACGTGGAGGATGGGAGGTTCTGCGGGCTGGGAGATGCCTTTGCTTGCGTGGAGCTGGAGGAGTTTGGCCTGAGTTTCCTTGTCCGGGAGGTCCATGGAGACGGTGAGGAGGAAGCGGTCGAGCTGGGGTTCCGGGAGTGGGAAAGTGCCTGTGTCGAAGAGATTGTTCTGGGTGGCGATGACCATGAACGGGGAGGGGAGCGGGCGGGTGACACCGTCGACGGTGACCTGCTGTTCGCTCATGCATTCGAAGAGAGCGCTTTGGATGCGTGGGCTGGTGCGGTTGATTTCGTCTGCGAGGACGATGTGGGAGAAGACTGGGCCGGGGATGAATTCGAATTTTCCGGTGCCCTGGTGGAAGATGGAGTAGCCGGTGATGTCGCTGGGGAGGAGGTCCGGGGTGAACTGGATGCGTTTGAAGGAGGCGTCGATGCTGCGAGCGAGGGTGGAGGCGATGGTGGTTTTGCCGATGCCTGGGGGGCCTTGGATGAGGACGTGGCCGCCCGCGAGGATGGCGACGATGAGGTGCCATGCGGCGTCGTCTGCGCCGAGGACGGTGGAAACGAGGCGGGAGTTGAGGGCTTGGATTTTTTCTCTCACGGTGCGGCGGATTGGGGGGTGGGGGAATCTAGGCGTGAAAACGGACTGGGAAAGCAGAAACGGCGAAAGGCGGGCGGGAGGGGGTGGCCGGCGGGAAGGGCCGGTGGGTGGCGGAGCGGGCTGAGGCGGCGGTCAGGAGCCGGGGAGGCGTTTGACGCGGTAGAAGCGGGAGCCGGAGCCTGGAGGGGAGGCAGTGCGGGGAGTGCCGGAGTCGATCCACTGGGTGGAGGTGCCGGCGGCGCGGATGCGGGAGAGGGAGTCGAGCCAGTTGAGGCCGTCGCTGCTGTATTGGACTTGATAGGAGGTGCCTGGTTCCGTGGGGAACTCGAGGAGGAGGGTGTCTGGTGAGAGGAACGAGGCGCGGTCGATGGCGAAGGTGGCTGGAGGGACGGGGCGGGGGAGCGTGGTGGCGGTGGTGAGGGTGGGGGTGGGGAGAGGGTTCTGGGATGGGTGGAGGAATTCGAGAGTGAGGGTGATGGACTGGTTGGGATTGAGGGGGCGGGCGTCGGTGATGGCGTGGGACGGGGAGAGGGCGTTGGAGGCGTTGTAGAGGGAGGTGCCTTGAGGTAGAGAGGAGGTGGCGAGGGAGAAGCCGCCGATGGCGCGCTGGGCGATGTTCTGGATGGTGACGGGCAGTTCCCAGAGACCAGTTAGGGGGTTGAGGGATGGGGTGTTCTGGGAGGTGATGGCGGGGGCGGGGAGAGCGGGGAGGGAGATATTGAATGATCGCTGGGCGGAGGCTCCGGAGCGGTCGGTGACGGAGACGGTGATGGTGGCTGAGCCGCTGAGATAGGGAGCGTAGCGGATGGAGAGACGGCCTTGAGGGTCGAAGGAGA
>JAIXVE010000118.1 GCA_027483175.1 Verrucomicrobiaceae bacterium | reverse complement strand
CTTGTCGAGAACAAGACGTACATTCTCGACCGTCACGTCGAAATTCAGGCTGCGTTGCGCCAGCCACTCGGATTGACCATTTAGAACCACCTGCCACACCGCCGCAACTCGCTGATCCAGTTCGGCGAAGACGACATGCCGAGCAAGTGATTCGAAACCGGCAGTTAGGCTCACGATTGCTCCGCCTGCGAATGGCTCGATGAGACGAACCGGCTTCGCCTTCTGGTAATGAAACCAATCGCGCAAATACGGCACCAGCCAAGTCTTTCCCCCGGGGTATCGGAACGGGCTACGCTGAGGCACTGTTGCCACATTCACCGGTCGCCCGGATTTGTACGTGACGTTTGTCTGTGGAATGGTTGCTTCGAGCGAAGGAAACAAGCTGGCAAAAGGCTCTTCCCGCAGGACACGTCCGTCCGAATCGTCGATGCGCTTCGCGATTTCCACCATCGCCTCGGCCAGCTTTTCGGGAACACGTATCACCGTCGTCTTGCCTGATTTCCATTTCCTCGGATAGCTGGTGGATGAGAATGCCATGTGTCCGTTCATAACGGTTCTCGCGGCAGCCGTCAAGCCCTGTAACAGGGAATTTCTGCCTGTTACAGGCACCGCCTTCAATAGTGACTCTGGGTCTCGTCTTGCGCAGCAGATAGTCCAATGGTTGTCGCCGAGTCACTTCCATCCGCCGGGATTTGCCGCGTCGAGCAAACGGTGACATACTCCCGCCACCCGCCTCAACTCTCCGGGCGCATCACCCACAACCGCTGCGCCGTCCGCCCCGCCCGCCACCCGCCCGCCAACTCCATCCTCGCCGGCCCGTCCGGCTCCATCATCGCCAGCACCCGCATCACCGTCTCCGCACCACACCCTGGCACACCCCGCCGCCGCAGCCACCCATACACCACCCGCCGCCGCAACGCCGCCGCCATCTCCCGCAATTCCCTAACCTCCAATTCCTCCTTCGCCGCCACCTCCGCCGCCATCTCATCCAGTAACTCCCCATCCTCCATCGCCATCGCCGCCGCCCGACACAACGCCGCCCGAAAATCCCTCCCCGCCGCCGCCACCATCGCCGGAATCACATCGTGTCTCATCCGGTTCCGCAGAAAATCCCGCTCCGCATTCGTCCCATCCTCCCGATACCCAATCCCCTCACGCTCCGCCCACCTCTCAATCTCCACGCGCGGCACCTCCAGCAGCGGCCGACACAACCGCAACGCCTTCTGGCACCCCCTCGGCACCACTTCACTAACACCCCGCATCCCCCGCAACCCCGACGACCCCCTCACCAGATTCGCCAGCACCGTCTCCACCTGGTCATCCGCATGATGCCCCAGCATCACCGTCCGCGTCCCCGCTCGCCTCCCGCATCCCGCCAGAAACCGATGCCGCGCCTCCCGCCCCGCCTCCTCCAGCGATAACCCACCCCGCTCCGCCTCCTTCCCCACATCCACCACCCCACCCATAAACACCAACCCCCACCGCTCCGCCAATCCCCTCACAAACGCCGCATCCCCACGCGACGCCTCCCCGCGCAACCCGTGGTCAAGGTGGCACACCACCAAACCCAATCCGCCCACCCTTCTCAACACTTCCAGCAGCACCACCGAATCCACCCCGCCCGACACCGACACCAGCACCCGGCCCCCAATCGCATTCCCTTCCAGAAACTTTCGGACTGCTTGCTCCACCATACCCTCCCCATCTAATCGCCCACCTCCCCGCGCGCCACCACTTTCCCTCCATCCCGGGCCCCTCTCAAATCGCTCTGGCCAAAATTGGCCGCGCCAGCGTGTCAGTTCGCGAACACTCACCAGGTTTTTAACCCGGCGGACAACGAATAACACACTGGCGCGGTATCCTCCCCCCGAAGGAATTTTTGACAGCGGCCCGCGGTGCGGAACCGCCTATGTCTGCAAAACTATAGAGCCGGAAGCGTGCCAAATCCTCGCGCCGAATTTGACGATTTCATTTTTCTCCACCACCCTCACCCGTGAACGGCTACTTCGACTGGAACGCGACCTCCCCTCTCCACCCTGACGCCCGCGCCGCATGGCTCCTCGCGTCCGACGCCTCATGGCACAATCCCTCCAGTCTATATAAAGAAGGCGCCGCCGCCCGCGACGTCCTCGAACACTGCCGCGATCGCGCCGCCGACCTCCTCAGCTGCTCCCCGGAAGAAATCATCTTCACCTCCGGAGCCACCGAAGCCAACAACGCCCTCATCCGCTGGTTCGCCGACTCCTCCTCCGCCCCAGTCCTCCTCTCTTCCCTCGAACACCCAGCCCTCTCCGACCCCGCCACCACCTTCCTCGGCCCCCGCGCCATCTCCATCCCGGCCAACCCCGACGGCACCACCGACCTCAACGCCCTCAAACACCTCCTCGTCACCCACCGCCCCGCCCTCGTCTCCCTCATCGCCGCCTCCAACGAAACCGGCGTTCTCCAACCGTGGCCCGAAGCCCTCAATCTCTGCCGCCAGCACGGGGCCCTCTTCCACACCGACGCCTCCCAGTGGATCGGCAAAATCCTTACCCCAAACCCAGGCCTCGCCGACTTCGTCACCATCAGCGCTCACAAATTCGGCGGCCCCAAAGGCATCGGCATCCTCAAAATCCCCGCCTCCCTCCACCGCTTCCGCTCTCTCCGCGGCGGCGCTCAGGAATCCTCCCGACGCGCCGGCACCGAAAACACCCCAGCCGCCTCCGCCATGCTCGCCGCATGGGACGCCGCCGTCGCATTCCTCTCCCTCAATAACACAGACCTCCTCGCCATCCCGCGCGACGCCTTCGAATCATCCCTCCTCAGCGCCCTCCCTAACCTCGAAATCCCCGGCCGCTCCGCCCCGCGTCTCTGGAACACTTCCCTCCTCCTCATGCCCTCAGGCAACAACACCAAATGGGTCGCCCGTCTCAGCCGCGCCGGCTTCCAGGTCTCCACTGGCTCCGCCTGCAGCCGCGGCGGCGGCGCCTCCGAGGTCCTCGCCGCCATGAACATCCACCCCGACCGCGCCCGTCTCGCCATCCGCGTCAGCTCCGGCTGGTCCACCCACCCAGACTCATGGTCCGCCCTCACCAACGCCTTTCTCAATCTCGCCCCACTCACCTCCTGACCAATCTTCGGGTTTGACGCCCCCTCCCTCCAGCCTTCCTATACCCTAATCCGTTGATGAGCGCAGACGCATGAAACCCGCGCCCTCTCCCACCATGCCGCCCTCCAAAAAATCCCCGGTGCCTCCCGTCTCCGACGAGGCCCTCGTCCTCATCGCCTCATGGTTCCGCACCCTCGCCGAACCCAGCCGCCTCAAAATCCTCCGCGCCCTCGAATCCGGCGAACAAAATATCTCCCAACTCGTCGCCACCACCGGCCTCACGCAGGCCAACGTCTCCCGCCACGTCCAATCCCTCGCCGACGCCGGCATGGTCGGCCGCCGCCGCGAAGGGCTCTCCGTCATCTGCTTCATTTCCGACCCCACGATCCGCGACCTCTGCGAAACTGTCTGCCGGAATCTCCAGCAGCGCCTCGCCACCAAAGCACGTTCGCTCGGCCATCCCTGATTTCCTCACCTCGCCGCTCGATTGCAGATTGCACCCGCCCCGCATTCCCGCAACACTCCCGGGCATGCGCCCGCTCGCCGTCTTCTCTCTCCTGCTCGCCGCCCTTCCCGCCGCCGCTCAGCAGGCCCCCGCCCCGCCCGCCCAGCACGCCGACTGGCTCGCCAAAATGCTCCCGCTCATCCCGCGAGGCTACGTCTGCCACTTCGCCACTTCCCCTCCAGTCATCGACGGTAAACTCGACGACTCAGCATGGCAGTCCGCCCCATGGACCGACGAATTCAAAGACATCGAGGGCGACGCCAAACCCAACCCCCGCTTCCGCACCCGCGCCCGCATGCTCTGGGACGATAACTTCTTCTACGTCTCAGCCAACCTCGACGAACCCCACGTCTGGGCCACCCTCACCGAACACGACGCCGTCATCTTCCAGGACCCCGACTTCGAGGTCTTCATCGACCCCAACGGCGATTCCCACGAATACTTCGAGTTCGAAATGAACGCCCTCAACACCACATGGGACCTCTTCCTCCCCAAACCCTACAAGGACGGCGGCCCCGCCATGAACTCATGGGAAATCCCCGGCCTCAAATCCGGCGTCCACATCCGCGGCTCGCTCAATAACCCCGCCGACACCGACGAAGGCTGGTCCGTCGAAATCGCCTTCCCATGGAAAGCCCTCGGCGAATGCGCCCGCCGCCCCACCCCCCCAGCCGAAGGCGACCAGTGGCGCGTCGGCTTCTCCCGCGTCGAATGGCAGATCGAAATCAAAGACGGCAAATACGTCAAACTCCCCAACACCCCGGAAAACAACTGGATCTGGTCCCCCCAGGGCATCATCGACATGCACCGCCCCGAACGCTGGGCCTACGTCCAGTTCACCCGCAAACCCCCAGGTACCGTCACCTTCTCCCCCGACCCCTCCGCCCCGGCCCGCAATCGACTCCAGGAAATCTACTACGCCCAGAAGGACCACTTCGCCCGCCACAAGCGCTGGGCCTCCTCCCTCAAGGACCTCTCCATCTCCCCAGAAGCCACTCCACCCCTCGGCACCCCGGTCATCCACCTCACCCCGGAAGGCTTCATCGCCACCATCCCTCTCACTCTCCCTGACAAATCCTCCGCTCTCTGGTCCATCCGTCAGGACGCTCTCGTCCAACCGCTCCCAAATCCATGAAATCCCTTCTCTCCTTCGCGCTCCTCGCCACCCTCACCCTCTCCTCCCCGGCCGCTCCCGCCGCCGACTGGTGGCCCGCCTCCACCGCCGCCGCCCTCGCCTCCGCCGGCCCTAACGCCACAGAACTCTCCCGCGCCCTCCGCGAGGTCCCCGAACCCCAGCGCGACGCCATGCAGTTCCTCATCGACAACATGCCGCCCCCGGACCTCACCTCCCTCAAAGCGGACTTCCTCCTCGGCCACGTCGCCGACGCCTACGCCTCCATGGCCGTCGCCCCAT
>JAIXVE010000063.1 GCA_027483175.1 Verrucomicrobiaceae bacterium | reverse complement strand
TGCCGGGCGTTTCTGGACAGCACGCTGAAGTACAAGTCGCTGTACAGTGAGCTGAGCAGGCCGGAGCATCATTTTCTGTATGATCCGCAGCACCGGTGGCTGGACTGGGTGTTAGGAGGACGGGATTTTCCACTGGAGCTGCCGCCGGGGCCGGCGCGGGACGGGTTCCGATCGATCGAGTGTCAGATCATGGACTGGGCGGACGATACGGCGTATTCGCTGAACGACATTGCGGACGGGATCAACGCGGGGTTTCTGACGCTGGAGACGCTGGAGCGCTGGGGAGCGTCGCAGGAATTGTCAGGGGACGAGGCGGATCACCTGACGAGACTGCTGCGGAGCATGCGGGAGCAGCGGGCGGAGGTGCGGCTGCGGAGCCGGATCGGGCGGTTCATTGATGCGGCGTCGCTGGAGCTGGATGTGAATTTCATGTCGCCGCATACGAACCGGTACCGTTACCGGCTGGCGGTGCTGGAGGAAGCGAGGCGGGAGGCGAAGTTCTACAAGCGGATGGCGCTGCATCTGGTGTTCCGGAGTCGGCAGTTGCAGCAGCTCGAGGCGAAGTGCGACCGGATGCTGACGATGCTGTTCGGGGCGTTGTCGGATCGTTATGTGACGGAGACGGCGGAGTCGCAGTTCCGATTGCTGAGCGAGGGAGAGGAGGCGGCGCTGGCGGCGGCTTCCGGGGATTGGGAACGGGCGCGGCTGGTGTGTGATGTGCTGTCGCGGATGACGGACGGTGCGGCGACGCGGACCTGGCGCCGGTTGTTTGATGCGGACTTCCGGTCGCTGGTGGATTTTTCGTGAGGGTGGGGTCGGGTCCCCTGCCCTGTTGTGGTTTGGCGTGCGAGCGCGGCGTTCCGTTTCCTGATAAAATGTTAGGCAGGATGGTCAGAGACGGCGGAGACCGTCTTCGGTCATGGGGTTGGGGATGTCGGCGTCGATGGCGTCGATGCGGTCGAGGGTTTCGCGGTCGAGGATGAGGTCGCGGGCGGCGAGGCTTTCGTTGAGCTGGGCGACTGAGGTGGCTCCGACGATGGTGGAGGCGACGAAGTCGTGCTGGCGGCTCCATGCTAGGGCGAGCGCGGCTAGGGAGACGCCGAGGTCCCGGGCGATGGGCTGGAGACGGGCGGTGGTGGCGAGGGTGCGGTCGTTGACGAAGCGCTGGGCCATGCGTTGCTGGCGCGGGCCGCCGGAGGTCAGGTAGTCGGTGAAGCGTGCGCCTTCGGGGAGGGTCGGGGTGTTGTATTTGCCGGTGAGGACGCCGCCGCCGAGCGGGGAATAGGGGAGGAGGGAGACCCCTTCCATGCGGCAGACCTGGGCGAGTTCGCTTTCGCAGCGGCGGTTGATGAGGGAGAAGTTGTTCTGGACGGAGTCGTAGCGGGCGAGGTGGTGGCGTTCGCTGGCGCGGAGACTGTTCATGAGGCCCCAGCAGGTTTCGTTGGAGCTGCCGATGACGCGGACCTTGCCGGCTTTGACGAGGTCGGTGAGTGCCGCGAGGGTTTCTTCGGCGCGCATGCCGTGGTCGGGCCAGTGGGTTTGGTAGAGGTCGAGGTAGTCGGTCTGGAGGCGGCGGAGGCTGTCTTCGCAGGCCTTGATGATCTGGTGTCTGTCGAGGGTGGTGAAGCCGTGGCGTACGGGTGGGCGGAACCAGCCGTGGCCAGGGCCGGTGACTTTGGAGGCGAGGATGATCTGGTCGCGGCAGCGGCGGGATTGGAGCCAGCGGCCGATGATGGATTCGGTGATACCGAAGAGGGAGGCGTCTGGGGGGACCGGGTAGAGTTCGGCGGTGTCGAAGAAGTCGATGCCTTGTTCCACGGCGCGGTCCATGATGGCGAAGGCGGTGGGTTCGTCGGCCTGGAGGCCGAAGGTCATGGTGCCGAGGCAGATGCTGGTGACGACGATGGGGCTTTGGCCGAGGCGGTTGCGCTGCATGGGAAATTGACTAACGGTTATAAAAGGTCTGGAATGTTTGTAAATTATTGATAATCAATCAATTGTGCAAGAATCAGATTCCGGGCGGCCGCGTTCGAGGACGATGGTGAGGATGGCGATATCGGCTGGGGTGACGCCTTGGATGCGTGAGGCTTGGCCGAGGGTTTGGGGTCGGATGGCGGTGAGTTTGAGTTGGGCTTCGCGTTTGAGGCCATTGAGGGAGGAGTAGTCGAGCCATGCGGGGAGGTTGCGGTCTTCCATGCGTTCGGCGCGGAGGACCATTTCGTGTTGGCGGTCGAGGTAGCCGGCGTATTTGAGGTCGGTTTCGAGGAGATCCCAGATTTCGGCGGAGAACTGGGAGCGGAGGTCGTCCGGGACTTTCTGCCATGTATTCTCGGGGCGGCGCATCCATTTTTCGATACGGAGGCCGTCGATGGACGTGGAGCGAGCGAGTTGGTGGGCGCTTGCGAGGGCTGCGGCTTTGGCGGCGGTGCGGGCGGCGCGGATGGGGTCGACGAGTCCGAGGGCGGCGGCTTGCGGGGTGAGGCGGAGGTCGCAGTTGTCCTGGCGGAGGAGGAGACGGTATTCGGCGCGACTGGTGAACATGCGATAGGGTTCGGAGACGTCTTTGGTGACGAGGTCATCGAGCATGACGCCGAGGTAGGATTCGGAGCGGCGGGGGACCCACGAGGGTTTGCCGGAGAGTTTGAGGGCGGCATTGAGGCCGGCGATGAGCCCCTGGCCTGCGGCTTCTTCGTAGCCGGAGGTGCCGTTGATTTGGCCTGCGAAGTAGAGGTTTTCGACGCGTTTTGTTTCGAGGGTTGGGTAGAGTTGGGTGGGAGGGCAGTAGTCGTATTCAACTGCGTAGCCGGGGCGGATGATCTCGGCGTTTTCGAGGCCGGGGACGGAGCGGATGAAGGCGTATTGGACCTCGTAGGGGAGGGAGGTGGAGACCCCGTTGATGTAGTACTCGTTGGTTTGGCGGCCTTCGGGTTCGAGGAAAAGTTGGTGTCGGTCTTTTTCAGCGAAGCGGACGACCTTGTCTTCGATGGATGGGCAGTAGCGGGGGCCGACGCCTTCGATGATGCCGGCGTACATGGGGGACTGGTCGAGATTGGCCCTGATGATGTCGTGGGTGTTGGGCGTGGTGTAGGTGATCCAGCACGGCATTTGTTCCACGTGGAACATGGGGTCTGCCCAGCGATTGAGGGTGAAGGGGTCGAGTGGGTCGCCGCCGAGAGTGTCGCGGAGGTAACTGAAGGCGGGAGCGGGGGAATCGCCGTTCTGGCGCTCGCATTGGGAGAAGTCGATGCTGCGACCGTTGAGACGGCAAGGGGTGCCGGTTTTGAAGCGTCGGACCTCGAAGCCGAGGTGTTTGAGACTGTCCGAGACGGTGGACATGGCGTCGCCCATGCGACCGCCGGCGGTATTGCGAAGACCGACGTGAAGGAGACCACGCATGAAGGTACCGGCGCTGATGATGATGGCGCGGGCGGAGAATTGGAGGCCGAGGTTGGTGCGGATGCCTGTGACGGCGTCGTTGGAGACGAGGAGTTCGGCGACGTTGCCCTGGTGGATGTCGAGGTTGGGGGTGTTCTCGAGCAGCCACTTCATGCGGAACTGGTAGGCCTTTTTGTCAGCTTGGGCGCGAGGGGATCGGACGCTGGGGCCCTTGTTGGCATTGAGCATGCGGAACTGGATCCCGGTGGCGTCGGTATTGAGTCCCATGAGGCCGCCGAGGGCATCGATTTCCCGGACGATGTTGCCTTTGGCGAGACCGCCGATGGCGGGGTTGCAGGACATCTGGGAGACGGTGTCGAGATTCTGCGTGAGGAGGGCGACGGAGCAACCCATGCGAGCGGCGGCAGCGGCGGCTTCGACGCCGGCGTGACCGGCACCGACGACGATGACGTCGTAGGGTTTGGGGTGGAGGAAGTCGGATGGCATGGCTGATGGGCAGAGGGTGGGGTGGAGACGGTAGCGAGGGAGAGGGGGAGGGAAACGGGAAATCTGGTGGGCTGGGGGAGGAAGCTGCACTGTTCCACGTGGAACATTCGTGCGTTGGGAGGGCGGGAAGTGATCCGGTGACGGGATCAATCGAGATCGAGGATTCCCGTGTGGCTGCGAGGAAGAAGGGTATCGACGGTGGATTCGAAGACCTCGCCGGAGAGCGTGGCGGAGAGGATGCGGAAGTTGCCGAACTCGGCCATGACTTGGCGGCAAGCGCCGCATGGGGAGATGGGGTGGCGGGTGTCGGCGACGATGGCGATGGCTTCGAATTGGGAGACGCCGGCGGCGAGGGCTTGGAAGATGGCGTTGCGTTCGGCGCAGATGGTGAGGCCGTAGCTGAGGTTCTCGACATTGCAGCCTTTGAAGAGCTTCCAGCCTTTACCGAGTAGGGCCGCGCCGACTTTGAATCGGGAGTAGGGTGCGTGGGCGTGGAGGCGGGCGTCTTTGGCTGCTTCGATGAGGCTGGAGAACGGGTGGGAGATGCGGACGGAGGGAGTGGGGTTGGGATCGGAGACTGCCGGGGTGGAAGGATTGGAGGAGTGGGAGGAAAGGGAGTCACACGTGAGGTCGGCTGCGTCGGCTGCGATTTCATCAGGGAAGGAGTTGGCGTAGCTGATGGCAGCGATGCTTTGTTGAAGGGACCAACCGAAGTGGTCGGTGAGGGCGATGGCGTCGGCATTGGAGGACTGTTGGTACTGCCAGACGGTAGCGACGAGGGTTTGGGAGCCTTCAATGATGGCGCGACGACCGCTTGTGGTGTTTGCAAAGCTGATTCCGGGGAAGAGCGTGCGGCGGCGTGCCTCTTCAAGGAGTCGGGCCGCCATGCTACTGAGGGTGGCACGACCGCGGGAGAAGCGCTGGAGCCATGAGCGGGTTTCGGAGGGAAGGCGGAGGCTAAGAGGCTTGGAGTGCATGGTGTACTATGTAATGAATGTTTACATTGTAGACAATTGAGAAAGCGAGTGTGTCATCGATGAGGCAGCACGTCTGGTCACTTTTGGGAGGAACTGGAGAACAGACGTGGATGGTGTCAAGATGAGGCGGGTGTTTGGAAGACATCCCCGACTCAGCCTGGGGCCTCCAATTCTAGAGAGCACGCCGTATTGAGTGTTGCCATTCAGGGGTCCGCCAAGTGGACAGGCCTCTTTGAGGGCTGTGCTGTGCTTCCGCAGGCCGAGGTGTGAGGAGAGCCCGCCTGATGGCCAGACCCCGGGAGGGCGCGGTCATTTCGGAAGGTCATCGGTGGTTGGAGTCCGCGACAATTAGAACTGACCCCTGATTGGGTGGTTCTCCGGGACGGACGGGGCTGCTTGGCAGTTTGCGATCTGACGTCGGTTGGGGTGGCAGGTGGTGGCTCGGATTTGCGTGCAAGAGGACAGAGCTCTTCCGGGGAGAGGGGTCGATAGGTAGACAGGCCTCTTTGCGTGGGTGTCCGTAAACAAATCCTTGACGGCGGATAAACCGCATATTAAGTCGTACCACATCCATTATGGCCAAGCCACGCGTCTACACTGAGCCGGAGACTGAAGCCGGGATTTACCACGTCTGTTCGCGCGTGGTGGACGGCAGGTACATCTTTGGGGAGTTGGAGAAGGGGGAATTTGTCCGCATGATGCGGTCGTTGGCGGCGTTTCACGGGGTCGAGATCCTGACGTATTGTGTGATGAGTAATCACTTTCACATTCTGCTGAGGGTGCCGCGTCGGCCGGAGGGGTTTGATCTGCCGCTGGAAACAGTACTGGAGCGATGGAAGGCGTCGGTGGGGGACGCGTGGCGGAAGGGTATGACGCGGCAGTTTGCGTTGTATGAGGAAACGGGCAACGGGGCGGCCATGGAGGAATGGCGGCAGCGGATGCTGGGCCGGATGTTCCGGCTGACGGAGTTT